>NZ_JBHXPF010000021.1:0-115429 GCF_042718715.1 Streptomyces sp. NPDC058576 | reverse complement strand
GTGTGCGCACACCACCCGCCGGGCCGCCGAGGATCGGATCAGCGCGGGTTCGTCACCGGTTCGCGGCCAGGGAGCCGCAGTTGGTGCCGTTCTTGCCCGCGACCTCGCCGGAGATCTCACCGCGCCACGTCACGCACAGGCCACGTGCGTCGAGGTAGACCGGTCCCGCGTACGCGGTGTAGTACCCCGTGTCCGAGACCGTCGTGGTGGGCGAGGCGAAGCCGAGCGAGGCCGTCATGTGCACGGCCTTTCCGGGCTTGGTGCGGATGGTCACCACGCAGTTCTTGCCGGTGGCGGAGTTGTAGGTGAGGAAAACCGTGCCCTTGGAGCCGATCTGGGCGGAGTTCACCACGGAGTAGCCGCCGCCACACGCGCCGTTGTACTTCGCCGCCGCCGCCGCCTTCGTCGCGGCGGTGGCCCGGTGGGCGGTCGGCTCCGCCGCGACGGCGGCCGGTGCGAGGGCGACCGCGGCGCAGGCGGTGGCGGTGACGGCGGCGCCGATGGCTGACGCGCGTCGGATGTTGGTCATGTCGTTCCCCGGTTTCTTGATGCGGTCACTGCGCGACGCCTGGTCGGGCGCCCCGGATCTCCACCCCTCGAAGTGGCGTGAGTCACACCCTGTCGGACAGGTCGCGGCGCGGAGGAGTTGTGCCGTCGGCGCGCTGTTACGAAGTCATGACACAAAGGGACAAGATCTCCTTTCTTGATCCATGTCTGATGGATGAGGAGATGAGGATCTTGTGTCCCTGGATGCGATGAGTTCCGGTGCCGTCCGGGGTCTCATACGGCAGACGTGGTCACAGGTCATTGGTCGCCGGCCACAGGCAACAGCCCACTGGTCGCCGGTTCGAGTGGAGGCAGCCGTGAAGAGCGACGCGAAGCGCGGGATCTGGCGCATGGTGCACGCCGAGCGTGCGGCGCTGGTCGAGGATCTCGCGGGGCTGGAGCCCGGGCAGTGGGCGGCGCCGTCGCTCTGTGCGGGGTGGACCGTGCACGATGTGGCCGCCCATCTCGTGGACACGGCGCTGACGACACGTATCGGTTTCGTCGCCGGACTCGTGCGGGCGCGGTTCGACTTCGACCTGCAGAACGCGCGCGGTGTGGAGCGGCTGCGCGGGGACTCGCCCGCCGAGACACTGGAGCGGCTGCGCGGGGTGGTGTCGCGGACGACGATGCCTCCGGCCTCGCTCGACACCCGGCTGGTCGAGGAGGTCGTCCACGGCGAGGACATCCGACGGGCGGTGGGCCTCCTCCGCTCCTATCCGCAGGAGGCGGTGGTCCGGGCGCTGCGCCTCCAGGTGCGGACTCCGGCGTCCTTCGGCGGGGCGAAGGAGATGGTGGCGTCCGTCCGGCTGACGGCGACGGACGCCGACCTGTCGATCGGGGAGGGGCCGGAGGCGGCGGGCCCCGCCCTGTCCCTGCTCCTGGCCGTGTCCGGGCGCCGGGTGGCGCTCGGCGACCTCGACGGGCCGGGGGTCGGGCCGCTGGCGGGGGCCGCCGCCTGAGGCGGAGCCGCGGGGCCCCGCTCCATGCGGGGCCCCGCGGCCGCCCTCGCCCTTCCCCCGGGCGGGTCAGTTACCGATCTGGTAGAGCTCGAACTGCTCCCACGAGCCCGTGACTTCGAGAGAACGGGCGCGCAGTGCGTACTGGAGCGACCCCGTGTAGCCGTTCTCCATGGCGACGAAACGGCCGTTCAGTGCGGACTGGAGCGCCCAGCGGTCCAGGTCCTCGTTGTGGTAGAGGGTGAACCGCTCCCAGGTGCCCGCGCCGGTCGAGCGGGCGCGGAGCAGATTCTGCGCGTTGCCGGTGTAGTTGCCCTCGACCGCGACATAGCGATTGTTCGCCAGGGACTTCAGGGCGTAGGTCTGGGTGGCCTCGTGCCATTCGAAGGCGAAGCCTTCCCATGCGCCGGTCACTTCTGCGGAACGGGCGCGCAGCGCACCGGTGTTGGGTGCCGCGTAGTTCTTCTCGGTGGCCGTGAACGCTCCGTTGCGGGCCGACTTGAGGGCGAACGTCCCGGACTCGTCCGCCGGGGCGGCGGCGCTGCGGCCCGAGGCGCTGCGGCCGGGAGCCGACGGGGTCTCGGTTCTCTTTTCGTCCCCGGTGATCCGCGCCAGCTCGGAGCCGTCCACCGACTCCCAGCCTGCGGGTACGGCGGCCGGCCGGTCGTTCTGCGGGGTCGCCCCGGCCGCGGGGGCGGCCAGGACGGAGGCGGTCAGCAGGGCGCTCAGGGAAAGGAGGGCGGAGGTCATGCGTCGCACAGGTGTTCCTCGCAAGGTGTCTCAGGGTTTCCGCGACGGAGGGAAATGCGGAGGCGAATAAGGGCGCCGGTTGCTCGGACGCATGCCGGAGAACGCCTTTTCCTCGGTGCGGTGCCGGTCGAATTGATCGGCCAAGTTGCCTCAGAATAAGGGAATTTCGCGATCTCCGGCAATCCTTTTATGCGGCTTCGGTAATTCCGGTCGGCGACATGTTGAATATGCTGTTCCGCGGTATTCCGTTCACCTCGATACCTCCCCGCGGTGGGTGTGAGCAGCCTGGTGCCGCGGCGGGAGGCGTGCACGTCCTCTTTCCTCTGTGACGTGCACCCGACAGAATCCAAGGGCTCGGCCCGGTCCACCCCCCACGGCCCTTGGAGGCACCCGCATGTCCACTCCCGCGCGCACGCCCGAGCCCCTGTCCCGGCCCTCCCGCAGAGGCTTTCTGGCCGGTGCCCTCGCGGTATCGGCCACCGCGATCGTCGGCGCGGCGCCCGCTGTCGCCGCCACGCGGGAGCGGGCCCGGGCGGTCCGGGGGACGCAGGACTGGATGGCCGCCCTGCCGGACGGCACCGCGCTCCAGCGGCTCACGATCCCGGGCACGCACGATTCGGGGGCCCGGTTCGGCGGTCCCTGGTCGGAGTGCCAGAACACCACCATCGCCCAGCAGTTGACGAGCGGCATCCGCTTCCTCGACGTACGGTGCCGGCTCATCGACGGCTCGTTCGCGATCCACCACGGGGCCTCGTTCCAGAACATGATGTTCGGCGATGTCCTCGTCGCCTGCCGGGACTTCCTCGCCACGCGTCCGACCGAGACCGTGCTGATGCGGGTCAAGCAGGAGCACTCCTCCGCGAGCGACGCCGCGTTCCGGGCGGTCTTCGACGACTACCTGGACGTGCGCGGCTGGCGGTCGCTGTTCCGCCTCGACGCCACCCTCCCCGATCTCGGCGGGGCTCGCGGCAAGGTGGTGCTGCTCGCGGACAACGGTGGTCTGCCCGGGGTGCGTTACGGCGATTCTGCCCTCTTCGACATCCAGGACGACTACATGGCGGAGCCGTTCGCCAAGTACCCGAAGATCGAGGCGCAGTTCCGCAAGGCGGCCCAGCAGCCGGGCAAGTTCTTCATGAACTACGTCTCCACCGCCGCCCTGATGCCGCCCCGCTGGAACGCCGACCGGCTCAACCCGCAGGTGCACTCCTTCCTGGAGCGCTCCGAGACGGCCGGCTGGACGGGGCTCGGCATCGTCCCGCTGGACTACCCGAACCAGCGGTCCGGGCTCGTCGAGTCGCTGATCCGGCACAACCCCGTGGGGTGAGGGGCGGGCGGGGAGATCAGGAGTTCGACAGGTTCTCCTCGCCCTTCGTCACCCGTATGTCGACGACGAACAACTGGAAGAGCAGCCGGGTGATGTCGCTGTTCCCGAGAGAGAGGCTGAAGGGTTCCTTGGCCTCGGACTTCACGCCGATGTACCCCGCCAGCTTCCCTTCGCCGCCCGAGGCCCTCGGGAACTTCTCGCTCTCGGTCTCGCGGGTCTGCCGGATGTGGTCGGGAGTTCCGCTGTCTCCGGCGATCGCCATGTATTTGGGGGAGAACAGCAGCTCGTGCGCGCCCTTCTTGAGGGTGAACTCGATCATCACCTGTTCCGTCGGCCTCTTGAAGTAACCGGTGGCCTGGCCCTCGTCACCCAGGTGGTTGCTCACGGGCATGGGACCGATCTCGCCGGCCGTCCGCGCGGCGTGGTAGTCCGTGGTGAGGGTGCCCGGGTCCCGGTTCGGCGCTTCGGCTATCCAGCTCTCCGTCGGCGCGGCCTTGCCCTGCCAGGCCAGGATCTCGACGGCTTCCGCCGTGTCCATCGTCCGGTAGATCTTCAGCTGTCCGGCCTCGGCCTCCTCGCTCCGCTGGGCCAGTTCGGCGAGCAGCTCGGGGCCGATCTTCTGCAGGATGTCCTTCAGCAGCCGTCCCGAGGACTCCTTGGCCCCCTTCGCTCCCTTCGCTCCTTTGGAGCCGGAGCCTTTGCCCTTCGGGCCCTTGCCGCCCTGCGCCTTCGATCCACCGGGCTCCGCCAGGCTCCGGCCCGACGCGATCATCTGCTCCTTCCAGTACGTCTCGTGGAGCATCTCCTGAGGATCGCCCACCCGCTGCACCACCGCCCCCGGAGCGGGGCGGCCGGACGGGTCCGGCGCCCGTTGTACGTCGGTACGGGCCGGGGCGGCCATCACCCGGCGGGCGTTGGCCTCGCCGGCCCGCTCGGACCGGTCGGAGGGATCGGAGACCTTCAGCCCGCTGCCCTTGTCGGTGCCCGCGGCCTGTCCCCGGCGCTGCTGGATGCCGGGGGTGCGCAGGTCATCGTGAACGGCGGAGCGCTGCACGGTGGGCCGCTGCGCCTCCTCATGACCGCAGCCCGCGTCGTGCCGGTGCTCCTCCCGGTCCTGGAGCCCGGCCCGGCGCAGCATCTGTACGGCCACCGCGTTGCCCACGGTGGCCTGGAGGGCGAGAAGCCCCTGCGGCGTCGCGGCCGCCGCGTCCCGCTCCCCGGCCCGTGCCTCCCGCGCGGCGTCGGCCTGGTCCTGCTTGCTGCCGGAGCGGCCTGTCCTGTTGGTGCCCTGTGTCCGCACGGAGGCCCTTTCCCTTGATCAGCGGCGTACCTTCCTGGATACAGGGACGGGCCCCGGCGCGGCGAGGGTCCTCGGGGCAGAGTCAGCCGACCACAGGGGCACGGTGCGTGTGCGGGGAGCGGAGGCCTCGGCGGCTTCCCGGGCCTCGCACCGCCGCACGGCTCCCCGGGCCTCACACCCCCGGCGGCGGCGTCGGTGCGCCCGGCAGCGTGATCGTGGCGACTGTTCCGGGGCCCGCGTCCGGCGCCGGGTGCAGGGCGATCGTGCCGCCCGCCTGGTGCACCGTACGGGCCACGATGGACAGGCCCAGGCCGGAGCCGGGGAGCTGGCGGGCGGAGGGGGAGCGCCAGAAGCGTTCGAAGACGTGCGGGAGTTCCTCGGCGGGGATGCCGGGGCCCCGGTCCCTCACGGTCAGCTCGCCCCGGTGCAGCGTCACGTCGATCGTGCCGCGCGGCGGGCTGAACTTCACCGCGTTGTCCAGGACGTTGACGATCGCCCGCTCCAGGGCGGCCGGCTCCGCCCGTACGTACCAGGGGGCCAGGTCCTCCGTGACGTCGAGTTCCGGGCCGCGCAGGCGGGCGCGGCGCAGGGCGGTGCGGGTGATCTCGTGCAGGGCCACCACCTGGAGCGGGCCCGGCCCGGCCGCGTCCGGGCGGGCCAGCTCCTGGAGGTCGCCGATCAGTGCGGCCAGCTCCGTCATCTGGGCCTTCACCGAGGCCATCAGGGCCTTGCGGTCCTCCGGCGGGATCACCCGGCCCGTCTCGTCGCTGCGGGCCAGCAGCTCCACGTTCGTCCGGAGCGAGGTCAGCGGGGTGCGCAGCTCGTGGCCCGCGTCCGCGATCAGCTGGGACTGGCGGTCGCGGGAGGAGGCGAGCTGGGCGGCCATGGAGTTGAAGGAGTGCGAGAGGCGGGCGATCTCGTCCTCGCCGTCGACCGGGATGCGCACGGTCAGGTCCTCCGTGCGCGCCACGTGCTCGACCGCCTCGGTGAGTTCGTCCACCGGGCGCAGCCCCGCCCGCGCCACCCACAGCCCGGCCGCCCCCGCGCCGACGACGCCGATGCCGCCGACGAGGGCCAGCACCCAGGCGAGCGTGGACAGCGGTGCGTCGATCTCGCTGAGCGGGCGGGCCACCGAGACCGCGAGTTCGTTGTTGGCCTGGCCGGAGCTGACCACCGGCGGCAGCTTGCGGGTGTAGACCCGCATGTCCTGTCCGGCGTCGTTCTCCGTCGTGTGCAGGGCGTCGGCCTCCCGCCCCGCCGCCACCGCGATGTCGCTGGGCTGGGCGGGCACGGGCGTGGTGTTCGGGGCCGTGCAGTAGTCGCCGTTCGCCGCGACGATCTGCACGGTGTACTGGCCGGGGAACTCCTGGGCGGGCAACTGCCCGCCGCTCAGGCACGAGGTCAGCAGATCGCGCATCGGCGCGTTGTCCATCTTCGCGTTGCGCAGCGAGTCGTCGAGCTGGTCCTCCAACTGGGCCCGGGTCACGAACCAGCACGCCACCGCGACCGCCGCGACCGCGACCGCCACCGCCGTGGCCACCAGCAGCGCCAGCCGGGAGCGCAGCGGCAGCGCCCGGAAGCGGCGTACGAGCCCCCGCCTGTGCCTGGCGGGGCCCGCCTCGCCCTCGGGAGGGTCCGCGGGGGGCCGCGCCGCGCTGTCCTCGGGAGGCTGCGCCGTGCTCACGCCTCGCCGCTCCCGCCCGTACGCAGCGCGTAGCCCACCCCGCGCACGGTGTGGACGAGGCGCGGCTCGCCGCCCGCCTCCGTCTTGCGGCGCAGGTACATCACGTACACGTCCAGGGAGTTGGAGCTCGGCTCGAAGTCGAAGCCCCAGACGGCCTTGAGGATCTGCTCCCGGGTCAGCACCTGGCGCGGGTGGGACAGGAACATCTCCAGCAACGTGAACTCGGTGCGGGTCAGCTCCACCCGCCGCTCGCCCCGGGTGACCTCGCGGGTGGTCAGGTCCATCCGCAGGTCCGCGAAGGACAGCACGTCGTCGTCGGGAACGTCCGCGCCCGCCGCCGACGCCGCGTACGAGCTGCGGCGCAGCAGCGCCCGGATCCGGGCGAACAGCTCGTCCAGCTCGAACGGCTTGACCAGGTAGTCGTCCGCCCCGGCGTCGAGGCCGGTGACCCGGTCCCCGACGGTGTCGCGGGCGGTGAGCATCAGGATGGGCGTGGTGGAGCCGGTGGCCCGGATGCGGCGGGCGGCGGTGAGGCCGTCCATCCGGGGCATCTGGATGTCCAGGACGATGAGGTCGGGGCCGTACGCCTCGGCCATCGCAAGGGCGTCGTACCCGTCGACCGCGACCTGCGTCCCGTACCCCTCGAAGGCGAGGCTGCGCTGCAGCGCCTCGCGCACGGCCGGCTCGTCGTCGACGATCAGGATGCGCTGGGGATCGTCTTCGGCGGGGCTCATCGCTGCTGGTCCTCTTCTCGTGTCGACCCGGTGCTCTGCGGGGGTGCTCTCAGCCTTGCACGGCCGGGGCGCCGCGCGGGATCAGGAGCCGCCGCCCGCGCGCAGGGTGTCCAGGTCGGCCTTGAGGGTGTTCACCGGGATCGCGAAGCCGAGGCCCACGCTGCCCGCCGGGGAACCGCTGCCCGCCGCCGACGAACTGGGCGCGTACATCGCGGAGTTGATGCCGATGATCTCACCGTCCATGTTGATCAGCGCCCCGCCGGAGTTGCCGGGGTTGAGCGAGGCGTCGGTCTGGAGCGCCTTGTACGTGGTCGTCTCCTCGCCCGTGTCGCCGTTGAACTGCTGCCCGCCGAACTCGAACGGCCACTGCCCGCCGCCCTGACCGCCCTGGCCCTGGCCCTGCCCCGAGCTGCCGGAGTCGTCCTTGGCGACCGTGACGTCCCGGTCCAGCGCGGAGACGATGCCGCTGGTGACCGTGCCGGTCAGACCCTCCGGCGAGCCGATCGCCACGACCTGATCGCCCACCTTGACCTGCGAGGAGTCGCCGAGCGAGGCCGTCTTCAGCCCGCTCGCGCCCTGGAGCTTGATCAGCGCGAGGTCCTTGGCGGGGTCGGTGCCCACGACGTCGGCGGTGTAGGTCTTGCCGGTGGAGAGGGTGACCTGGATCTGCTGCGCGCCCGAGATCACGTGGTTGTTGGTGACGATCTCCCCGTCCTCGGTGATCACCACCCCCGACCCGGTGGACTTGCCCGCCGACGAGGCCGCGCCGATCTCCACGATGGCCGGCGAGACGGCCTCCGCGACGCCCGAGACGGTGCCCTTGCTGCTCTGCGAGACGGTGGTGCCGTTGACCGCGCCACCCGAGCCGGTGGCGCCGGAGCCCCCGTCGTTGAGCTGCCCGACGAGGGTGGCGGCGCCGCCGCCGATCACACCCGCCGCGAGCGCCACCGCCGCCAGCAGCGCGACCGGCCGCTTCGCCTTGCGCCTGCCGGTGGTGGGGGCGTACGGGGGCGGCGGCGGATAGCCACCGGCCGCGCCGGCGTGCGCCGTGCCGTCATACGTGTACGGGGAGGCGTACGGGTACGAGGTCGGGTCCTGGTCCGTCGAGTGCGCGCCGCTCGGGCGAAGGTTCTCCGTCATGTGCACCAGGCTGGGCGGTGAAGATGAGAAGGGCCTGAATACGTCCTGAGAAGCCCGGTAGAACCGCGTATGCCCGCTGTAAAGACCTCAGGCCGGAGCCCGAAGTCCGAAGTCCGAACCCCGCCGGTCAGCGGGCCCGGGTCGGCTCCCCGCAGCCGCACGAGCGCCGGACCACCAGCGCGGAGGGGAACTGCTTCAGCCGCTCCCGCCGCGATCCGGAGACCCGCAGCGCGTCGTCCAGCACCAGGTCCACGGCCGCCCGCGCCATCGCCGGACGGTCGGAGTAGACCGTGGTCAGCGGCGGATCGGTGAGACCCGCCTCCTTCACGTCGTCGAAGCCCGCCACCGCCAGCTCCCCCGGCACGTCGATGCGCAGCTCACGGGCGGCCCGCAGCACCCCGAAGGCCTGGTCGTCGGTGGCGCAGAAGATCGCCGGCGGCCGGTCCGGGCCGGCCAGCAGCCCGAGGGCCACCTGGTAGGCGTCGTAACGGTTGTACGGGGCCTGGAACAGCCGGCCCTCCGTGGAGCGGCCCGACTCGTGCATCGCCCGCCGCCAGCCCTCGACGTGGTCGGCGACCGGGTCGCCGACCGACGGGGTCTCCTCCGTGCCGCCGAGGCAGGCCACGTACGCGTTGCCGTGCTCCAGCAGGTGCCGGGTGGCGAGCTGGGCGCCGCCCACGTCGTCGGTGACCACGGCGACGTCGTCGATCGCCTCGGGGCGCTCGTGCAGCAGGACGACCCGGGCGTCCCAGGCCTCGATCTCGGCGGCGGCGCGCTCGCTGGGGCCCTGGCTGACCAGGATCAGCCCGGAGACGCGCATACCGAGGAAGGCCCGCAGATAGTGGACCTCGCGCTCGTCGCGGTAGTCGGAGTTGCCGACGAGCACCATTTTCCCGCGCTCGGCCGCGGCCTGTTCGACCGCGTGCGCCATCTCCGCGAAGAACGGCTGCCGGGCGTCCGGCACGATCATGCCTATGAGGTCCGTGCGGCGCGAGGCCATGGCCTGGGCGACCCGGTCGGGCCGGTAGCCCAGCTGCTTGATGGCGGCGAGCACCCGCTCGCGCGTGGCCGGGGCGACCGGCCGGGGTCCGTTGTTGATGACGTAGCTGACGACCGCGGTCGACGTCCCCGCCAGTCTCGCCACATCGTCCCGCGTCACCTTGGCCACGCGCGGCAGTCTACGCGGATGGACCTGGGGGGTGTCCCCTACCTCTTGGCAGCCTCCACCGGGGCTTCCTGCGCCGTCGTGGCCGAGGAGGACTGCTCCGATCGGGTGACCGGCCGGCCGGCGGGTTCGGCCGCCTTCTGGCGGGCGGCGGCCCGCTCCTTCGCTTCCTCCGCCGCGCGCTCGGACTTCTCCGGCTTCTCCGGGGTGACGAAGCGGTAGCCGACGTTGCGCACGGTGCCGATCAGCGACTCGTGCTCGGGGCCCAGCTTGGCGCGCAGCCGCCGTACGTGGACGTCGACCGTCCGCGTACCGCCGAAGTAGTCGTACCCCCAGACCTCCTGGAGGAGCTGGGCGCGGGTGAACACCCGGCCCGGGTGCTGGGCGAGGTATTTGAGCAGCTCGAATTCCTTGAAGGTCAGGTCCAGGACCCGGCCCTTGAGTTTCGCGCTGTACGTCGCCTCGTCGACGGAGAGATCACCGTTGCGGATCTCCATCGGGGAATCGTCGGAGGTGATCTGCTGGCGGCCCATGGCGAGCCGCAGCCGGGCCTCGACCTCCGCCGGACCCGCGGTGTCCAGCAGGACGTCGTCGACGCCCCAGTCGGCGGTGACGGCCGCGAGGCCGCCCTCGGTGACGACGAGGATCAGCGGACAGCCGGGGCCCGTGGACCGCAACAGCTGACAGAGCGAGCGGACCTGCGGAAGGTCGCGCCGTCCGTCGACGAGGATCACGTCGGCGCCCGGGGTGTCCACGAGGGCCGGGCCCTCGGCGGGGGCCACCCGCACGCTGTGGAGCAGCAGCCCCAGAGCGGGGAGCACCTCCGTCGACGGCTGGAGTGCGTTCGTGAGAAGCAGCAGTGAACTCATCGCCGCCCACCTGCCTGGTTCGGTCGATCGTGTTGCACGGTTCGCTCGCCCATTACGTCGGTCCTCCTCGTTCCCTGCGAGAGGGGCACTCCCGGGTCGGACCCGGGGGAGTATGCGGCACTGCTTCGTACGTCATGCGTCCTGCGTCATGCGGTTCTCACGGTGCGGTCCCGCGCCCTGGGACCGCTGAGCTTGTCGAAACGTCGTCGTAACAACGCCGGTAAAGCACAAAAGGACCCGGGGGCTGCATTGCCCGGATCCTCTTCGCAGCAGAATAGCCCACATGAGTTCCGTGTCCGAGGGTCGATTCCCGGGTTCCTCTGTTCCCTTGCTCACGCCACCCCCACGATGCGCCACATTGCTGACGGATGACGGCGTGCCGGTCGAGGCGGTGTACGAGCCGTGTACGGCGGGCTTCGGGGCGCCGGACGGCGGGGCGGCCGGGGCGCTCCAGGCGACCCCGGCCCGGACGCCCGCGATCGTCGTCGCGCACGGGTTCACCGGTTCCGCCGACCGCCCCGCCGTACGCCGTGCCGCGCGGGTGTTCGCCCAGCGTGCGGCCGTGATCACGTTCTCGTTCCGGGGGCACGGCCGGTCCGGCGGGCGCTCCACGGTGGGCGACCGCGAGGTGCTGGACCTGGCGGCGGCGGTGGCCTGGGCGCGGGAGCTGGGACACACGCGGGTGGTCACGGTCGGGTTCTCGATGGGCGGCTCGGTGGTGCTCCGGCACGGCGCTCTGTATACGGCGGACCCGGTGGCCGGAAGGGCGGAATCCGGGGCCGGGGATACGGCCGTTCGCGTGCCGGGGCGCGAGGCGCGCCGCGAGGGGCGTGGGGAGCGTGAGGGGCGCACAAGGCGCACGGGGGCGCACTCGGACGCGGTTGTCTCCGTCAGTGCGCCCGCCCGTTGGTACTACCGGGGGACGGCCCCGATGCGTCGGCTGCACTGGGTGGTCACCCGCCCCTCGGGCCGTCTCGTCGGCCGCTACGGATTCCGTACCCGCATCGCCACCGAGGACTGGGACCCCGTCCCGCTCTCCCCGGTGGCCGCGGTCCCGCTCATCGCCCCGGCCCCGCTGCTGCTCGTGCACGGCGACCGGGACCCGTACTTTCCGCTGGACCACCCGAGGATGCTGGCGGACGCCGCCGGTCCGGGCGGCGCCGAGCTGTGGCTGGAGCGGGGGATGGGCCACGCGGAGAACGCGGCGGACGACGCCCTCCTCGCCCGCATCGCCGACTGGGCGACGGCCACCCCGCCCGCGTGACCCATCATGGAGAGCTACGGAGAGCTGACGCACGAGGCGTCCGACGAACCGACCGAAGGAGTGGCGCCATGGCAGCGGGGACGATCCGCTACTGGGCTGCGGCCAAGGCCGCCGCGGGCACCGCGGAGGAGCCGTACGCGGCGGCGACCCTAGCCGAGGCGCTCGACGCGGTGCGCGAGAGGCACCCCGGCGAGCTGAGCCGGGTGCTCCGGCGGTGCTCGTTCCTCATCGACGGGAACCCCGTCGGGACCCGCGGGCATGAGACCGTACGCCTTGCCGAGGGCGGCACGGTCGAGGTGCTCCCGCCGTTCGCAGGAGGGTGAACCGCAGGCCATGAGCAGCAGCGATCAGCAGTACCCGTATCCGTACGACCCCGAGCACCAGCCGCGGAATCCGGAGCCGCACTGGCCCGACGGCACGGCCGGGCAGCAGGCCGCGCCCGCCGCGCCCCAAGATCCGGCCGCCTTCGACCAGGGCGCGACGCAGACGTGGCAGGCGCCGACCTGGGACACGCAGTACCAGCCGACGATCCGCCCGGACGGGGACCCGCACGGGGCGCAGGGGAACGGCCGGCACGGTCACTGGCAGCCGCAGGAGCCGCAGCCGGACCCGTACGGACGGCAACCGCAGCAGCCCGGTTCCTACGGGGCGCCTCAGCCGCACGCTCCGTACCAGGAGCCGTACCAGGAGCCGTACGGGGACCAGTACCAGCAGCCTCAGCACTATCAGGAGCCCCAGGGCTACCAAGGGCAGCAGCAGCCTCAGTACCAGCAGCAGCCGTACCCGGCCCCGGCGGCCGACACCGCGTATCTGCCGCCTCGGGGCGCCTCGGGCTCCCTGCCGCTGCCGCCCGAGGTCCCGGCCACGCCGTCCGCACCGGCCGCACAGCCCGCACCCGCTCCCGTACCCGTAGCCGTACCGGAGCCCGCGAGCGCCGCCGTGCAGGCCGGGCCCGGCGACACGGGGTACGGCGCGCCCACGACGCTGGGCAACGCCCGGATCACCGACGCCCAGCGGGCCCGCGCCGAGGGGCGCTCGCCGGTCATCGCGCCGGGGATGCAGCCCGCGGCGCTCACCGCCGTGCTCGGGCTGCTGCTCGCGGGGGGCGCGGCGATCGGGCCGTACGCCCTGCTCGTCCCGGTGGTGCTCCTCCAGGCGGTGACGGCCGCCGGCTGGTTCCGGCTCAACGGCATGTGGCCCGCCCGCCAGGGCATCGCGCTCGCCTTCGCCGGGGGCCTGGTCGCCGACGTCGTCCTGCTCGCGGCGGGCCGGGAGCACGGCCCCGCCGCACTGCTGGGCACCCTGGGCGTCTGGGTGCTGCTCACCGTGGTCCTCCAGCTCCGCAGCCACGCGGGGGCCGACGAGCGGATGTACGGCCTGATGGCCACCGTCGTCTCGGCGTCCCTCGCGGTGCTCGCGGGCGGACACCTCGCGGCGCTCCCGGACGCGGTGGTCGTCGGCGGGGCGGCGGTCGCGGCCGCCGTGCTCGCCCGGGCGCTGCCGCTGCCCGGCCCGGTCTCCGTCGCGGTCGCCCTGCTCGCGGGCGCCGGCGCGGGCGTCGCGGTGGGCGCCCTGACGGACTTCGGGGCGAAGGGCGCGCTGCTCGGTCTCGCGGCGGGCGGGGCCGCGCTCATCGGGCTGCGGGTGGCGAGCTACGACTACCCGTCCCGGTTCGTGCACATGACCGCCGGGGTGGCGCTGCCGCTGACCGTGGCGGCCCCGGTCGTGTACCTGGTCGGCCGCGCCGTCGCCTGATCTCCGCCACGCTGCTGACGGCCCCTCGGGAACCGGCGGGGGGCCGTCGCTCGTCGATCATCCAGGGCGTCCGCTCCAGCCGCAGTAGGCTCACGGTCGCCAGGGGGACCGATCGGCTCAGGGTGGGGGAACGACACACATGCGCGCACTGCGAATACTGCTGGTCCTGGTGGTGGTGCTCGGCGGCCTCTTCCTCGCCGTCGACCGCGCGGCCCTCTGGTTCGCCGAGTCCGAGGCCGAGGACCGGGTGACGATCAGCGGTGACGGCCCCGCCACGACCGAGATCTCGATCAAGGGCTTCCCCTTCCTCACCCAGCTCGCCGGATCGAAGCTGGACCGGGTCGACGTCGGCCTCACCGGCATGGAGACCAGCGCCGCGGGCCGCACGATCCGGGTCAGCGAGGTCCGGGCCCGCCTGCACGACGTGAAGCTCGGCTCCGGCTACCGCAGCGCCACCGCCACCCGCGCCACCGGCACCGCGCTCGTCAGCTACGGGGACCTGACGGCGGCGGCCAGCGACGGCGTCGTCGTGGAGTACGGCGGCAAGGGCAAGGCGAAGGTCACCGGCACGGTCGAGGTGCTCGGCCGGCCGATCTCGCGCAGCGTGCTCTCCACCGTGACCCGCGTCGACGGCCAAACGATCAAGGTGCGCGCGGACGAGGTGCCGGGCGAGGGGATTCCCGGCGTCGAGGAACTGGTCCGCAAGAAGACCGACTTCGAGGGTGACATCGACGGGCTGCCGAAGGGCCTGGAGCTCCAGCAGGTCAAGGTGACGGAGAAGGGCCTGGAGATCTCGGTGACCGGCTCGGACGTCACCCTGACGGGCTGATCCGATCGCCCGATCCGGATGGTGAGACGCCCGCGTCCGGTCCGCAGATGAGGGGAAGGCTCGGGGGAGCCGGACGGGGGATCCGCTGCCCGCCACGCCTCTCGCATCCCACATCGCGGATGATCGTGTCTCATCATTCGACACGACGGTGACATCTCCGTCCGTACCTCCCTACGATCGGACCCATGAAGCGACAGGCGGATCTCACGAAGCGGCGGGCAGTAGACCTGTGCCGCGTCGCCGCCATGCTCTGTCGCCCCTTCTGAGCGGGGCGCTCGCACCACCGCGGCCACCCCGTTTCCCCCGGCCCTTCGACCGTCGCCCCTCGACCGTCATCGGGGCCGACCCCGTGCCCCGTACGCGCCGCGTTCCGTGCCTCCGCGCGTACACCGCACCCAGCGAACTCCGCATCTCGCACCACCCCGCCGCAGACTGCCCCGGAGGAGAACAACATGAGCCGCAGCGATGTCCTGGTAGACGCCGACTGGGTCGAGGCCCACATCGACGACCCGCAGGTCGCCATCGTCGAGGTGGACGAGGACACCTCGGCGTACGAGAAGAACCACATCACGAACGCGATCCGGATCGACTGGACGAAGGACCTCCAGGACCCGGTCCGCCGTGACTTCGTCGACCAGGCCGGCTTCGAGAAGCTGCTCAGCGAGAAGGGCATCGGCAACGACACGCTGGTCGTCCTCTACGGCGGCAACAACAACTGGTTCGCCAGTTACGCCTACTGGTACTTCAAGCTGTACGGCCACGAGAACGTGAAGCTCCTCGACGGCGGCCGCAAGAAGTGGGAGCTGGACTCCCGCGACCTGACCGACGCCGTCCCCACGCGCCCGGCCACCCAGTACACGGCCAAGCCGCAGGACGAGTCGATCCGCGCCTACCGCGACGACGTCGTCAAGGCCATCGGCAGCCAGAACCTGGTCGACGTGCGCTCGCCCGACGAGTTCAGCGGCAAGCTGCTCGCCCCGGCCCACCTCCCGCAGGAGCAGTCGCAGCGCCCCGGCCACGTGCCGAGCGCCCGCAACATCCCGTGGTCGAAGAACGCCAACGACGACGGCACCTTCAAGTCGGACGACGAGCTCAAGGCCCTCTACGAGGCCGAGCAGGTCGACCTGGCGAAGGACACCATCGCCTACTGCCGCATCGGTGAGCGCTCCGCGCTCACCTGGTTCGTGCTCCACGAGCTGCTCGGCCAGGAGAACGTCAAGAACTACGACGGCTCGTGGACCGAGTACGGCTCCCTCGTCGGCGTGCCGATCGAGCTCGGCCCCGCCAAGTAACCCCACCGACCAGCACCACTTCGACCTGAAGGACAGAACCATGTGTGGAGCACAGGCCGGTGGCCCCGACGCTTCGACCATCAAGCCCGGTGAGACCACCATCCAGGGCAGCGTGACCCGTGACGGCGAGCCCGTCACCGGCTACGTGCGCCTCCTGGACTCGACCGGCGAGTTCACTGCCGAGGTTCCGACCTCGGCGACCGGACAGTTCCGGTTCTACGCGGCCGAGGGCACCTGGACGCTCCGCGCCCTGGTTCCGGGCGGCAGCGCCGACCGCACGGTCGTCGCCCAGACCGGCGGGCTCTCCGAGGTCGCCATCGCCGTCTGATCCCCCGGGGATCCGCGGCACGCCGTTCCGTACGGCACACAGAACGGCCGAAGGGCCGCACCCCAGGGGGTTGGACGCCACCTGACGCGGGGTGCGGCCCTTCGTGCCGTCCGGCGTGCGGAGTCCTAGGCTGGAAGCATGTACGCGCGACGCAGGCGGAACTACTTCCTGATGATGGGCGGATGCGTCGCGCTCTTCGTGTCCGCCTGGGCCGTGGTGCGCCTGTGGTCCATGCCGGTGGCCGTCGGCATGTGCGTGGTCGCCATGGTGATCCCGCCGATCGCCGCGATGATCGCCAACCGGCGTGGCCCGGACGACCGTTGGTGGGACGACCCGTCCGGCGACCCGAAGTCCGACGAGTGGTGGGACGAGCTGGACGGCAGGAAGCGGCACTGAGGCCGACCCCGGGCGGGCGTCAGTAGACGAGCGCCTGGGTGTCGTCCGCCATGGCCTCCTGTACGAAGACCTGCGCGCCCGCGATGCGCACGCCCTCCAGCACGTCCTTCTCCGTGATCTCGCGCCGGGCCGCGCACTGGGTGCACAGGGTGATCCGGCCGCCCGCCAGGACCGAGTCCAGCAGGTCGGGCAGCGGGGCCGCGTGCGGCAGTTCGAACTCGGCGGCCCGGCCCGGCAGCGCGAACCACGAGGACTCCCCGGTCAGCCAGAGCGAGACCTCCACCCCGCTGGCGACGCCCACGGCCGCCACGGTGAAGGCCTGCGAGCAGCGCTCGGCGGCCTCGGGCCCGGCGGTCACCTTGATCACAAGCTTCTTCGGCATATGCCGAACTGTAATCGTCCGGGACGCAACCTCCTCGCTGACCTGGGGGTCACTTGTGCGCGCAGGTAAGGGAACCCGCGCCTCAGGTCTCTTGGGGGGACCCTTTTGGAACCGAACGACACCATTCCCGCCGCGCCGGAAGGCCGGCCGACCGTGCCGCCCGCGCCGGTGGAGCCGCCCGTTTCGGGAGATCCACCCGCACGTCGTCGGCCGCGCGGCCGTACGACGCTGATCATCGCGGCGGCGGCGCTGCTCGGGATCTCGGGCGGGACGGCGGTGGGCTACGGCATCCAGGCCGAACGGGCGCCGACGCCCCTGGCCGTGCTGTCGCAGCCCGGCGTCGGCTACCCGGCGAAGCCGCTGTCCGCCGACCGGGTTCCGGACACTCTGCCCGCAGCCCAGGACCGGCAGGTCAGGACGGACGGCGACCTGCGCGAGCTGCTCGTCGACCGGCCCAAGGGCGCGAAGAAGACACTCACCGACGAGCTGGGGCTCGACGACGGCTGGGAGCCGCTCGACCAGTACGCCGAGACGTACTACGAGGACCCGCACTTCATGTTCGAGTCGCTGGCCGAGCTCGAACTGCGCCGGGTCGCCTCGGTCGCGTGGCGGCAGGGGGAGCAACGGGAGACCGGTGTCCAACTGCTGCAGTTCCGCTCCGGCGACCGGCACGGCGCGGCGGAGCACTTCGGCGACCAGCTGATGTACATGCCGTGGGACGAGGACGGCGCGGGCAACTCGGGGGACCCGATCAAGGGCAGCCGTGCGGGCCGCTACTTCCTCTACCCGGTCGAGCGGAAGGCGGGATACCTCCCGTCGTACCGGGCCAGGGCTCTGGCCGTACGCGGTGACATCGTCCTCGACATCAACATCTACGACACCGTCCCGATCGGCAAGAAGGACATCCGGACGCTGGCCGAGCGACAGCTGGAGCGGCTGTGAACGACGACGAAACGAACCCCGCCACCGGCGCGACCGACCCGGCTACGCCCCTCGCACCCGTGCCCGCCCCCGCCCCCGCCCGCCGGATGCGCCGGGTGGTGCTGACCGCGCTGCCCGTCGTCCTGGTGCTCGGGGCGGTCGGCGGCGCGGCCGCCTACACGAAGAACACCGTGGACACCGCGGACCGGACGGTCGCCACGACCGTCCTGGACGTGGAGCACATGCCCTCCGACGAGGACTCGGCGAGTGGTCCGGCCCCGGGCCGCCACGACACCGAGCTGACCAAGCTCCTGCTCCCGGTGCCCAAGGGCTACCGGCTGGGCCCGGACATCGGCGAACTCGGCAACGACAGCGAGACGAGCGGGGCCAAGGCCGCCGCGGCGATGAAGGAGATGGGGCGCGGCCTGGCCGGGAAGGACCGCCGCGAACTGAACAAGTACGTCGAGAAGCTCCGTATCCGGGGCATCGCGCAGCGCTCGTACACCTCGGACGCCAACGACCTCGTCGTGAACGTCCAGATCATGAAGATGCAGGACAAGCGGGCGGTCCGCACGTCGTACGTGAACCGCAAGGAGCTGCTGGACTCCTTCGACGTCTTCCGCAAGGGGCCCTCGATCGACGGCCACAAGAAGGCCACCTGCTACCGGCTGCCCAAGGGCGACAAGGACACCCTCGACGGCGTCACCTGCGTCGCGTACGAGGGAGAGGTCTCGGTCACCGTCGACGCGAACGGCCGCGATCCGTTCAGCCCGTCCGACGTCGCGGATCTGGTGAAGGACCAGCTCGACCACATCGCGTCCCCGGGGGAGTACATATGAGCGAGCAGACAGTAGCCCCCGGTGCGACCGGGACGCCCGCGATGCCCGAAGCACCGCCGTCGGTCAGCGTGTTCGCGCCGCCCGTCCTCCCGCCCGAGGCGTCCTACGCGCCCGACACGTCGCCGAAGCCGCCCCGGCGGGTCCTGCGCGCCGTGGCCCGGTGGACCGCCGCCGCCCTGGCGTTCGGGGTGCTCGGCACCGGTACGGCCTTCGGGATCGCCTCCCTGGAGCGGACCGACGTCCCCGGGCTCGCCACCGCGAGCGACGGACGCTGGGACTACCCGGAACTGTCCCTGCCCGCGCTCCCGGCCGGTTCGCCCCGGCCGTTCGGGGCCGGCAACCCGGCCGAGATCCACCACGCCGACCTGCGCGAGCTGCTGCTCCCGGCCCCCGCCGGAGCGGTGCCGGACAAGAAGCTGCCGGGCGGCTGGATCTCCACGGAGACGTTCCTCGACGCCTACCGGCAGCAGGACCGGCCGTCGGTGTCCCAGCTCCTGAAGGACTCCGCGCCGCGCCACATCGCGGCACGCGGCTGGACCATGCCGGACGGCACGACGTCCCGGATCTACCTGGTGCGGTTCAACTCGACGGCGTTCGCGAGCGGCATGATCGACGACCTGAACGTGGGCTCCTCGGCCGGTACGCCGCTGGCCCGCACGGACACCACCGAGATCGACGGCTCCTGGAGCTCGCAGAACGACTTCGAGAACCTCTCCTCGTTCGTCTTCGCCGAGCAGGCGCCCTTCGGGGCCGAGCACGTCCGGCAGGCGTACACCCTGGCGGGGGACACGATGGCCCTCATCGTGCACGAGCGTCCCGGGAAGCGGGAGACGCCCCGCATCCCCTTCCAGCAGACGCTGATCCTGCAGAACCAGCTGCTCTCCTGAGCCCCGCGGCAGCTGCGCCGGCCGACACCTGGACGAGAAGGCCGGGCCCCCACCCATTAGGCTGGGGGCCCGGCCCTGTCACCGCCGCCACCCGCTCGTCACGAGGAGCCCCCTGTGCTTGAGGCATTCTTCTCCGCCCTGCTGATCCTGGTCTGCGTGGGCGTCACCGCCTTCGCCGCGATCACCGTGAAGAAGCTGTACCAGGGCCAGCGCTGACCCTCGGCGCCCCAACGGTTCCCCGCCCACCCCTCGCACCCTCACAGATCGTCTGAGCCGCTCATGATCGAGATTCCGTCCGACCTCCACCCGGACCTCGTCCCGCTGGCCTTCCTCCTCGGCAACTGGGCGGGCGCGGGTGTGTCCGACTTCCCCGGCGCCGAGAAGTGCAACTTCGGCCAGGAAGTCACCTTCAGCCACGACGGCCGGGACTTCCTGGAGTACGTCTCCCGCACCTGGGTCCTGGACGAAGAGGGCAAGCAGGTCCGGCCGCTGGAGACCGAGACCGGCTACTGGCGCATCGACAAGGACCGCAAGGTCGAGGTCGTCATGGCCCGCGACCAGGGCGTCATCGAGATCTGGTACGGCGAGCTGGCCGACCAGAAGCCGCAGATCGACCTCGTCACCGACGCGGTGGCCCGCACCGCGGCCTCCGGCCCGTACAGCGGTGGCAAGCGGCTCTACGGGTACGTCAAGAGCGACCTCATGTGGGTCGGCGAGAAGGCCACCCCCGAGGTCGAGCTGCGCCCGTACATGTCGGCGCACCTGAAGAAGGTCGTCACCCCGGAAGAGGTCGCCGAGATGGCGCGGAACCTCGAAGACATGCCGGACGACGGCATCGCGTTCTTCAAGTAGGCCGGCCCCTGAGCAACGGGTCCTGCCGGTCGGCGCTCGCTCCGCCCTACACTGGCCCTGTGGTGAGCACCGACTGGAAGACCGATCTTCGGCAGCGCGGCTACCGGCTGACGCCTCAGCGTCAGCTCGTGCTGGAGGCGGTCGACGCCCTGGAGCACGGGACTCCGGACGACATCCTGTGCGAGGTGCGCAGGACCGCGTCCGGCGTGAACATCTCCACCGTGTACCGGACCCTGGAGCTCCTGGAGGAGCTCGGGCTGGTCAGCCACGCGCATCTCGGCCACGGCGCCCCCTCGTACCACCTGGCCGACCGGCACCACCACATCCACCTGGTCTGCCGGGACTGCGAGAACGTCGTCGAGGCGGACATCTCCGTCGTCGCCGACTTCACCGAGAAGCTGCGCGCCGACTTCGGCTTCGACACCGATATGAAGCACTTCGCGATCTTCGGCCGCTGCGCGGACTGCACAGCGGCGAAGACGGCCGCGAAGGACGCTTCCGCCAAGTCGTAGGCTGGGCGCATGAAGAGCCCCCTGCTGTCCCTGCCCGGCGCCGTCCCCGCCGAAGGCCGCGACGAAGGTGTCGCCGCGCACTACGGCGACCTGTTCCGCGAGCAACGCGCCCTCGCCGACGGCAACGGCTTCGTCGACCTCTCCCACCGGGGCGTCGTCGCCGTCACCGGCGACGACCGGCTGAGCTGGCTGCACCTGCTGCTCACCCAGCACGTCAGCGACCTCGCCCCGCACCAGGCCACCGAGTCCCTCATCCTGTCCGCCAACGGGCACATCGAGCACGCGATGTATCTGGTGGACGACGGCACGACCGTGTGGATGCACGTCGAACCGGACACCCAGGCCGACCTGATCGCCTACCTGGAGTCGATGAAGTTCTTCTACCGGGTCGAGGTCGCCGACCGCACCGCGGACCTCGCGGTGCTCCACCTCCCGGCCGGCTCCATCGCGGAGGTCCCGGAGGGTGTGGCCGTGCGGGAGACCCCGCAGGGCCGCGACCTGTTCCTGCCGCGCGCCGAGCTGGAGGCGTACGCCGCCGCCAACGGGCCCGCCGCCGGGATCCTGGCGTACGAGGCGCTGCGCGTGGAGGGGCACCGGCCGCGCGTCGGCTTCGAGACCGACCACCGCACCATCCCGCACGAGCTGGGCTGGATCGGCACCGCCGTCCACCTCCAGAAGGGCTGCTACCGGGGCCAGGAGACCGTGGCCCGCGTCCACAACCTGGGGAAGCCGCCGCGCCGGCTCGTCTTCCTGCACCTGGACGGCAGCGAGGTGCACCTGCCCGGCCACGGGACGCCGGTACGCCTGGCCGCCGACGGCCAGGAGGGCCGCCAGCTCGGCTTCATCACCACCTCGGCCCGCCACCACGAGCTGGGCCCGATCGCCCTGGCCCTGGTCAAGCGGAACGTGGCCGTCGACGCGGAGCTGATCGCCGGGGACACGGCGGCGGCCCAGGAGACGGTCGTCGAGCCGTAGCCGTCTTCCCGAGACTGCGGCCGTACGGCTACACCTCGACGATCACCGTGAACGGGCCGTGATTCGTGAGCGAGACGCGCATGTCCGCTCCGAACCGGCCCGTCTCCACGTGCGCCCCCAGCGCCCGCAGCCGCGCCACGACCTCGTCCACCAGCGGCTCGGCGACCTCGCCCGGCGCCGCGGCGTTCCACGTGGGCCGGCGGCCCTTGCGGGCGTCCCCGTAGAGAGTGAACTGAGAAATCACCAGGAGGGGCGCATTAATATCCGAACAGGACTTCTCGCCCTCCAGGATGCGCACCGACCAGAGCTTGCGGGCCAGCTGCGCCGCCTTCTCAGGGGTGTCGTCATGGGTGACCCCGACCAGCACACACAGGCCCTCGCCGACGATCTCCCCGACGATTCCGGGTGCCGAGGGATCGTCCGTCGCACCGGCGACGGAGACGCTCGCGCCATCCACTCTCTGTACCACTGCACGCATACAGACCAACCTATCTTGGGCTGAACGGGTACAGAGCACCTGCGTCGGCCCCTCGCGGGGTGGCACGATGCACGATGTCGGTGTGCCGACGCACCGGTCGAGGGGACGGAACAGCATGAGTACATATGGAGCCGGACAATCTCCCGGTGCCGTACCGGGCGCACGTCACCGCACCAGCACCCTGCGGTCACCCGTACAGCGCAGTCTGCCAGGGCAGGGTCCCGTGCTGCCGCCCGCACCGGCCAACGCGCCCGCCACCGTGCCGGAGCAGGCCGGCGGCGACGCGGGCTTCGGCGGGCTGCGGCTGCCGGAACTGCGGACGCTGCGCCGGGACGCCCAGCGCGACGAGGCCGATCTCAGCTACGTACGCCGGCTGGTGCAGGGCCGGATCGACATCCTGCGCGCCGAACTGGCCCGCCGCCGGGATCCGCAGGCCCCGGTGGAGGACGCGGCGGTGGTGAGCCGGCTCTCGGAGATCCTGACCGACACCCCGTCCCGGCACCGCACCTCCGCCCGGCACGTCACGCTGACGACGCCGCGCGGCGACGAGTTCCGGCAGCTCGCCGCCGAGAACCTCGCCGAGGTCGAGCTGTCCGACCTGGACGCCCGGACGGACGAGGAACTGCACACGGCGATGGGGCGGCTCGTCCGCTGTGAACAGCAGGTCTCCCGGCGTCGTCACGAGCTTCAGCGCACGGCCGACGATTGCGGCGCGGAGATCGCCCGCAGGTACCGTGACGGGGAAGCACAAGTGGACGACCTGCTCGCCTGAAGCGACCCTTCCGGGCGCGGGTCCCGCACCCCCGTCCCCGGAAGGCCGCCATGACGTCGCCCGACGCCCCGTCCGTCATATCCCCCGCCCCGGCACCCGCCCCGCCCGTGCTGGCGGAGGTGGTGCGCTCCGGGTTCACGGAGGGGCACCACCGGGGGTCGCTGGTCCTGCTGGCCGCCGACGGCAGCGTGGAACGGGCGATCGGCGACCCGGCGGCGCCGGTCTTCCCCCGGTCCTCCAACAAGCCGATGCAGGCCGCCGCGATCCTGCGGGCCGGACTCGACCTCTCGGGCGAACGGCTGGCGCTGGCCGCCGCGAGCCACTCCGGTGAGCCCTTCCACCTCGATCTCGCGCGGAAGATGCTCGCCGAGCACGGACTGACCACCGCCGACCTGCAGACCCCGCCGGACCTGCCGCTGGACCCGGTGGAGGCGGAGGCCTACCTCGCGAGCGGGAACGTACGCGAGCGGATCACGATGAACTGCTCCGGCAAGCACGCGGCGATGCTCGCCGTCTGCGTCCGCAACGGCTGGGACACCGCCACCTACCTCGCCCCGGACCACCCGCTCCAGCAGCTCGTCGGCCAGGTCGTCGCCGAGGCGGCGGGCGAGCCCGTCGCCTCGGTCGGCACGGACGGCTGCGGGGCCCCGCTGATGGCGATCGGGCTGACCGGCCTCGCCCGCGCCTTCCGGTCCTTCGTGCTGGCGGAGCCCGGGAGCGCCGAGCGCCGGGTGGCGGACGCGATGCGTGCCCACCCGGAGTACGTCGCGGGCACCCGGCGTCCGGACACCTGGCTGATGCGCGAGGTGCCCGGGACGCTCTCGAAGATGGGCGCCGAGGCGGTCCAGGCCGTCGCCCTGGCCGACGGCCGGGCCCTCGCCTTCAAGATCGACGACGGGTCGGTCCGGGCGCTCGGCCCGGTGCTCGCCCGCGCCCTGGGACTGCTGGGCGTGGACGCGCCGGTGGTCGCCAGGATCGGGCGATCTCCGCTGCTCGGCGGGGCGGCGGAGGTCGGGGAAATTCGCGCGACATTCTGAGCCGTGCCTGCTTAGCGTGGAGGAATGAGCCTTGATGTCCGCACCGTCACCGCGTCCGACTACCCCGACTGGCTGAGGGCGGTGCAGAACGGTTTCCTGACGCCCGGCAGGCCGGGTGAGGACGATGTCGCGGACCGGCTCGCCGACACCGATCTCTCCCGTGTCCAGGGCGCTTTCGAGGCCGGGCGCTGCGTGGCGACGTTCCGCTCGTTCGCCCAGGAGCTGACCGTGGTCGGCGGGGCCACCGTGACCGCCGACGCGGTCAGCGGGGTCACGGTGGCGCCCACGCACCGCCGTCGCGGACTGCTCAGCCGGATGATGGCGACGGACCTGGCGGCGGCCAAGGAGCGCGGCGAGCCGGTCGCCTCGCTGATCGCCGCGGAGTACCCGATCTACGGGCGGTACGGCTTCGGCCCCGCCGCCCGGACCGCCGAGTGGGAGGTCTCCGTGCACCGGGCCGGCCTCGACCCGCGACGCTCCGGGCAGCCGGCGGACGGCGGCCGGATCGAGATGGTGGACGGCGCCGACGTCCGCAAGATCGGCCCCGAGGTGCATGGAGCGCTCGCGGCCCGGCAGCCCGGCATCGTCACCCGTGACGAGCGCTGGTGGCGGCAGCGGACGGGGACCGGGCCGCGCCCGGAGCACGACAAGTGGACCGAGCCCTTCTACGTGGTGCACCGAGCCGCCGACGGTACAGCCGACGGCCTGCTGGTGTACGACGCGGACGACAAGTGGGGCGACGGCAATCAGCCGCAGAACACCGCCTCCGTAAGGGACTTGATCGCGCTGAACCCGGCGGCCGAGCGGGCTCTGTGGCACTACCTCTGCTCGATCGACTGGATCGCCACGGTCCGCTCGGGCTACCGCGCCCCCGACGCCCTGCTCCCGCTGCTGCTCCCCGACCCGCGCGCGGCCCGGATCGTCACCGACACGGACTGGCTGTGGCTGCGGATGCTGGACGTGCCGCGCGCCCTGGAGGCCCGTACGTACGCCGTCGGAGCGTCGCTGGTCCTCGACGTCCGGGACGACGCGGGGCTGGCCGGGGGCCGCTTCCTGCTGGACGTCTCGGACTCCGGCGCGCGCTGCACCCCGACCACCCGCAGCGCCGATCTGGCCCTGGGGGTGACGGAGTTGGCCACCCTGTATCTGGGCGACGAGTCCGTGCGGCGGCTGGTGGACCTGGGCCGGGTGGAGGAGCTGCGGCCGGGTGCGGCGACGACGGCGGACGCGGTGTTCCGCACGGGCCGGCGGCCTTGGTGCCCGGACGTGTTCTGAGCGGGCCGGGAGAGCGCCGGAGCACTGGAGCTCCGGCCGGCCCGGGCGGTCAGCGCGTCCGGATCCGGAACAGCGCCCCCGAGGCGCTGATCGCCACGGCGAGCATCCCCGCCGCCCAGGCGAGCGCGATCCAGGGGGTGTTGCCCACCTCCTGACCGAGCAGCAGCCCGCGCAGGGACTCGATGGCCGGGGTGACCGGCTGGTGGTCGGCGAAGCCGTGCAGCCAGTCCGGCATCTTGTCGGTCGGGACGAACGCGCTGCTCGGGTAGGGCAGGAACGACATGAAGAACGTGAAGCCGCTCGCCGCCTCCGGGGTCCGGGCGAGCAGGCCGATCGCCGCCGAGATCCAGGACAGGGCGACGATGTAGGCGACCAGCACGGCGGCCACCAGGAGCCAGCCGCTCCAGGAGGCGGCGGGGCGGAAGCCGATCAGCAGCGCGACGCCGAAGACCAGGGCGGTGGCGCAGAGGTTGCGGACGGTGCTGGCCGCCACGTGTCCGGCGAGCACCGGCGTACCGCCCACGTCCAGGGAGCGGAAGCGGTCGATGATGCCGCCCTTCATGTCCTCGCTGACGGCGGTGGCGGTGGTCGCCGCGCCGAACCCGGCGGACAGGAGCAGGACGCCCGGGACGACGTACATGACGTAGGAGTCGTGGTCCGTCCCGGTGTCGATCGCGCCGCCGAAGAAGTAGACGAAGATCAGCATCAGCATGATCGGCAGAGCCAGGGACGTGATCAGCGCGTCGGTGTTGCGGCTGCTGATGCGCAGGGCACGCGCGGCCATGACGACGGTGTGGGTGAGCGGACCGGGCCCGCGCCCGGGGTCCTCCGCGGCCCCGTCGGGCTGCCGGGCCGGGGCTCGTCGCTGGACGGCGGTGTCAGACATGGGCGGACGCCTCCGGGGCCGAGGTCGGGGTCGGGTTCCGGGGCGTGGGCGCGTTCGAGGTGAGGGTCAGGAAGACGTCGTCGAGGGTCGCGGTGTGCAGGCTGAAGCGTTCGACCTCGCGGCCCGCCGGGTCGATCTCGTCGAGCAGGGCGCGCACCTGGGCCGCCGAGCCGTCGGTGGGCAGGCCGAGCGTCAGGGTCTCGGGGGAGTGGTGGACGGCCCGGCCGGCCAGCCGGAGGTAGGCCGCGCTGCTGGCGAGGACCAGGTCGAGACGGTGTCCGCCGACGCGGGACTTGAGGTCGGCCGCGGTGCCCTCGGCGGCGATCCGGCCGTGGTTCAGCAGGGCGATGCGGTCGGCGAGGCGGTCGGCCTCCTCCAGGTACTGGGTGGTGAGCAGGACGGTCGCCCCGCGATTCGCCAGCTCGCGGACGACCTCCCACAGCTCCTGACGGCTGCGCGGGTCGAGACCGGTGGTCGGCTCGTCCAGGAAGAACACCCCGGGCTCCGGTGAGCCGACGAGCCCGGCGGCCAGGTCGAGGCGGCGGCGCATGCCTCCCGAGTACGTCCGGACAGGGCGGCGGGCCGCCGCGGCGAGGTCGAAGCGCTCCAGCAGCTCCGCCGCCCGGCGCCGGGCGGCGGACCGGGAGAGCCCGGTGAGCCGGGCCATCATCCGCAGGTTCTCCTCGCCGGTCTGGGTCTCGTCGACGGCGGCGAACTGCCCGGTGAGGCTGATCGACCGGCGTACCGCGCTCCGCTCGGTGACGACGTCGTACCCCGCGACGCGGGCGGTGCCGGAGTCGGCCGCGGTCAGCGTCGCGAGGATCCGCACGGCCGTGGTCTTGCCGGCCCCGTTCGGCCCGAGGAGGGAGAAGACGGTGCCGCGGTCGACCTGGAGGCCGATGCCGTCGAGAACGCGGACGGCGGGCTTTCCGTAGGACTTGGTGAGGCCGTACGCCTCGATGGCGGCGGAAGCGGCAGGGGCGGCGGTCGCGGCGGTGGGATTTCCGCTCGGTCGGTTCGGGGCGGTCATCTCGGAGTCCCCTTCTGTGTATGCCATACGCGTTATTGCGTAAGCTTTACGCATCTCTAGGATGGGGTCAAGGCGCACGGGGGTGCGGGGGCAGGCCGGCGCCGCGGACGAGAAGCCGGGCAAGGGGATGTGGTGACGGACAAGAACAGCGCGGGCGGCGGTGACCTCCCGGCCAGCCTGGAGGCGGCCTGGGGGCTGCGGGACCGCCCGGCGAAGGGCCCGAAGCCCGGACTGAGCCTGGAGCGGATCGTCGCCGCGGCGGTGGGCGTCGCGGCGGACGACGGGCTCGCGGCCGTGTCGATGGGCCGGGTCGCCCAGGAGCTCGGCGCGTCCACGATGTCCCTGTACCGCTACGTCTCCGCCAAGGACGAGCTGTACGTCCTGATGCAGGAGACGGCCGTCGGCCCGCCGGAGCCGCTGGCCGCGCTGAAGGCCGGAGCGGGCTGGCGCGCGGCGCTCACCGAGTGGGCGTCCGCGCAGCGGGACCGGTTCCGCGCCAACCTCTGGGTGCTCCGGATCCCGGTGGGGGGCCCGCCCGTTACCCCCAACTCGCTCGCCTGGTGGGAGCAGGGGCTCCAGGCGCTGGAGGGCAGCGGGCTCGACGAGGGCGACAAGATCTCGGTCATCCTGCTGATCTCCAACTTCGTCCGCAGCGAGGCGCTCCTGATGAGCGATCTGGCCGCCGCCGTGACCGCGCGCGGTGTCTCCCCCGAAGAGGTGACGGCGTCCTACGAGCGCACGCTCAGGCGGCTGGTCGACCCCGAGCGGCATGCGGGGATCGCCCGGCTGCTGGAGTCCGGGGTGATGAGCGAACCGGACGACCCCGAATACGAGTTCACCTTCGGCATGGGTGTGCTGCTGGACGGGGTGGAGGCGCTGATCCGGAAGGCGGCCGACGGCTCCCCTGCCCCGGACGTCGGCGTCAAGTCCGCTTGAGATCAAGGGCGTACGCTTCATGGTCATGAGTGGAGAGAAAGCCGGGAACGGCAACAGTGCCGGAACCGGAACCGGAACCGGAACCGGTGCGGATGCGGGTGCGGGTGTGGATGCCGGAATCGGCGGCGGGCCGGCGCGGGGCGGTCTGCGGGAGCGCAAGAAGCGGCTGACCTACCAGGCGGTCTCGGACGCGGCCGTCACGATGTTCCTGGAGCGGGGCTTCGACAAGGTCTCGGTGGCGGAGGTGGCGGCCGCGGCGGACATCTCCAAGCCGACGCTGTTCCGGTACTTCCCCGCCAAGGAGGACCTGGTCCTGCACCGGTTCGCCGACCACGAGGACGAGGCCGCCCGGGTGGTCACCGGCCGCTCCCCGGACGAGACCCCGCTGGACGCCCTGCGCCGCAACTTCCTCGCCGGCCTCGACCGCCGCGACCCGGTGACCGGCCTCTGCGACATCCCCGAGGTCCTGGCCTTCCTGCGCCTGCTGTACGGCACCCCGTCCCTGGTCGCCCGCCTGCACGCCTACCAGGGCCGCTCGGAGACGGCGCTCGCCCGCGCCCTGGGCGGCAAAGTCCCCGACCGTCTCGCGGCCGGCCAGATCATCGCGGTCCTGCGCATCCTGGCCCTGGAGAACTGGCGCCGGATCGACGCCGGGGAGAGCGCGGACCGGGTCTACGCGGGCGCGGTGCAGTCGGCCGAGCAGGCGTTCGTCCAACTGCGGACGGGCCTGGAGCCGCAGCGGCGCGGCTGAGGGAGCCCGCTCGCGGGCCCGGGCGGCCGGACACGCGCGGGCGGGCGGCCGGCGCGCGGCGGTCAACGCGCGGCGTGGAGGGTGACGGTCAGTGCCCGGCCAGGAGGGCGGCGGCAAGTGCGCGGCGATGGTCTGCCAGCCAGCTCTGGTGCCGGTCCCACTCCGCACGCCCGCTCTGCTCGTACGCCGCCGTGTACGCCGCGTCCCCTAGCTCCACTCGCCGCTCGACGAACCCCCGGCACACCGCGGTGGCCTGCTCGATCACCCGAGGCAGCACGGTCCGGTCCACGCGCCCCAGTCCGTAGCTGTCGGCCAGGAGACGCAGGCGGTGCGGTGGGTCCAGGCCGGCGCGGCCCCGCATGGGCACCCAGTAACGCGCCGTCATGGCCACGTCCCACACCGGGCGCCCCGGCGAAGCCAGGTCGAAGTCGATGAGGGCGGCGGCATGACCGCCCCGGAACACCACGTTCTCCAGGCACACATCGTTGTGGCAGACCACCGCGCCGGGAGCCGTCGCCCCCTCCGGGTCGGCCAGGTCGGAGGGCCAGCCGGCCGCACGGTCGAACGGAACGGCCGCCGCCGCGTCGTGCATCCGCCGGAGCAGTGCCCCCACGGAGCGCAGGGCCTCGTCCGTCCAGGTCCAGGGCGGATGCGGGGCGACGGAAACCTCGCCGGGGACGTACGAGAGCCGCTCGCGCCGCCCGGAGGCGGAGACTCCCAGGGGCACGGGCAGGCCGTCGAACCCCTGCCTCCGCAGCGCCCGGAGGTGGGCGTGCAGCGGAGCGACGTGCGGGGGAGCGGGGCGTTCGACGGTGTCGCCGTGGCGGAGGACGGCTCCGGCGTTGGCCAGTCCGCCGGCCAGTGCTTCCGGTTCCCGGTCCATGGGGCTCAGCGTTCCCGGCCCGGCTGCGGGTCCTGCTCCGCGCAGGGCCCCAACGCCCCTCGCAGGTCCGCCGGTTCGCGGTAGAGGACGGCGGTCATGCCGAGGGCGGCGGCCGCGTCGACGTTCTCCTGGCGGTCGTCCACGAACAGGCACCGCTCCATCGGTACGCCCGCCCGCTCGGCCGCGATGCGGTAGATGGCCGGGTCCGGCTTGGCCACCTGCTCCACCGCGCTGCTCACGACCGCGTCAGCCAGGTCGGTGAGGCCCAGCAGGGCCAGGTCCGCGTCCAGTTGGAGGGTCGCGTTGGTGACGAGCACCAGGGGGACGTGCGTCCTGGCCCGCCGGAGCAGCGCCACCACCTCCTCGTCGGCCCGGAACGGCGCGTCCGCGAGCGCCCGGCCCAGCTCGCGGGCCCGCTCCGGCCCGACCCGCTCCGCGAGCCCTGCGACGACGGACTCCACCCAGGCGTCCGGGGTGATCCGGCCCAGGAGCAGCGGGAGATCGACCTCGGGCGCGTACGCGATGTCCGTGGTGGTGCCTTCGGGCAGCCCGGCGGCCCGCTCCAGGGCGGTGAGCGGGGCGGTGTCGTAGAAGCGGACGACGTTGTCGAGATCGCAGAGCACGGCGTCGAAGGTGCGGCAGGCGGGAGCGGAGGCCGGGGCGTCGCCGGGGGTGCGGTGCGTAGTCATGCCTGTTCTCCTGCGGTGGCCTTCGATGCCGACGTGGCCGGCCGCCGGGCTCACGCCGGCGGAGGTGGCGGGGTCCACCTCCGACGGCTCCGTACGGGGGGTCAGAGCGGGGTGGGGCCCGGGTGCAGGCCGGCGAGCAACTCGGCGGCCTGCTCGGGGTGGACGAGCCAGCGCAGATGGCTGCCTTCGAGAGTCCGGACGTCGAAGGGGTTGTCGGGTGTGAGCGCGTCGGCTTCGCGGATCATGCGGTCCTGCACGGCGGGCGGCAGGCTGGTGTCGGCGGCCAGGCGCACATAGGTCCTGGGAATCCGGCCCCAGGTCGCGGCCTGCGCCCGGTCGGCGGACGTACCGACGTCGAGGTTCTCGTCGGGCTGGAAGGTGTTGAGGAAGGTCCGGAACTCGTCATCGGTGAGGTCGGCGGCGAACGCATGCCTGAACGCGGCGAGCGCCGTCGGCTCGGACGTACGGAAGTTGACTCGCAGCAGCCCGAGTTCGGCCGGGTTACCGACGAGCGCGAGGGCCAGGGCGCCCGCGTCGACGTCGGCCATCTCCGGCTCGGCGTAGTAGTCGCCCACGTCGAGGTCGACGGGGCACCAGGCGGAGACGTAGACGATCCGGTCGATCAGGTCGGGCCGGGCGTTGGCGACGGCGGTGGCCGTGACGCCGCCCCGGCTGTGGGAGACGAGGACGGTGGGCCCGTTCCGCTTGGCCCGTTCGAGGGCCCGGATCACGCGGGCCGCGTTGTCCGCGAGCGTGACTCCCTTGATGGAACCCGGTTCCGCGGCGAGGCCTTCGAGATCCTGAGGCGCTTGGTAGGCGGCGGGGAAGGTCGCTTCGAAGCCGTGGCCCGGAAGGTCGACCGCGGCCGAGCGGTGCCCGAGCAGGGCGAGTTCGGCCTGCAGCGGCGCGAACGAGAACGCGTTCGCGAAGGCTCCGTGAACAAAGACGAATGTCGGGTGATGGGGCATGCTTCAGCCTCCAACAGAACGATCTTCGGAGCAAGATCCAGGGCTCGATTCCCGACAGACAGGCACCTGTACCGGACAGAAGGTGAGCGGAACGCCGGCGCGGTGGCCGAAGCCAGAACCGACCGGGAAAGCCCCCCGCCGGGATGCTCATCGCTGACGTACATACGCTTGAGCTCCCAACTCAGCCGCGCCGCGCGCCGAGGAGAAGAATTGATCACGGAGTACCAGCAGAAGCTGCGCGAGCGTTACATCGCCGCCCCTGTCGTGCCGGCCCCGGATCCGTGGCGGCCGGTGCTGGACCGCAGGACGCCCATCGGTGGCCTCCTCGGCATCGGCTTCGCCGTCCATCCCGACAGCGGCCACGACCTCGTCATGGTCGTGTCCGGCGACGGCCACGGACTGTTCGACGCGGTCACCGGTGAGAAGACCGCCCGCGACCGGGATCCCGACCCTTGGACGAGCACCCCCGACGACGACCCGGACCTCACCTGCCCGGGGCTCGGCCCGATCGCGGGCGTCCCGGTGCGGATAGCCGGGCTGTACGGCGGTGGCCTGCACAGAACCACGCCGGACGGCTGGGTCGTGGACGTCGTCAGCCCCGAGTGGCCCCACGACCGCGTGATCCTCTCCGCCGGGGGCGGGGCGCACACGGGATCGGCGGCCGGGGGGAGGTGGTGGCACATCTTCCACTCCACGTACTCGGAATTCCGCGCAGCCGGGTTCTCCCCCTCCGGCCGGACCCTCGCAGTCGCCACGAGCAGCGACCTCACGCTGTGGACCCGGCCCGAACCGACCCGGCGCGAACCCCACGTCGACGACTGAGCGGACGACGAAGAGCGGACAGCGGGCACCGCGGAAGAGGAGGAGGACGGGTGGAACGGGCGGAACTCGCCGGGATGCTGGGCGGCCGGACCACGGCCTGCGAACCCGCCAGAGCCGCGCTCCTCGACGGAGGGGACTTCGTCGTCTGGGACGGCGGTGTTCCCGCCCGGCAACTCGCGGACATCTACGCGGCTCGCCTCCGACGGGCGAGGAAGCGCGGTACCGGGACTCTCGCCCTGCCGTCCGCCGTCGACATCCTCACCCGGCTCGGAGCCGCTCGGGTCAGGACCGGCCGCATCCGCACGCCGGACCGGGCGTGGACCTTCATGATCTTCCTCGCCGACGACGCGAGCGGGGTCCTCGCCTGCACGGGAGTCCGCCGGGCCGAGCGGTGACGGTTGCCCCCGGACGCCAGGATCTCGTCGGAGCCGTGGTCGGCCGACGATCGCTTGACCTGTACCGAGGTCCAGGGGCGAGGCTTGAGGGATGAGTGAGGCAGATGAGCTGTTCGGTATCGCGGAGGTCTCGGCGCGGGTCGGTCTGGAGCCCGACACGTTGCGGTACTTCGAACGTCAGGGGGTTGTGCCGTCTCCACGGCGCGACCGTGCGGGGCGTCGCCAGTACGCGACGGCGGACGTCGAGCTGATCCGCATGCTGGTGCATCTCCGTGAGACGGGGATGCCCCTGGCCGATATCGCGCAGTTCACCGGCGCGGACGACAAGGCGGCCGATCCGGCCAGGCTCCGGGTGGAGTTGCTGACGGCCCATCGCCGTCGCGTCCGCGACCGGCGCGAGGAGCTGGACCGTGCGCTCGATGTGATCACTCGGAAGATCGCGGACTTCGGTGATCGGATCACGAGTCCGGTGGGCCTTCTCGACCGACCGGACTGCACGATCGCCTTCGACGTCCAGGGTGAGGGGCCCCTGCTGTTCCTCGTCGGCGCGCCGGCGGGGCGGGCCGGTTTCGCGGCGCTGGCGCATGAGCTCGCCGGCCGGTTCACCGTCGTCACCCACGATCCGCGTGGGATCAATGCCAGCCGTGCGGTCGAGGGGATGGCCGCGCCCACCCCCGAGGTCCTTGCCGAGGACCTTGCCGCACTGGTCGACAGGTTCACCGGAGGGCCCGCGCTGTTCGTCGGTACGAGTGGTGGTGCCGTGACGCTGCTGGAGCTGGGCAAGCACCATCCTGACCTGGTCGGCCGGGCCGTCCTGCATGAGCCGCCCCTGGTGTCCCTCCTGGACGACGCGGACCTGGCGGCCCGAGCCGCAGCGGCGTTCGAAGCCGCGGAGGCTGATCCTCAGAGGGCGGTGCAGGAGTTCTTCGACCTCAGCGGCGCTGCCCATCACACCGGCCCGGACCAGACGCCCCCCGCCCATCTGGCGCTCCCCGGGCTACCGGTCGAGGAACTCGACAAGAACCGCTACTTCCTGGGGCGGATGGCCGGCCCCACGGTCTTCTACGTCCCCGACGTCGAGGCCATCCGCCGCGTTCCGGTGACGCTGTGCGCCGGCTCGCTGAGCCATCACCAGATGGCGCGCCGGGCGACGCGAGCACTCGCCGGACTTCTGGAGCTGCCTCTGATCGACATGCCCGGCAACCACCTCGGCGCGAGCTCCGAGCCGGTGGAGTTCGCCCGCGTCCTCGGGCTCCTGCTCGACCCCTGAGCGAGCCGGTGGCGCGCGACACTTTTGCAAGCACCTGCTTGCAAAAGTTAGCAAGGGTGTTGCACTATCGGGTCATGGCATCACTCAACGTCGGCAATCTCGGCGAGTACCTGCGGGAGCAGCGCCGTGCAGCGCAGCTCTCGCTGCGGCAGCTCGCCGATGCCACCGGGGTGTCGAACCCGTATCTCAGCCAGATCGAGCGCGGTCTGCGCAAGCCCAGCGCGGACGTGCTCCAGCAGGTCGCCAAGGCGCTGCGGATCTCGGCCGAGACCCTGTACGTACGTGCGGGGATCCTCGACGAGCGGGAGCGGGAGGAGCTGGAGACGCGGGCGGTCATTCTGGCCGATCCGTCGATCAACGAGCGGCAGAAGAACGTTCTGCTGCAGATCTACGACTCCTTCCGCCGCGAGAACGGATTCGCCCCCGGGCCCGACGCGGACGCGGAGGCGAACGCCGACGTGAACGTGAAGGCGGACGCGGACGCTGACTCCGCCGATGGCGTGAACGCGGACGCCGATACCGGCGCGGGCGGCGATGCCGCGCCCCGTAACGGCGACGACGCCGGTACGGACGTCACCAAAGACCAAGACCCTCACAGCTAGCAGCTGGTTCTGATGATCCGGGAGGACCACAGTCATGGCCATCACCGATGACCTGCGCAAGACCCTCACCGACCCCACCCCCCTCTACTTCGCCGCGGGTACGGCCGACCTGGCCGTGCAGCAGGCGCGCAAGGTCCCGGCACTGATCGAGCAGCTGCGGGCCGAGGCGCCCGAGCGGATCGACGCCGTGCGCAACACCGACCCCAAGGTCGTCCAGGAGAAGGTGACCACGCAGGCCAAGGAGGCCCAGGCCACCGTGCAGGCGAAGGTCACCGAGGTGTTCGGTTCGTTCGACGCCGCCGACCTGAAGAAGCTGGGCGAGAACGCCCAGGACCTGGCACTCCGCAGCGTGGGCGTGGCCGCCGAGTACGCGATCAAGGCCCGTGAGACGTACGAGAAGGTCGCCGAGCACGGCGAGCAGACCGTACGGACCTGGCGCGGCGAGACGGCCGACGAGATCGTCGAGATCGCCGCCGTCGTCGAGGCCGAGCCCAAGGCCGCGCCCAAGGGTGAGGCCAAGAGTGCCCCGGCCGCCGGCTCGGTGAAGCCCGCCGCTCCGGCCAAGCCCGCCGCGACGAAGACCGCGCCCGCCGGCAAGCCCGCCGCGACGAAGACCGCGCCCGCCGCGGTGAAGTCCGCCGAGGCCAAGGCCGCGCCCGCCAAGAAGACGCCCGCGCCGCGCAAGCCCGCGGCCAGGAAGACCCCGCCGCCCGCCGGCAAGTGACCCTTCAGGGGTCCGGCACCACAGGCCTGACCTCCCCAGGGCCTTCCGGGGCGCGGTACGCGTGACCGGGGCGCGGGGCGGGCACCTTTAGGGGTGGCCGGCTCGTTGTCCCGGTACCTTGGCCTTCACGGCCGCAGGGCGCTCATCCACTCATTAGGCGGTACACACCATGTTGCTCTCAGCATTCGGCTCACTCCTCCAGCTGCTCTATCTGGCGATGCTGGTGCTGGCCGTGGTCGCGTTCGTCTTCGCGGCGACCGCCCGGGAGGACGCCTACCGTGCCGCCGACAAGAAGAAGAAGTCCTTCTGGCTGATCATCCTCGGCGTCGCCGTCGCGGTGAACCTGCTCATCCCGATGCTCTTCCTGCAGCTCGCGGGGGTGATCGCGTCGATCGTGTTCATGGTCGACGTGCGTCCCGCGCTCAAGGAGGTCTCGGGCGGCAGCGGTGGCGGCGGCCGCAAGGGCGGCTCCAGCAGTGACGGACCGTACGGTCCCTACAACGGCGGGCGCTGAGCCCTCGCCGCCCTCGCGGGCGGCGACGACGGCCGGTCGACGGACGCGGGGTGGGAGCGCGGTGCGCTGCCGCCCCATCGTCGTATCCGCTCCGGATCGCGGCCCAGCAGCAGGACCGCCACATCGTCGGTCAGCTCGCCGCCGTTCAGCTCCCGCACCTCGGCGACCGCCGTCTCCAGCAGTTCGTCGCCCGTCAGGCCCTCCGCCAGCCGGCCGTTGATCATCGAGACCATGCCGTCCTGGCCGAGCCGCTCGCTTCCGCCGGTCCCCACGCGCCCCTCGATGAGCCCGTCGGTGTACATCATCAGGCTCCAGGCGGCGCCCAGCTCGACCTGGCGGCGCGGCCACCGGGCCCGCGGCAGCAGCCCCAGCGCCGGTCCGCCGTCCTCGTACGGGAGAAGCCGCGCCGGCCGTTCGTGGCGGGCGAGCAGCGGCGCGGGATGTCCGGCCAGGCAGAGTCCGGCCCGTCGCCCGTCGGGCGCGATGTCGACCGTGCAGAGCGTCGCGAAGATCTCCTCGCTCTGCCGCTCGTGCTCCAGCACCTGCTGGAGCGTGGAGAGCAGCTCGTCCCCGCACAGCCCGGCCAGGGTCAGCGCCCGCCAGGCGATCCGCAGCTCGACGCCGAGCGCCGCCTCGTCCGGGCCGTGGCCGCAGACATCGCCGATCATCGCGTGCACCGTGCCGTCCGGGGTGCGGACGACGTCGTAGAAGTCGCCGCCGAGGAGGGCGCGGCTGCGGCCGGGGCGGTAGCGGGCGGCGAAGCTCAGTCCGGAGCCCTCCAGCAGCGGGGTGGGGAGCAGGCCGCGTTCCAGGCGGGCGTTCTCCTGGGCGCGCAGCCGGGACTCGGTCAGCTGGTGCTGCGCGATGTCGGCGCGCTTGCGCTCCACGGCGTACCGGATGGCGCGGCTCAGGACGCGGGCGTCCAGCTCGCCCCGGAAGAGGTAGTCCTGCGCCCCGACGCGTACCGCCTCGGCCGCCAGAGCGGTGTCGTCCTCGGCGGTCAGCGCGAGGACCGCGTGCAGCGGGGCGATGCGGAGTACGTGGGTGAGGGCCGCCAGCTCGTCGGCCCGCTCGGAGGCGGGTTCACCGGAGCCCGCGACCGGCAGCGCCAGGTCCAGCAGGATGCAGTCCACGTCGTCGGTGAGCAGCCGCGCCGCCTCGGTGAGGTTACGGGCGGTACGGATACGGACCCGGGTCCCGGCCGCGGCCGAGAGCTCGGGGACGGTGATGGTGGTGCCCGCCGGGTCGTCCTCGATCACCAGCAGGGTGAGGTCGCCGTGCGAGGTCTCCGCAGCGGGAACGGAGCGCTGCTGCGGTACGGGTACGGGCATCGGTTCAGGTTTCCTTCCCTCCCCCCGAGGGCGCGGCGGGTCGACGATCGACGATCCGCCAGTCGGGGACGATAGCGGTCCGCGGTGGGGGAACGGAATGGCACGCGGGGACCGGCCCCTGTCATATGCGCCGTCATAAGCCGCGTCCCGCCACGGATCCGGCGCGATGGACCGCCGTACCGGGGCGCAAGCGCCCATGACAAACATCACGCGCCCACCGACGGCGGCGTGGCCCCGCTCACAGGGCCCGATCGCGGGGCCTCACAGGGGCGATCACGGGGCGCCTCCACAGGCTCGATCACGGGCCTCGCAGGTCCGATCACGGGCCCGCTGCGGTCCGATCGCGGCCCCCGGCGGGGCCCGATCGCGTCGAGCGGATCGCTCCCGCTCCCGCGGCGTCGCTACTTGTCCGGGCGGACCACGCCGAGGATCTCCATCGAGCCCGCGCCCGCCAGCGTGACGTCGCGGCCGGGGCGCGGGGCGTGGACGATCGCGCCGTCGCCGACGTACATCCCGACATGGCTGGCGTCGGCGTGGTAGATGATCAGGTCACCGGGGCGCATGTCCTGGATGTCGATACGCGGCAGCAGCCGCCACTGCTCCTGCGAGGTGCGCGGGATCGGGCGCTTCGCCGCCAGCCACGCCTGCGAGGTCAGCCCCGAGCAGTCGTACGAACCAGGGCCCTCGGCTCCCCAGACGTACGGCTTGCCTATCTGCGCCGTCGCGAAGGCCACCGCCGCCGCTCCGCCCGCGCTCGCCTCGCCGCTGACGTCCTTGACGGCACCGGAGGAGAGCCAGGCGGTCTGCGCCTTGTCCGCGGCGTCCTGCTCCAGCCGGCGGAGCCGGTCGCGCTCCTTGCCCTCCAGCTGCGATTCGAGCTTCTCCGCCGCCTTGATCTGGGCGTTGATCTTCTTCTTGGCCTTGGCCTGCTCGACCCGGTTCGTCTCCAGCTTCTCCCAGTTGGCGCTGGCGTCCTGGGTGTACGTCTCCAGGTCCTGCTGCGTCTGGTTCAGCTCGGTCAGGAGCGACTTGGAGGCCTGCTGGCTCTGGTGGACCTTGTTGATCCCGTCCAGGAACAGCTTCGGGTCATTGCTCAGGGCCAGCTGCGCGCCGGGCGGCAGGCCGCCGTTGCGGTACTGCTCACGGGCCTGGGCGCCGGCCCGGTCCTTCAGCGCGGCGATGCGCGCCTGGCCGTCGACGATCGCCTTGGCGAGCTTCACGATCTCGCCGGACTGCTTCTTCGTCTGCTCCTCGGCGAGGTTGTACGCGTCCGTCGCCGCGCCCGCCTTCCGGTACAGCGTGTCGATCTTCTCGCGGACCTTTTCGAGGTCCGCGTTGGAGTAGCGCTGCGGCGAGTCGGCGGGGGAGGAGGACGACGGGGAGGGCGAGGGGTCCGGGACCGGGGCGGCCGTGGCCTGGCCCGTGGACGTCAGCAGGGCCAGTGCACAGATCAGCGTGATGGCGGCAGTGGCGCAGTGCCGTCGGTTCACGAGCTCCCCCTCCGGGCGCGTATCTGACGTACCGTCAGTAACTTCTGGGCAACGTCGCGATCGTGCCACGCCGACCCCCAAAGCAACAGAGGCAGACGGCACCTGACGCGTCACATACCGCCCGCGCGGGGGCGCTTCGACAGGAAGCCCCCCGGTGCGCGCGATGTCTCGATCCGCGTCATCCCCGCATCCCACTCACTGGGACGAATGATGCCCCCGTGACGTTCCCGGACGGCCCCGCATGTTCCCGGATGTTCACGGAGCGGGCGATCTCTGCCCTTCCGGGCCACGGTTCAGGGGCTGTTCGGCCGCAGGGCGTCCCACGCCACGGTGACCTCGCCCTGCCGCCACCGCCGTACCCCGTCCGTCACCGGCCAAGCGGCGGCCAGCGCCCGCACCGCCGCGATCCAGCGCTGCCGCGCGCCGAGCGAGGCGTACGGGGAGGCCGCCGCCCACGCCCGGTCGAAGTCCCGCAGGAACGCGTGGACCGGCTCGCCCGGCACATTGCGGTGGATCAGCGCCTTCGGCAGCCGTTCCGCGAGGTCCGAGGGGCGCTCCAGCGAGCCGAGCCGGGTCGCGAAGGTGACCGTGCGCGGCCCCTCGGGACCCAGGGCCACCCAGACGTGCCGGCGGCCGATCTCGTCGCAGGTCCCCTCCACCAGGAGCCCGTCCGGGGCGAGGCGGGAGCACAGCCGCGCCCAGACCTCGGCGACCCGGTCCTCGTTGTACTGGCGCAGCACGTTCGCCGCCCGGATGAGCGTGGGCCGCACCGCGAGCGGCACCTCGAAGCCGCCGTGCACGAAGGTGAGCCCCTCGCGCTCGTACGGCTTCGCCGCCGCGACGCGCTCCGGGTCGATCTCGACGCCCGCCACGGCGGTGCGCGGCTCGGCGGTACGCAGCCGGGCCAGCAGCTCGACGGCGGTCCAGGGGGCCGCCCCGTACCCGAGATCGACGGCCACGGGCGTCCCGGCGCGGCGCAGGGCGGGCCCGTGCGCGTCGGCGATCCAGCGGTCCATGCGGCGCAGCCGGTTCGGGTTGGTGGTCCCGCGGGTGGCGGTGCCGATGGGGCGCTGGCGCATGGGTCGAGCGTAGGCGACGCGGTGAGGGGTGCCCGGTCCCCCTCGGTCCGACCCGGCCGGGTGGGCGCGCCGTACGACGCGCCGAGGGCCGCGTAATGATTTGGCAAAGCGGAAATGAAAGACCGCGTTCCACTGTTTCGACCTTCGGAGGGACCCCACGCCCTCCCCCCGCAGCATGCCCCTATCGAGGAGGACCGACGAGGTGAGCCAGTACGTCTCCCGGCTCGGCTCCACCCGGACGGCCGCGCGCCTCAGGTTCCCCGGAGGCTTCTCCGGAGCCTCCCGCAAGCCGCGCCGCATCGCGATGCTCTCCGTGCACACGTCCCCGCTCCACCAGCCCGGCACGGGCGACGCGGGCGGGATGAACGTCTACATCGTCGAGCTGGCCAAGCGCCTCGCCGCGATCAACATCGAGGTCGAGATCTTCACCCGGGCCACCACCGGCTCCCTGGCCCCCGCGGTCGAGCTGGCCCCCGGCGTCCTGGTCCGGCACGTCGACGCCGGGCCGTACGAAGGTCTCGCCAAGGAGGACCTGCCCGCCCAGCTCTGCGCCTTCACGCACGGCGTGATGCAGGCCTGGGCCGGTCAGCGCCCCGGCTACTACGACCTCGTGCACTCCCACTACTGGCTCTCCGGTCAGGTCGGCTGGCTGGCCGCCCAGCGCTGGGGCGTCCCGCTCGTGCACGCCATGCACACCATGGCCAAGGTCAAGAACGCCTCGCTCGCCGAGGGCGACACCCCCGAGCCGGCCGCCCGGGTCATCGGCGAGACCCAGATCGTGAACGCCTCCGACCGGCTGATCGCCAACACCGCCGAGGAGGCCGACGAGCTCGTCCGCTTCTACGACGCCGACCCCGCGGCGGTCGCCGTCGTGCACCCCGGCGTCAACCTGGACCGCTTCCGTCCGGCCGACGGCCGTGCCGCCGCGCGGGCCCGGCTCGGCCTGCCGCAGGACGCGCTGATCCCGCTCTTCGCGGGCCGCATCCAGCCGCTGAAGGCGCCCGACGTGCTGCTGCGCGCGGTGGCGGCGCTGCTGGACCGGGACCCGTCCCTGCGCTCCCGGATCGTCGTGCCGGTCGTCGGCGGCCCGAGCGGCAGCGGCCTCGCGAAGCCCGAGGGGCTCCAGAAGCTGGCCGCGCGGCTCGGCATCGCCGACGTCGTACGGTTCTGTCCGCCGGTGGGCCAGGACCGGCTGGCGGACTGGTTCCGGGCCGCCTCGGTGCTGGTCATGCCGTCGTACAGCGAGTCCTTCGGCCTGGTCGCGATCGAGGCCCAGGCGACCGGTACGCCGGTGGTCGCGGCGGCCGTGGGCGGGCTGCCGGTGGCGGTACGCGACGAGGTCAGCGGCTTTCTGATACCCGGGCACGAGCCGGAGGTGTACGCCCGCGCGCTCGGGCGGTTCGCGGACACGCCGGGGCTGGTCGAACGGATGGGGGCGGCCGCCGCGGCGCACGCCCAGTCCTTCGGCTGGGACACGGCCGCCTCGGCGACCGCCGACGTGTACACGGCCGCGCTCTGCGACCACCGCCGCCGGGCCGTGACGCACCACGGCTGACCGCTTCGGGACACCGGGGTGCGTCACGGCCCGGGCAGGCCCCTCCTGCCGTCCGCCCCGGGCTGTCGTACGCTCGCTGTATGGCTGACGCACCCGACGAGACAGCAGCGGCCCAGGTCATCGAGGCGACGCTGAATGATGCCGGGCTCGCCTGGGAGAGCCCGGAGCGCGGCAATTACGTCGTGACGCTGCCGGGCACCCGCAAGCTGTCGACGACCTGTTCCCTGATCGTCGGCAAGCACTCCCTCTCCCTCAACGCGTTCGTCGTCCGGCACCCCGACGAGAACGACGCCGAGGTGCACCGCTGGCTGCTGGAGCGCAACCTCCGCCTGTTCGGGGTGAGTTACGCGATCGATTCGCTCGGCGACGTCTATCTGGTCGGCAAGCTCCCCCTCGCGGTGGTCACCGCCGAGGAGCTGGACCGGCTGTTCGGCGTGGTGCTCGAAGCGGCCGACGGGGCCTTCAACACCCTCCTGGAGCTCGGATTCGCGAGCTCGATCCGCAAGGAGTACGCGTGGCGGGTGTCGCGCGGCGAGTCCACCCGGAATCTGGACGCGTTCAGCCACCTGACCAAGCGCCCGGCCGAGGACTGACCCCGGCCGCGCCCGAGGCGTCGACGGCCCTTCCCGCGTCGATCGCCTCGACGAGGTGCGGCGCGACCAACTCCCGGGTCTCGTCCGCTGCTTCGGGGTCGAGGCCCCGGGGGACGGTCTCGACGAGCATGATGAGACAGAGATAGGCGCGATACAGGGCATAGCGGGTCCGCAGAGAGTCCGTGAACTCCACTTCTCCGCCGCTGGATTGCGCGTACCCGTCGAGGAAGTCGCGGTCCCGCTCGATGTCCCCGAAGAGCGCGAGCGAGACGAAGTCGGCCACCGGGTCGCCCCAGAACATCCGCTCCCCGTCGATGATCCCGCCGATCGTGCGCGCGCCGGGCTCCCCGGTGACCAGCAGGTTTCCCGGCCACAGGTCGAAGTGCACGAGGGCGGGCCGGGCGACCTCGTCAAGGAGGTGGGCCGCGCCCGCGAGCACCGTACGGAGATGGCCGACGGGGTAGGGCAGCCGGGCCCGGTAGGTCTCGGCGTCGGCGTTCACGGCCTCGGTCATCGCCGTGAACGCGGTACGCCATGTGGGGGCGAGCGGCCCGAACGGCTCGGCGGGGTAGCCGAATCCGGACCCGGGGCCGCAGGGCCCGGCGACGGTGTGCAACCGGCCGACCAGCTGCCCCAGTTCGCGCCGCAGCCGGGCCTCGTCGCCGCCGCCCGTACGGCCCTCCGTCGTGCTCACCTCGTGCCAGGGGCGGCCGGGGCGGGCGGTCATGACCAGGTACGCGCCGGTCGGCGAGGACGGGTCCGGCTCGCCGCGGACGACGCGAGGGATCGTGGGGCTGCCGGTCCGCGCGGCCGCGGTGTAGAAGGCGACCTCGTTGACGAGAAGGTCGCGTTCATAACGCAGGGCGGCGCTGTGCGGCGGGGGCGTCTTGACCACCCAGTCGCGGCCGTCGGTGAGCGTGACGCGGGTGACGGTGTTGTAGGTGCCACCGGTGAGGGTGGCACGCGAGGCGATGTCGCGTTCGCGGACCCCGAGGGCGGCGAGCACGCGGGCGAGAGGGGCGGCGGGGGCCTGGTCGGACACGGTGGATGACGTCCTTTCGGCTGCGGCGGTGGTCTTGCCCCGGAGGGTTGTACGACGGTTCCCCACAGTGCGTTCACAGGATGATCACAGCAGAATCACGATCACCGGAGGGGTCGCCGGACCGGTCATCGAGCACAGGTTCGATCGTAAAGTGTGCTCACTGCGACGGCCCGTCCCAGACGGCGTCCAAATGCCGACGGGGAAGGGACGGTTGCTCCTCGAACCGGAGAGAAGAACCATGCGCGCCACTGCCGTACGACGTACCGCCCTCGCCGCCTCAGCGGCCGCCCTCGCCCTGCTGGCCACCGCCTGCGGCGGCTCGTCGGACGCCGACGCCAAGGACGGCAAGGACGCCGCGAACGGGAGCAGCTCGGCCCCGGAGACCCCGGCCAAGGCGCTCACCGCCGCCGAGCTGGAGAAGGCCACCCTCGCCCAGGGCGACGTGAAGGGCACCAAGGTCACCAAGGCCGGCCCGGCCGACGAGGTTCCGGCGGACGGCGTCAAGGTCGACAAGGCGGCCTGCCTGCCGATCGCCCACGCCATGTCCGGCGTGCCGCAGAAGGGGGCGGTGGCCACCACGAAGCGCAAGGTGGTCGAGGAGCCGAAGAAGACCGACGACAAGTCGCTGGAGGACTTGGCGGAGGGGGAGGCCGACGACCTGTTCAAGGACGCGTTCAACCTGACGTCCACGTTCGTCGCCCTCAGCTCGTACGAGGGGACGGCAGGTCCGGACGCGTTCGCCACGCTGAAGAAGGCCGCGGCGGACTGCGCGGGCGGCTTCACCGCCACGGTCAGCGGGACGCCGACGAAGGTCGCCTCGATCACCGAGGAGAAGGTCACCGGCGGCGACGAGGCCGCGGCCTGGACGGTCACCTCCGAGGACGACGGCGACGCCACCCCGCTCAAGCTGGTGGTGCTCCGCAAGGAAGGCACCATGGCGACGTTCTTCGCCTTCAACCTGGCGGCGGCCGGCGGCGGCGACGTGAAGTTCGAGGTGCCGACGGAGGTCGTGGCGGCACAGGACAAGAAGCTCGCCTGACGTACGGCGGGGTGCCTCTGCCGTGGTGGATCAGGGCAGGGGCACGAGCCGGACGACGGTGACGGTCAGGACGGACCGGGAGACGTAGTAGAGGACGATGGCCCCGGCGACGGTCGCCTCACGCCGGTCCCGTTCGCTCTTGACGGCGGAGGAGGCGTGGCCGTACGGCTCCTCGCCGAGGGTGCGGGCCATCTCGTCCCGGAAGGACTCGCCGCCGCGCATCTTGGCCAGGGTGTCGTCGGCGGGCGGTGCGTAGGAGATGCGGAAGCTCAAGCGACGCTCCGCCTCTCGGCCTCGTCCTGCGCCAGCCGGTCCAGGATCTTCTCGGCCTCGGGATCGGGGACGGCCTCCAGCATCCAGTGCCGCATGACGGCCTGGATCTCGTGCACCCCGGCCTCGTTGATCGCGAGGTCGAACTCCTCGCGTCTCTCGTCGGGCAGCGCCGCCCGGATGTCCGGGATGCTGTTGGGCACCTCGACCTCGGTACCGCCGACGAAGGTCTTCAGAGACTCACCCATGATCGCGCTCCTCGATCTCCTTGCCCTGGAAGCAGACGGACGGCATGGGCCCACCGTAGTGCGTACGAGGGGTATTTCGGCCTGACCGACCGAGCACGGATCGGCCACGGATCAGGAGCGACACGACCGTCCCCGGCCGAGCCGCTCAGCGCGGACCGAGCTTCTCCGCGACCCGCTCGCGCAGGAGCGCGTACTCCTCCTGGAGCCGCGGCAACTCGCCGGGCGGCCGGACGACGACGTCACCGCCGACGACGATCTCCTCGGGACCGAACTGCTCCCGGGTCAGGTCGATTTCCACCCCCAGCCCCAGGCGGTTCCACCAGTGGAAGTCGGTGCGCACCCCCTCCACATGGACCTCTCCCCGGATCAGCTCGCCGCCCAGCAGGTCGTTGAGCACCATGGCGGTCACCCCGCACTGGTCCCGCGCCGGATTGTCCGGAGTCCAGCGGTCCCGGTACTCCGAGGTGCAGGTCTCGGCGCTCCAACTGCCGCGCAGAGCCTGTTCGATGTCGGTGAGGAGGTAGATCGTCATGAGGGCCATCGTGGCAGCAGGCACTGACAGCGCCGGGCCGTCCTCAGGGGCTAATTGCGTCGACAGGCCCCCCGGGCGCCCGGCAGAGTGGTCGCCCGTGACGAGCAGCGAACTGTGGAGCCGAGCGACCGCCGACCGCTACGACGCCGAGGAGGCCGAGAACTCCTCGCCCGCCGTCCTCGAACCGACCCTCGACTTCCTCGCCGAACTCGCCGGAAACGGCCGGGCCCTGGAGTTCGCCATCGGAACCGGACGCGTGGGCGTGCCGCTCCGGGAGCGCGGCGTGCCGGTGGCGGGCATCGAACTGTCCGAGCCCATGGCGGAGGTGCTGCGCCGCAAGGTCGACGAGGACACCCTCCCGGTGACCATCGGGGACATGGCCACCACCGTCGTCCCCGGCGAGTTCACCCTGGTCTACCTCGTCTACAACACCATCTCGAACCTGCTCACCCAGGACGAACAGGTCGAGTGCTTCCGCAACGCGGCCCGCCACCTGGCGCCCGGCGGACGGTTCGTCATCGAACTGGGAGTGCCACCGCTGCGGTTCCTGCCGCCCGGCCAGGTCGCGGTCCCGTTCGACGTCTCCGAACGGCATCTGGGCTTCGACACCTTCGACCTGGTCGAACAGATCCTCGTCTCGCACCACTTCACCCGCGACGGCGAGGACGGCCGCTACCGCCGCGCCAACTCCCGCCACCGGTACGCCTGGCCGGCGGAACTGGACCTGATGGCCCGGATCGCGGGCCTGGAGCCGGAACGCCGGGTCGCGGACTGGGACGGGTCGCCGTTCACCGATGATTCCGGCAAGCACATCTCGGTGTGGCGCAAGCCGGCGGCCTGAGCGGGCCCAGGCCGTGAAAATGCCCCCGATCCGCGCCGTGAGCGCAGGCCGGGGGCATGATCGGAGAAGCTACTTCTTCTTGCCCTGGTTCTTCACGGCCTCGATGGCCGCCTTCGCCGCGTCCGGGTCGAGGTACGTGCCGCCCGGCTTCAGCGGCTTGAAGTCGGCGTCCAGCTCGTAGGAGAGCGGGATGCCGGTCGGGATGTTGAGGCCCGAGATCTCCTCGTCCGAGATGCCGTCCAGGTGCTTCACCAGACCGCGGAGGCTGTTGCCGTGGGCGGCGACCAGGACCGTACGGCCCGTGAGGAGGTCCGGGACGATGCTGTCGAACCAGTACGGCAGCATGCGGACGACGACGTCCTTCAGGCACTCCGTGTCCGGGCGCAGCTCCGGGGGGAGGGTCGCGTAGCGCGGGTCGTCGAACTGGCTGTACTCGGCGTCGCGGGCCAGCGGCGGCGGCGGGGTGTCGTACGAGCGGCGCCACAGCATGAACTGCTCCTCGCCGAACTCGGCGAGCGTCTGCGCCTTGTCCTTGCCCTGGAGTGCGCCGTAGTGGCGCTCGTTCAGGCGCCAGGAGCGGCGGACCGGGATCCAGAGGCGGTCGGCGGACTCCAGGGCCAGCTGCGCGGTGCGGATCGCGCGGCGCTGGAGGGAGGTGTGCAGGACGTCGGGGAGCAGACCGGCGTCCTTGAGCAGCTCACCGCCGCGGACTGCTTCCTTCTCGCCCTTTTCGGTGAGGTTGACGTCCACCCAACCGGTGAACAGGTTCTTCGCGTTCCATTCGCTCTCGCCGTGGCGGAGGAGGATCAGCTTGTACGGTGCGTCGGCCATGGGACCGAGCGTAATCGAACCCGCGCGACCCCCGCGCGCCCGCCCGCAACGCGGACAGTGCCGGGCCGGCGGGCGCCCGGCCTGCGGACGATTGACGGGGGGCGTCAATCCAGTGGCGGGCGGGGAGCCGGGCTTCGTAATGTCTCGAACGGTGTCGGGGGTGTTACCCGAGACCCGCTTCCGCATCCGTCGTCACGTCCCGTGGGGGGAATCCTTATGTCCGTCGCCGGTCTGCGCACAGCCGCCCGCGAGACCGTCTCCGGGATGCCCCGCGAGTTCTGGTGGCTGTGGACCAGCACCCTGGTCAACCGCCTCGGCGCGTTCGTCGCGACCTTCATGGCCCTCTACCTGACCCTGGACCGGGGCTACTCGGCCTCGTACGCCGGGCTCGTCGCCGCCCTCCACGGGCTCGGCGGCGTCATCTCCTCGCTCGGCGCGGGTGTGATGACGGACCGCCTCGGGCGGCGGCCCACCATGCTGATCGCCCAGTCGTCCACCGCCGTGTCGGTGGCGGTGCTCGGGTTCATGCAACACCCGTTCGCCATCGCCACCGTGGCGTTCTTCGTCGGCATGGCGAGCAACGCGTCCCGCCCCGCCGTCCAGGCGATGATGGCGGACATCGTGCCCCCGAAGGACCGGGTCCGGGCTTTCTCGCTCAACTACTGGGCCATCAACCTCGGCTTCGCGATCTCCTCCGCCGGGGCCGGTTTCATCGCCGAGTACAGCTACCTCGCCGGCTTCATCGGCGAGGCCCTGATGACGCTCGTGTGCGCTGTCCTCGTCTTCCTGAAGGTGCCGGAGTCACGGCCCGAGGAAGCGGTCGTGAAGACCGTGGGCGGCAAGCGGACCAAGGACGAGGTGCGGCTGACCACCGTCCTGCGCGACGGGCGCTTCATGGGGGTCGTGGGGCTGTCGTTCCTGGTGTCGCTGATCTTCCAGCAGGGCTACGTGGGGCTGCCGGTGGCGATGGGCACGGACGGGCTGTCCAGCTCCGACTTCGGTACCGCCATCGCCGTCAACGGAGTGCTGATCGTGGTCCTCCAGATCCCCGTCACCCGCTTCATCCAGGACCGCGACCCGCGCCGGCTGCTGATCATCTCCTCGCTGCTCGCCGGGTACGGCTTCGGGCTCACCGCCTTCGCCGGATCGGTCGCGGCGTACGCCCTCACCGTGTGCGTCTGGACGCTGGCCGAGATCGTGAACGCGCCCACCCAGACGGGGATCGTCGTGCAGCTGTCGCCCTCCCGGGGCCGGGGGCGCTACCAGGGCATGTACACGATGTCCTGGTCGGTGGCAGCGCTCGTCGCGCCGCTGATGTCCGGCTTCGTGATCGACCACTACGGAGCCGCCTGGCTCTGGGCCGCCTGCGCCGTGATCGGCACCGTCGCCGGGCTCGGCTACTGGCTGCTGATGCGGAACCTGCCGCGCGCGGAGCAGGCCGGGGCGGACGTGCTGCCCGAGCCCGCGCCCGTACCGGCCGAGGCCCGCCCGGACCAGGCCGAGCCGGCCGCCGCACCCGCGGCGGCGGTCGAGGCCGCACCCGCGGCGGAGCGGGCCCGCTGAACCGGCCCACGACACTCGTACGGCCGCGGCGCCCGTCCGGATCCCTCCGGGCGGGCGCCGGCCGTCGCGTACGCGGCGCGGTTCAGCCGGAGCAGCCGCCGCACTGGCACGGAGCACCGGACTGGCAGCCGCATCCGCAGCCCGACCCGCATCCGCACGCGCCGAGCACGGCTCGGTGCACGACTCCGGTCGGGGTCTCCCGCTGGGGTTCGGTCGTGGGGGAATCGGCCATGGTCCCTCCTCAGGGCATACGGCAGGGCGGCGGACGCCGGTGCGCCGCCGCCGGGGACGTACGGCATGACCCGCTGCGTACGGTCACGGCGCCGCCCCCGCCCCATTGCATGCCCATCCCGGCGGGCGCATCAACGGCGCACGCGCGCAGGAACAGATGTGCGACTCACGTACGCCGGTGATGCGCCGGTACGACGTGGAGGCGCGGGGAACAGCCCTGCGCGCCGCGCCCTGCCGGATCGGCCCTTACGCGCCCTCGACCGGGGACGCCGCCTGGATCTCGTCCGCGTGCTCGCCCGTCACCAGGTAGACCACGCGCTTGGCGACCGACACCGCGTGGTCGGCGAAGCGCTCGTAGTAGCGGCCCAGCAGCGTCACGTCGACGGCCGTCTCGATGCCGTGCTGCCAGCGGTCGTCCATCAGGTGCTGGAACAGCGTGCGGTGCAGCAGGTCCATCTCGTCGTCGTCCTGCTCCAGCTGGAGCGCCAGATCGACGTCCTTGGTGATGATGACCTCGGCCGCCTTGGCCATCAGGCGCTGGGCGAGCTGGCCCATCTCCAGAATGGTGGCGTGCAGGTCGTGCGGGACCGCCGACTGCGGGAAGCGCAGCCGGGCCAGCTTCGCCACGTGCTGGGCGAGGTCGCCCGAGCGCTCCAGGTCGGCGCTCATCCGCAGCGAGGTCACCACGATGCGCAGGTCGGTCGCCACCGGCTGCTGGCGGGCCAGGAGCGCGATGGCGCGGGCCTCCAGGTCGTGCTGGAGCTCGTCGACCTTCTGGTCGCCGGCGATCACGTTCTCCGCCAGCGTCAGGTCGGCGTCGAGCATGGACGTGGTCGCCCGGCCGATCGCCGAGCCGACCAGCCGGGCCATCTCGACCAGGCCCTCTCCGATCGAATCGAGTTCCTCGTGGTAAGCGTCGCGCATGGAAGTCCCTCTCCAGTTTCAAACTGAGGCCGGGGTCTCGGACCGACCCCCACGGTTACACGGTGGGGCCGTAACGCGTCCGGATCCGGCCCCCTAAGTGAACCGGCCCCTACCCCTCGGTGAACTCTGGGCGACGAGTGTTCGAGAAGGCACTCGGACGGCTGGGAGGGAGTCGGCGCACCCGCATAACCTTGAAGCATGGACGTGAACGCGGCGGTCGCCGCAGCTGCGGCGATAGCCGGTCTCCTGACCGGCGTGATCGCCATGCTGGCGTTCCGCTGGAGCGAGCGCGACCTGAAAAGCCCCACGCGTACGTCGCTCCGGCCGGACAACAACGCCGCTCTCCCCAACGGAGTGGACACCGTCCTCTCCGTTCTCAGCTCCTCCGCCGTCGTCCTCGACGAGAGCGACAGCGTGGTCAAGGCCAGCTCGGCGGCGTACGCCCTGGGCCTGGTGCGGGGCGGCCGGCTGGCCGTCGAGCCGATGCTCAACATGGCCAGGGACACCCGGCGGGACGGCGAGATACGGCAGGGCGAGCTGGACCTGCCCCGGCGCGGTACGGGCCGGGGCGACACTCTCGCGGTCTCCGCCCGGGTCGCCCCGCTGGGCTCCCGGCTGGTGCTGCTGCTGGTCGAGGACCTCACCGAGGCCCGCCGGATAGAGGCGGTACGGCGCGACTTCGTCGCCAACGTCAGCCATGAGCTCAAGACGCCGACCGGAGCGCTCTCGCTGCTCTCCGAGGCGGTCATGGACGCCTCCGACGACCCGGAGGCGGTGGAGCGGTTCGCCGGACGGATGCAGATCGAGGCGACCCGGCTGACCAACCTGGTCCAGGAGCTCATCGACCTCTCCCGGGTGCAGAACGACGACCCGCTGGAGGACGCCGAGCCGGTCAAGGTGGAGACGCTGGTCGCCGAGGCGATCGACCGCTGCCGCCAGCAGGCCGGCTCGAAGCAGATCACCATGGCCTCCGCGGGAGCCGAGGGCCTCACGGTCTGGGGCAACCGCGGCCAGCTCGTCGGCGCCCTGGGCAACCTCGTCGAGAACGCCGTCAACTACAGCCCCGCCCACACCCGCGTCGGCATCGCCGCACGCCGCCTCGCCTCGCCGGGCGGGGACCTCATCGAGATAGCCGTCACCGACCAGGGGATCGGCATCTCCGAGAAGGACCGCGAACGGGTCTTCGAGCGCTTCTACCGCGTCGACCCGGCCCGCTCACGGGCCACCGGTGGCACCGGTCTCGGCCTCGCCATCGTCAAACACGTGGCCGCCTCGCACGGCGGGGAGGTCACCGTCTGGAGCTCCGAGGGCCAGGGCTCCACCTTCACCCTCCGACTGCCCGAAACGGGTGTCACGAGGGAGCGCACCACCGGCGGACCGCTTATCGTCAACGGCGACGACGAGGGGCCGTACGAGACCGACACCTTTGACCCCATCCCTGCCCCGGAGGCTCTTCCGTGACCCGAGTGCTTGTCGTCGAGGATGAGGAATCCTTCAGCGACGCCCTGTCCTACATGCTGCGCAAGGAAGGCTTCGAGGTCGCCATCGCGGCCACCGGCCCCGACGGTCTTGACGAGTTCGAGCGCAACGGCGCCGACCTGGTCCTCCTCGACCTGATGCTGCCCGGCCTGCCCGGCACCGAGGTGTGCCGCCAGCTCCGCAGCCGCTCCAACGTTCCGGTGATCATGGTCACCGCCAAGGACAGCGAGATCGACAAGGTCGTCGGGCTGGAAATAGGAGCCGACGACTACGTCACCAAGCCGTTCTCCTCCCGCGAGCTCGTCGCCCGCATCCGCGCCGTCCTGCGCCGCCGCGGCGAGCCGGAGGAGGTCACCCCGGCCGCCCTGGAGGCGGGCCCGGTCCGGATGGACGTCGACCGGCACGTGGTCACCGTCTCCGGCGGCAAGGTCGACCTCCCGCTCAAGGAGTTCGACCTCCTGGAGATGCTCCTGCGCAACGCGGGCCGCGTGCTGACCCGGATGCAGCTCATCGACCGGGTCTGGGGCGCGGACTACGTCGGCGACACCAAGACCCTCGACGTCCACGTCAAGCGCCTGCGCGCCAAGATCGAGCCCGACCCGGGCGCTCCGCGCTACCTCGTCACCGTGCGGGGCCTGGGGTACAAGTTCGAGCCGTAAACCGCGAGCCACGCGGGCGGTGTACGCCGAAGGGGCGCTTCCCGGCCGGGAAGCGCCCCTTCGGCGTATGCGGTGCGTGCTGGTGTGCGCCTGCGTGACGGGGCCGGAGCGCCGCGTCAGTTCGCCGCGGGCACCGAGGCGGCGTCGCCCGCGCCCGTACCGGCGTCGCCCTGCGCGCCCGTCTCGCCCTGGGCGCCCTCGGTGGCGGCGCCGTCCGCCGGCGTGCCGGGCGTCCCGCCCTCGGCCGCGCCAGGGTTCTCCGCGTCGCCGGTCGCGCTGCCGGACGGCGTCGAGGTGGGCTTCGGGACGGGCGCCTCGGCCTGCGGGCTGGGGCCGAAGTCCTTGAAGAAGCCCTCGGCCGGGTAGACGCTCGCGCCGAGGCCGACGTCGCCGGTCAGGCTGAGCTTGAAGACGACCTGCTGGACATCGCCGTTGCGCGCGGCCTCGCCGCTGTTCTCGATCACGGCGGCGGCGTTGCCCTTGCCGCCGATGATGACCCGGCCCCCGGCCGGGACGACGATGGGACCCTTGCCGCCGGCCGCCTGGAGCTTCACCTCGACGTTGCTGCCGGGCAGCGTGATCGCCTCCAGCACCTCGCGCTCGGTGCCGTCGTTGAACAACGTCGCGGCCACGACGGCGGGGCCGTCCGCGCCGCCCTCGGGCAGCGTGATCACGTTCGCGTTCTGGACCTTGATGTTGCCCACCGTGGTGGCCGGGTTGTCCGGCCTGACCTTGAGTGTCTCGGCGTTGTTGCCCGCCGCACAGGCGGACAGGGAGACGATCGAGAACAGGGTGGCGGTGGCGGCGAGAGCGCCGTGTCGAAGGCTGCGGCTCACGGCGGCGGCAACTCCTTGAACGATCGGACTGCGGGCTTCGGGACGTCGAACGTCGAGCGGTGGTGTAAAGCCGCCCTAAGGGTGTGTCAGCGGCCTTAGGCTACCGAGCCGCCGCGCCCGCCCTGCACCCGACCCGCCTCTAGGCGGAGTCTGGTCGATCAGGGGCGGGCCGGCGCCCCCTCCAGCAGTGTTCTACCGGTCGGTAGGTCATGTGCCGTTCACATAATCCGCTTGATCAATTCTTCCGGACGCCCTGCTGCCCCTTCCCTTTCTCCGCTTCGCGCCCTTCTTCGCCTTCGTGTTCGCGGGGCGGAAAGTGGCGTCCCGTGTGTGGCTTGATCAATTTCATTGCGCCCGGACAGTTACGTCCGTACGGGTGAGCGATCACCGAACGGAGTAGGGAATGATCGCCATCTCGAAACCGACAAAACGGGACTTTCGCCCTCTTCTGTGGGGCTTCCGGGCTGTGCGACGTGGGTGTTTCGCTCATGGCGCACAGTGGCTCCGACCTGCGAATACCGTCTTCCGGAAGCCTTCCGCAGCACGTTCGTGTTGCTGTTGTCAAGCCCCGAGATATGCCCTGACCTGCGAAAACGCCATTCAGGAGACGCGATTCTCGTGTTACTCTGGATAGCCACGGAAGGGGTACCTGTCACATGACGTTCAAGGTTGGCGACACCGTGGTCTATCCCCATCACGGGGCCGCGCTGATCGAGGCTATCGAAACTCGCCAGATCAAAGGCGTGGACAAGACCTACTTGGTGCTCAAGGTCGCCCAGGGCGACTTGACGGTTCGTGTGCCGGCGGACAATGCGGAGTTCGTGGGCGTGCGCGACGTGGTCGGGCAGGACGGGCTGGACCGGGTCTTCGAGGTGCTGCGTGCACCGTATGCCGAAGAGCCGACGAACTGGTCCCGGCGTTACAAGGCAAATCTCGAAAAGCTCGCCTCCGGCGATGTCATCAAGGTCGCGGAAGTCGTCCGTGACCTGTGGCGTCGGGAGCGCGAGCGCGGTCTCTCCGCCGGGGAGAAGCGCATGCTCGCCAAGGCGCGCCAGATCCTGGTGAGCGAGCTCGCCCTCGCGGAGAACACGAACGAGGACAAGGCCGAGGCTCTGCTCGACGAGGTCCTCGCGTCCTGAAACCGGATCACACCGGTCGTATGAATGTGCCGCGGTGCCCGCTGACCAGTCGTTTTCACGCTGTGTCGTCGGGCGCTGCGGCATGTTCGGACCCGAATCCGGTGCCGGCCGAATCCCGTGGCCGACCGAATCCGGGGCCCGACCGCCGGTCATGTGCCCGGCTGCCGGTTGTGCCCGTGCTGTGATCCCCACGCCCGCGGTGTGCTCCCGCGTGCGGAAGGCCGCCGGCCAAGGCGGCCTCCGGGTGCTGCGTGGCCGTCCGCCACGACCTGCGCTCGGCCGGGCGGGTCACGGAAGGGGCCCGGCGCGAGTCAGGGCGTCGCGCCCGGCTCGCTGGGCCCCTACCCATGTCGGTCGTGGAAACAAACCTGCCGAACCTTCGGACCTTCCCCTCGGACCTTCGGAGTGCAATCGATGTCATCGACGCCACCCCCGACCGACCGGCCGCGCCCTCCCCGTACCGCCGCGGTGATCCCCGCGGCCGGGCGGGGCGTACGGCTCGGGCCGGGCGCGCCCAAGGCCCTCCGGGTGCTCGGCGGGACGCCCATGCTGATCCACGCCGTCCGCGCCATGGCCGCGTCCCGAGCCGTCTCCCTCGTCGTGGTCGTCGCCCCGCCGGACGGCGCGCCCGAGGTGAAGCACCTCCTCGACGCGCACGCGCTGCCCGAGCGCACCGACTACCTGGTCGTGCCGGGCGGTGAGACCCGCCAGGAGTCCGTACGCCTGGGCCTCGACGCGCTGCCCGAGGACATCGCCGTCGTCCTCGTCCATGACGCCGCCCGCCCGCTGGTGCCGGTCGACACGGTCGACGCGGTCGCCGCCGCCGTACGGGACGGAGCGCCCGCCGTCGTCCCCGCGCTGCCCCTCGCCGACACCGTCAAGGAGGTCGAGCCCGCCGGAACGCCCGGTGAGCCGGAGCCGGTGCTCGCCACGCCCGTACGGGCCAGGCTGCGCGCGGTGCAGACACCGCAGGGCTTCGACCGGGACACGCTGGTGCGCGCGCACGCCGAGGTCGCGGTCGACGGCGAGGGCGCCACGGACGACGCGGGCATGGTGGAACGGCTCGGCGCGCCGGTCGTCGTCGTCCCCGGCCACGAGGAGGCGTTCAAGGTGACCCGGCCGCTCGACCTGGTGCTGGCCGAAGCGGTACTCGCCCGCAGGAGGGCCCACGATGGTTTCTGAGAACCCCGGAACGGGAGCCCCCGCCCCCGTCATCCCGCTCGTCGGGATCGGCACCGACATCCACGCCTTCGAGGAGGGCCGCGAGCTGTGGTGCGCGGGCCTGAGGTGGGAGGGCGAGGGGCCCGGCCTCGCCGGCCACTCGGACGCCGACGTCGTCGCGCACGCCGCCTGCAACGCGCTCTTCTCCGCCGCTGGCCTCGGCGACCTCGGGCAGCACTTCGGCACCGGCCGCCCCGAGTGGTCCGGAGCCGCGGGCATCACCCTGCTCACCGAAGCCGCCCGGATCGTCCGCGCCGGGGGCTTCGAGATCGGGAACGTCGCCGTCCAGGTCGTGGGCCTCCGCCCGAAGATCGGCAAGCGGCGCGAGGAGGCGCAGAAGGTGCTGTCCGCCGCGGTGGGCGCCCCGGTCTCGCTCTCCGCCGCCACCTCCGACGGGCTCGGCTTCACCGGCCGTGGCGAGGGCATCGCCGGTATCGCGACCGCCCTGGTCTACCGGACCGGCTGACCGACCCGGGCTCAGGCCCCACCCGCCGGCCTGCGCCGCCGCGCCTGCTGCACATCGCTTGCACGTACGCTGAAGGTGCAAGCGATGTGCTCCATGAGGCAGGAGTGGTACCGGTGACCAGCGCGACCACGGTGATGACGGGGGCGGTGGCCGGCCGGACCGGCGCCGACAGCGGTCACGGGGACGCCGGGTACGTCCTGCGCACCGCCACCGCCGACGACCTCGGCGGGGCGCGGGCCGTGATGCTCGACACCGTCTACCGCGACCTGAAGTCCGGCTACGTACCCCGCTGGCACGCCGACATCATCGACCCCGAGTCCGCCTATCTGCGCCCGGAGCGCTGCACCCTGCTCGTGGTGGAGCACGGCGGCGAGATCGTCGCCACCGGGGCCGTACGCGACCGTGGGCCGCAGGCGCCGCCCAACCCGCGGTGGGTCGCCGACCGCTTCCCCTCCGGGTCCACCGCGCAGCTCTGCCGGATCTATGTGCGCCCCGAGCACCGCAGGCACGGACTCGCCCGGCAACTGGTCCGGGAGCTGAGGGAGTTCGCCGCGCGGGCGGGCGGCTACACGGCCCTGTACCTGCACACCGACCCCGCCGTCCCGGGCGCCGAGCCCTTCTGGCGTTCGCTGGCCCACGAGGTGTGCGACGAGCGGACGCTGCCCGGGGGCGGGCAGGGGATCGTCCACTTCGAACTGCCGATGCCGCTGCCGGACCTCGGTGCGACCACCACCCCCGCCGGTTAGATGACAATCGTTTTCACATAAGGTCGATCCCATGCTCACGCCCCGCCGCCTCCACCGCGCCGCGCTGCCGATCGCCGCGACCGCGCTCCTCGCCACCGCCGCCACCGCCTGCACCTCTTCCGGAGGATCCGGCGGCTCCGACGGGAACCAGCGGCTGAGGGCGGCCCTGGCCTTCCCACCCGCCCAGGCCATGTCCCCGTACGGCGACGACGCCGTCACCCTGAGCCGGCTCGCCGTCGTCGAGGGCCTCACCCGGCTCGACAAGAACGGCGAGGCGAAGCCCGCGCTGGCGACGGCCTGGAAGCGCGAGGGCGACCGCGCCTGGGAGTTCAGCGTTCGCGGGAACACCGTCTTCCAGGACGGCAGCAAGCTCGACGCCGCCGCCGTGGCCCGCTCGCTGACCGCCGCGCAGAAGGCCTCCCCGAAGCCCCGGGTGCTCTCCGACACCACGCTCACCGCCACGGCCGAGGGCGCCGCCACCGTACGGATCACCACGAAGGACGCCGACCCGCTGCTGCCCCAGCGGCTCGCCAACCCCTCCCTGAGCATCCTGTCCGCCGCCGCGTACGGGGACGGCGGCAAGGTGAACCCCGCCGGGCACGCCACCGGACCCTTCACCCTCGCCGAGGTCAACGGCGCGGTCAGCGCCGCCCTGGAGCGCAACGACACCTACTGGGGCTCGAAGGCCAAGGCCCCCGGCGTCGACGTGAAGTTCGTCGCCGACGGCACCGCCCGCGCCAACGCGCTGCGGACCAGGGACGTGGACATCGCGGAGTACGTCCCCATCTCGCAGGCCTCGCTGCTCGGCGACGGCCTGGTCCACGCATTCCCCTCCGCCCGCACCAACGGCCTCTCCCTCAACACCGAGCGCGGCGTCTTCGCCGACCCGGCGATGCGCGCCGCAGCCCGCGAGGCCATCGACTCCCGGGCCCTCGTCGACGGCGTCTACGAAGGCCGCGCCGACACCGCCGAGGGGCTGCTGGGCCCCGGCGTCCCCTGGGCCGCCGGCCTGCGCACCGCCCCCACCGGCCGCGCGAAGGCCGCCGCCCCCGCCGAGGTGGCGAAGACGAAGGAGATCGTGCTGGCCACCTACACCAACCGGCCCGAGCTTCCCGAGGCCGCCACCGTCGTCCAGCAGCAGCTGGAGAAGCGCGGGTTCACCGTCAAGCAGGTCGTCCGCGACTACGCGCAGATGGAGGCCGACGCGCTCGCCGGGAAGTACGACGCGTTCATCCAGGCCCGCAACACCCTCCTGGACACCGCCGACCCGGTCTCCTACCTGGCCTCCGACTTCACCTGCGACGGCAGCTTCAACATCACCCAGCTCTGCGCCGAGCCCGTCGACACCGCCGTCGACCAGGCCGCCGCCCTCGCCGGCACCGACGCCCGCCACCGGGCCGAGATGACCGCCGAGGCCGCGATCCTCGGCTCCGACGCCCTCGTCCCGCTCGTCCACGAACGCTTCGTGCAGGGCTACGACGAGACCCGCGTCCAGGGCGTCGCCCTCGACCCGATGGAGCGCACCCTCATCACCGCCGACACCCGCATCGGGTGACCGCGTGAAGTACCTCGCCGGACGGCTCGGCACCCTCCTCGCCGTCGTCGCGGTGATCGGGCTGCTGCCCTGGCTGACCCGGACCGACCCGGCCCGCACGATCCTGCACGCCCGGTACGCCGACCGTGCCCCCACCCCCGAGACCCTCGCCGCGATCCGTGCCGAGACCGGGCTCGACGGCGGGCCGCCGCACGTGCTGGGCGGCTGGCTCGGCGGACTGTTCCGGGGCGACCTGGGGGAGTCCTGGGTCTCCGGACAGCCCGTCGGCCCGGACGTCACCGCCGCCCTCGGCAACTCCCTCACCCTGATGGGCGTCTCGCTCGCCGTCGCCGTCCTGCTCGCCCTCGCCCTGAGTGCGGCCACCCTCCGGCGCGGGGCCGCGCGCCGGATCGTCCGTGTGCGCGCCGGAGTGGGCGCGGCGGTGCTCGCCGCGCTCCCGGAGTTCCTGCTCGCCGCCGTGCTGGCCACCGTGTTCGCCGTGCACCTCGGGTGGTTCCCCGCGCTGGGCTGGGGCGCCCCCGGCCAGCTCGTGCTGCCCGCGCTCGCCATGGGCGTACCGGCCGGGGCCCTGCTCGGCCGGCTCCTGGACGACGCCCTGCCCGGCGCGTTCGCCGAACCCTGGGCCCGGGCCGCCGTCGCGAGCGGCATGCCGGGCCGGACCGTCGCCCGCCACGCCCTGCGTCGTACGCTCCCGGGCCTGCTGCCCCAGCTCGGCCTGGTCGCGGTCGGGCTGACCGGCGGGGCGGTCGCCGTCGAGACGCTGTTCGCGATCCCCGGCCTCGGCGGTACGGCCCTGGCCGCCGCCCTCGCCCAGGACCTGCCCGTCCTCCAGGCCGCTGTGCTGGTGCTGCTGCTCCTCGGGGTGGCCGCGGGGCTGGCCTCCCGGCTCGCCGTCCGCGTGCTGCTCGGCCCGGCCCTCACCGACCGAGCGCTGCCCGCGCTCGTCGCGCCCCGGCTCCCCGGCCGCCGCGCGCTCACCGTCGCCGCCCTCCTCCTCGGCGGCCTGCTGGTCGCCGTCACCGTCGTGGGCCTCCTGCGCGACCCCCTCCACGTCGACACCGCCGCCCGCCTCGCGGGCCCCTCCGCCGCGCACCCCTTCGGCACCGACAACCTCGGCCGCGACGTCCTCGCCCGCCTCGGCCACGGAGCCGCCCGCACCGCCCTGGCCGCCGTCGCGGTCGGGGCCGTCACCCTGGTGCTCGGGCTGCTCCTCGGAGCGTTGCGCGCCGGGGCGCTCACCGAGACCGCGAACGCGCTCCCCGCCGTCCTCGCCGGCCTCGTCGTCGCGGGCATCGCCGGACCCGGCCCCTGGGGCGCGGCCGCCGCCGTGGCCGCCGTCGGGTGGGCCCCGCTCGCCGCCCACACCGCCGCCCTGCACGCCCAGGAGAAGGCGGCCCCGCACCTCGCCGCCGCCGTCGCCCTCGGCGCGGACCGGGCCCACCTGCTGCGCCGCCACATCCTGCCCGGGGTCCTGCCGCCGGTGGTGCGCCACGCCCTCCTCCGCGTCCCCGCCATCGCGCTGGCCCTCGCCTCCCTGGGCTTCCTCGGCCTCGGCACCCAGGCGCCCGCGCCGGAGTGGGGCCGGATGCTGTCGGAGAACATGCCGTACGCGGAACGAGCCCCCTGGGCCGTCCTCGCCCCCGCCGCAGCGCTCGCCGCCCTCGGCGCGCTGGCCGTCCTCACCTCGGCGGCGGTGCGCGGGCGCACTCCGGCGGGCCTGAAAGGCCTGAAGTGAACGGGCCCGCGCCCGAGTCGCCCGCGCCGCCCGCGCCCATGCCGACCGCACCTACGCCCGAGCCTCCCGCTCCCGTGCCGACCGCACCTACGCCCGCGTCGCCCGCGCCGACTGCGCGCACGCCCGCACCTACGCCCGCACCGCCCGCACCTACGCCCGTGCCGACCGCGCCTACGCCCGAGCCGCCCGCGCCCGTGCACACGCCCGCTCCCGCGCCCGCTCCCGCACGAAGGAGCGCCCCGTGACCTCACCACCGCGCGCCCCCGCCGAGGCGCGCCGCCGCCCCCTGCTCGTGAGCGCGCCCACCCCCTACCTCCGGCTCCTGACCGCCACCCAGTTCGCCTTCAACATCGGCTTCTACGCCGTCCTGCCCTACCTGGCCACCCACCTCGGCAGCGGCCTCGGCATGGCGGGCTGGCTCGTCGGGCTCGTCCTCGGGCTGCGTACCTTCAGCCAGCAGGGCCTGTTCGTCGTCGGCGGCGCCCTCACCGACCGGTACGGCCCCCGGCCCGTCGTGCTGGCGGGCTGCGTCCTGCGGATCGCCGGGTTCGGCTGGCTCGCCTTCGCCGGGTCGACGGCCACCGTCATCGCCGCCGTCCTCCTCATCGGCTTCGCCGCCGCGCTCTTCTCCCCGGCCGTCGAGTCCGAGGCCGCCCGCGAGGCCGTCCGGCACGAACGCGACACCGGCAACCCGCGCGCCCACGTCCTCGCCCTGTTCTCCGCCGCCGGACAGGCCGGGGCGTTCCTCGGGCCGCTCCTCGGCTCCCTGCTCCTGCTGCTCGGCGGCGGCTTCCGGGCCGCCTGCCTCGCCGGGGCCCTCGTCTTCGTCGGCGTACTGGCCGGGCACGCCCGCCTGATGCCGCGCGCCGACCGCGTACGGGACCGGGACCCGGAAGCCGACGGCGTACGCGACGGGCGACGGACCCCGGCCGCCGTCACCCGTACGGCCCAACCGGGGCGGTCGTCCTGGCGGGCGGTGTTCACCAACCGGGCGTTCCTGCTGCTCTGCCTCGCGTACTCCACCTACCTCGTCGCCTACAACCAGCTCTACCTCTCGCTGCCCGTCGAGGTGGAGCGGGCCACCGGGTCCCAGGCCGCGCTCGGCTGGCTCTTCGCACTGTCCTCGCTGCTCGTCGTCGTCGCCCAGGTGCCGCTGACCCGCTGGTCCGCCCGCCGGATCGCCCCGCGCGCCGCGCTGGTCTCCGGCCTCGCGGTCGTGGCCGCCGGGTTCGCCGCCGTACCGCTCACGCCCGGCGGACCCGGCGGTCTGCTGCCCGGCGCCGCACTCGTCGTCCTGCTGACCCTGGGCCAGATGCTGCTGGTCCCCGCCGCCCGGGGCCTGGTGCCGGACCTGGTCGAGGACCGGCAGCTCGGTCTTGCCACCGGGGCGCTGTCCTCCGTGTCCGGGATCGCCGTCCTCGGCGGGAGCGCGGCGACCGGCGCCCTGCTCGACGCGCCCGCGCCCCTGCGGTGGGCGGTACTGGCGGCGGTCCCGCTGGCCGGGGCCGCGCTGGCGTTCACCCTTCCGGCGGGACGCGGCGGGAAGGAACCGGGGGTGCGCGCGGTTGCCGGGTAGGAGCAGCAGGGGACGCACCGGACGACGGGACCGGTTCCGCAGGAATCCGGCCCGCACCGAACGCCCCCGCACCGAAGGACCCGTAGCGCACAGGAGGCCGTACGCATGACCGCCGAACTCTCCACCGAGCTCAAGAACCTGCTCGACACCCCCGTGTTCGTCAACATCGCCACCATCCAGCCCGACGGGAGCCCCCAGGTCTCCCCGGTCTGGGTCAAGCGCGACGGCGACGACGTCCTCATCTCCACCACCGTCGGCCGCCGCAAGGAGAAGAACCTCCGCCGCGACCCGCGCGTCACCGTCGTCGTCCAGCCCTTCGACGCCCCGTACAGCTACGCAGAGATCCGCGGCGAGGCGACGCTGACGACGGACGGCGGGCAGGAGCTGATCGACGAGCTCTCGGTGAAGTACACCGGCAAGCCGTACGCGGAGTTCAACCCGAACTCCGGCGCCGACGACCCCCGCGTGGTCGTCCGGGTCTCGCCGCGCAAGGTCGTCGGCAGCATCTGAGCCCCCGGAAGGCTTCTCGCGCACCCCGGAAAACGCTCTCCGGACCGGTCCGGGCCATCCCGGTACCAGAAAGTTGTCCCCGCGATCCCCAAGGGTCGCGGGGCACTGGTGTCGGCCTACTACCCTTGAGGCGTGACTATTCGCCTGCACGACACCAACGCCCGGCAGATCCGTGACTTCGTCCCGCTCACCGCGGGCTGTGTCTCGATCTACCTCTGTGGCGCCACTGTCCAGGCAGCACCGCACATCGGCCACATCCGCTCAGGCCTGAACTTCGACATCATGCGCCGCTGGTTCACGTACCGCGGCTACGACGTCACGTTCATCCGGAACGTCACCGACATCGACGACAAGATCATCGCGAAGTCCGCCGAACAGGGCCGCCCCTGGTGGTCGATCGGCTACGAGAACGAGCGCGCGTTCAACGACGGCTACGACGTGCTCGGCTGCCTGCCGCCCACCTACGAGCCCCGCGCCACCGGCCACGTTCCCGAGATGATCGAGATGATGCGCGGCCTGATCGAGAGCGGTCACGCCTACGAGGCCGACGGCAACGTCTACTTCGACGTGCGCTCCCTGCCCAGCTATCTGGAGCTCTCCAACCAGGAGCTCGACGATCTGCGCCAGCCGTCCGGCGAGGGCGAGACCGGCAAGCGCGACCAGCGCGACTTCGCCATGTGGAAGGCCGTGAAGCCGGGCGAGCCCAGCTGGGAGACCCCCTGGGGCCGCGGCCGGCCCGGCTGGCACCTGGAGTGCTCCGCGATGGCCCACAAGTACCTGGGCTCCGCCTTCGACATCCACGGCGGCGGCATCGACCTGATCTTCCCGCACCACGAGAACGAGATCGCCCAGGCCAAGGCCTACGGCGACGCGTTCGCGAAGTACTGGGTGCACAACGGCTGGGTCACCCTGTCCGGCGAGAAGATGTCGAAGTCGCTGGGCAACTCCGTCCTCGTCAGCGAGATGGTCAAGCACTGGCGCCCGATCGTCCTGCGCTACTACCTCGGCACCCCGCACTACCGGTCGATGATCGAGTACAGCGAGGAGGCCCTGCGCGAGGCCGAGTCCGCGTTCGCGCGGATCGAGGGCTTCGTCCAGCGCGTCACCGAGAAGGCCGGGGAGACCGTTCCCCCCGCCGCCGAGGTGCCGCCCGCCTTCGCCGAGGCGATGGACGAGGACCTGGGCGTGCCGCAGGCGCTGGCGATCATCCACACCGCCGTCCGCCAGGGCAACAGCGCGCTGGCCGCCGACGACAAGGAAGCCGCCGTCGCCCGCCTCGCCGAGGTCCGGGCCATGCTCGGCGTCCTCGGCCTCGACCCGCTCGACCCGCAGTGGGCGGGGGAGGGCGACCGGGGCGAGGACCTGCACGGCGTCGTCGACACCCTTGTCCGCCTCGTCCTCGACCAGCGGCAGTCGGCACGCGCCCGTAAGGACTGGGCCGCCGCCGACGCCATCCGCGACCAGCTCAACCAGTCCGGCCTCGTCATCGAGGACAGCCCCACCGGCCCCCGGTGGACGCTGGGACCGCGCTGAGCACCCGCTCCGAGCAGTGAGATTGTGCCGCCCGGCGATCCGGGCGGCACACTTTCCTTATACGTACGTACGTCTGAAAGCAACGAAACAGGTAGATCATGGCCGGGAACAGCCAACGCAGGAACCGCCGCACGTCCAACAAGAAGGGCATGCAGGTCGGCAGCGGTGGCCAGCGACGCCGTGGTCTCGAAGGCAAGGGACCGACGCCGCCCGCCTCCGCCCGTAAGGGACACAAGAAGAACCGGATCGCCGGGGCCCAGGCCAAGCAGGCCGCGGCCCGCCGCCCCGCGCCCCGGCGCGGCGGCGTCAAGGGCACCTCGGAGATGGTCGTCGGCCGCAACCCGGTCTACGAGGCCCTGCGCGACGGCGTGCCCGCGACCACCCTGTACGTCCAGCAGTACATCGACAACGACGAGCGCGTCCGCGACGCCCTCAAGCTCGCGGGCGAGCGCGGCAACATCAACCTGATGGAGGCCCCGCGCCCCGAGCTGGACCGGATGACGAACGGCCTGAACCACCAGGGCCTCGTCCTCCAGGTCCCGCCGTACGAGTACGCGCACCCGGAGGACCTCACCGCCGCCGCGTACGACAACAACGAGGACCCGCTGATCGTCGCCCTCGACGGGGTGACCGACCCGCGCAACCTCGGCGCCATCGTCCGCTCGGTCTCCGCGTTCGGCGGCCACGGCGTGGTCGTCCCCGAGCGCCGCGCGGCCGGCATGACCGCGGGCGCCTGGAAGTCCTCGGCCGGCACGGCGGCCCGCACGCCCGTCTCCCGGGTCACCAACCTCACCCGCGCCCTGGAGGGCTACCAGAAGGCGGGCCTCACGGTCGTCGGCCTGGCCGCCGACGGCGAGCACACGGTGGAGGACCTGGAGGAGCTGGCGGGCCCGGTCGTCATCGTCATCGGCAGCGAGGGCAAGGGGCTCGGCCGCCTCGTCGGCGAGACCTGCGACTACCGGGTGCGGATCTCGATGCCGGGCGGCGCGGAGTCGCTCAACGCCGGTGTGGCGGCGGGCATCGTGATGTACGAGGTGGCGCGCCGCCGCGGATAGGTCCTGGCCCCACGGGTGCGGCGTTCGCGCGGCAACCGGCTCGTCCGCCGGGCGAGTTGACGCGCGAACGCCGAACACCCGTCCAGGATGCCCGAGTTTGGCCTGATCTTGACGGGTCTCGGACACATTCGGTGCGGTCAAGGCAGTGTCCTAAACACACATCACTCGGTTAGATGAGTGTGGACACCAGAACGCCTCGGTTCGACGAGCAACCCGCCCTGAGCATGACCAAGGTGGACAGCGACCCCGCGCAGGTCATCGTCAACCACGCCAGCTTCCGGGTGCAGCTCGCCCCGGGCCAGCGCGCACGGCTGCGCGGTGCCCCCGCGGAAACGGCCCGCATCCCCGCCATGAGCGGCGCCGGCGGCGGCCGCAGGCGGGCGCCCGTCGTCTGGAGCGGCAAGTCCGCCCCCGGCGACCCCGGCGCGACGGGCCTCCTCCAGGCCGTGCGCAACTCCACCGCCGGACACCTCGACGCCGGACCCGGCGTACTCGGGGCCTCCGGGGGCGGGCACGGGCACGAAGCGGGCGCGACGCAGGTCATCCCGCTCCTGGAGGAGACGCAGCCCAACCCCGTACTGACCGCCCCCCACCGGCCGGGACGCACCGGCCCGCTGCTGCCGCCCATGCGGCAGGCCGTCGGCGCGTACGACGACCCGCTCGACGGGCCCGACGGCCCCGGCGACGACGACTACGACGACGCCCCGGACTCCGCCGAGGCCGCCGACTCCCGCCCCCGGCGCGGCACCGGCGACCCCGTCCGGCACGCCTACTACCCCGGCCACCGGATGAACCTGGGCGTCGTCCTGCTGCCCATGCGGGTCCTCCTCGGCTTCATCTCCATCTACGCCGGCATGGGCAAGCTGTGCGACCCCGTCTACTTCGACGGCGGCGAGCGCGGCTCGATGATGAAGTGGCTGACCTCCCTCCACCCGTGGGCGGTGGCCGAGCCGCTGCGCGACTTCGCCCTCTCCCACCCGGTCGGCGCCGGACTGACCGTCGCCTTCCTCCAGGTCGTCGTCGGGGTCCTCACGGTCCTCGGCCTCTGGCAGCGGGTCGCCGCCGCCTTCGGCGCACTGCTCTCCGCCGCGCTGCTGGTCACGGTCAGCTGGCGCACGGTCGCCGTCTACGACGCACCCGACATCATCCTGCTGGCCGCCTGGAGCCCGCTGATCATCGCGGGCGCCCCGGTCTACTCCGTCGACGGCCGGCTCGCCGGGGAAGCCTGGCGCAAGCTCGGCCCGCGCTCCGAGCTCTGGGACCTGCGCCGACGCGTCCTGCGCCGCGGCACCGTCGTCGCGACCGTCGTCGTCGGCCTCACCCTGCTCGTCGGCTCCATCCTCGGCGGCGCGGTCCGCTCCACCGAGGTCGTCACCGTCCCCGGGCGCAACGACAACCCCACCAACCGGCTCCCCGGCATGCCGCTCCCCCAGGAGTCCACCGGCGAGCGCCAGGCCTCCCGTACACCGGAGCAGCAGCGGCAGCCCGAACCCACCAGCTCCGGCGCGGCCACCGCACCCGAGGGCGGCCAGGCCAGCCCCGGCGCGACCCGCGACACGGGCGGCGGCCAGAGCACCGGCTCCGGCAGCACCCAGCCCAGCCAGACCCAGGGCACCAACCAGGCGCCCCCGCAGCAGACCACCCCGCAGCAGCCCCCGGCCGCCACCAGCGCCGGACCCGCCTCGTCCGGCTCCACCGGCGGCGACGCCTCCACGGGCGGCGGCGAACCGGCCCCCACCGGCGGCTCGGCCTCCTCCGGCGGCGAGGGATCGACCTCGGGCGGTGGCGGCGGCGGCCGGAACCCGATCGGCGGCCTCCTCGGCTGACCCGTACGACCGACGGCACGAAGGGCGGCGCCCGCCCGGACCGGAACAACCGGTGGGCGCCGCCCTTCTTCGCGCCCGCGGGTGACGGTCAGGCGGAGTGGGAGCCGAGCTCGCGGGCCGCCTCGGTCAGGTCCTTCGCGGTGTCGATGGCCCGCCAGTACGCCCCGTTCGGCAGCGGATAGCCGGCCAGCCGGCGCTCACGGGCAAGCCGCGGGAAGGTGGTCCGCTCATGGTCGCCCCGGTCCGGCAGGAGCTTCGTGAACGCGGGGGAGAACACGTACACCCCGGCGTTGATCAGATACGGCGAGGGCGGCGACTCGATGAAGTCGGTGATGTGCCCGAACGCGTCCGTCTCCACCGCACCCCACGGGATGCGCGGACGGGCGAGGGCCAGCGTGGCGGTGGCGTCGCGCTCCGCGTGGAAGGCGGCCATCTCCCGCAGGGAGAAACGCGTCCAGATGTCACCGTTGGTGGCGTACCAGGGCTGCTCCGGATCGGGCAGCCGCCCGGCCGCGTACTTCAGCCCGCCGCCGCGCCCCAGCGGCTCGGTCTCCACGACGGTGGTGACCCGGAGCGGCAGGACGGCTTCCTCCAGCCACTCCTGGAGCACCTCGGCGAGATGCCCGCAGGAGACGACGGCGTCGGTGACTCCCTCTGCGGCCAGCCAGGACAGCTGATGGCCGATGATCGGAGTCCCGGTCCCGGGGATCTCGACCATCGGCTTGGGGCGGTCGTCGGTGTACGGCCGCAGCCGCGACCCCTGGCCACCGGCAAGAATCACGGCCTGCGTCGGATACGTATGCATGGCAGGCACGATATGCGGTGCCCGCGGACGGAAGGCGGCGCTCGGCGCGACCGCCTCCCGGACTCAGCTGAACTGCGCGACGCCGGAGGCGAACGAGGTGTCGCAGACGGGCCGGGAGAAGCGGTGCGCACGGGTCGGGCCGTACTGCTCGACGGCCGCCTTGCCGAGCGCCTTCGCGATCGACATGCAGTGGCGGGCGAGCGACGGGCGCTGCTCGACGGCGCGCTGCAGACCCGTGAGCGCGGTGCCCGGGTCCTTCTCCTGGAGTTCCACGAGCAGCTTCTCGCGCAGGACGTCCTGCGGGGCGTGCGGCTTCGCGGGCTTGGACACGGTCTCCGAGGAGGCGGCCAGCAGCTTGGAGTCGTTGTCCGACGCCGCCCACGGAACGCTGGTGACCGCGAGGGTCCCGGACAGAACCATGACGACGGGCAGGACGAGAGCGAGGGATCGGCCGATGCGGCGCGCGGTGTGGGTCACGCAGCGAGCGTAGCGGCCGGTGATGACTTGGCGACAATTCGTCACCCTCGCGGGGGATGGTTCGACGCGCCCTTTCGAATACGCGGTTGACGGTCGGGGGTGAAATGCCCTGTGTGCCGGGGTATTTGACGCCACCCGGCACCGAAACCCAAACCCGCCGGGACCACGCAAACGGCCCCGCTCCGCCGGGCGTTGCCGGGCGGAGCGGGGCCGTGCGTACGGCTGGAGGCGGGTCAGTTGGTGAGACGCTCGCCGGTGGAGGTCGCGAAGACGTGCAGCTCGTCCGGGCGCGGGACGACGTGCAGCTCGGTGCCCTTCTCCGGGACGGCGCGGCCGCCGACGCGGACGACCAGGTCCTTGTGCTCGCCGCCGACCTGCGCGGCCCCGTAGACGAAGCCGTCGGCGCCGAGCTCCTCGACGACGTTGACGGAGACGGCGAGACCGGCCGGCGCGTCCGAGGCGTCCTTGGTCAGCGACTTCGCGGCGGCGCCGCCGTGCTCGACGATGTCGAAGTGCTCGGGGCGGATGCCGACCGTGACGGTGGTGTCACCGCGGTCCGCGGCGGCGGAGAGCGCCTCGCGGGAGACCGGGACGACGCTGTTGCCGAACTTCACGCCGCCGTCGGTGATCGGGACCTCGACGAGGTTCATCGCGGGCGAGCCGATGAAGCCGGCGACGAAGAGGTTCGCGGGGCGGTCGTACATGTTGCGCGGCGAGTCGACCTGCTGGAGCAGCCCGTCCTTCAGCACCGCGACCCGGTCGCCCATGGTGAGGGCCTCGACCTGGTCGTGGGTCACGTACACGGTGGTGATGCCGAGGCGGCGCTGCAGCGAGGCGATCTGCGTACGGGTGGAGACGCGGAGCTTGGCGTCGAGGTTCGACAGCGGCTCGTCCATGAGGAAGACCTGCGGCTCCCGCACGATGGCCCGGCCCATCGCCACACGCTGACGCTGACCACCGGAGAGCGCCTTCGGCTTGCGGTCCAGGTACTCGGTGAGGTCCAGCATCTTGGCGGCCTCTTCGACCTTCGCCCGGATCTCGGTCTTGTTCACACCGGCGATCTTGAGCGCGAAGCCCATGTTGTCCGCGACGGACATGTGCGGGTAGAGCGCGTAGTTCTGGAACACCATGGCGATGTCCCGGTCCTTCGGCGGCAGGTGCGTGACGTCGCGGTCACCGATGCGGATCGAGCCGCCGTTGACGTCCTCAAGACCCGCGAGCATGCGCAGGGAGGTCGACTTGCCACAACCGGAGGGACCGACGAGGACGAGGAACTCGCCATCCTCGATGTCGATCTCGAGCTGGTCCACGGCCGGCTTCGTGGAGCCGGGGTAGACGCGGGACGCCTTGTCGAACGTGACACTGGCCATGCTGAATCTTCTCCTCAACCGGCAGGAACGTGCCGGACGATCCGAGTAGGGAGTGGTCTGGTCCACTTGCGCGAACCTGCCGTGACGCTACCTGGCGTTTACTGATCTGTCAGTAGTCCGAGGCACACGGAAATCGCGGACGGGCGGGGCGCGGGGTTGGTTAGACTGCTCCGGCACGCCTCCTTAGCTCAGCTGGCCAGAGCAACGCACTTGTAATGCGTAGGTCGTCGGTTCGAATCCGACAGGGGGCTCGGAGAAACCCCAGGTCACACGATCGTGACCTGGGGTTTTCTGGTGTCCGGGGTGGTGATGGGGCCGACGGCCGGGTGGGCGTGTGGCGGGCCTGGCGTTGTGTGCGGTCCTTGCCGTCCTTGCCGTCAGTACCTCCGGGTTCGGGGGCGGGGGCGCGTGTGCCACGCGGAGCCACCGGTGGGCCGTGTGGTGCCACATGGTGTCGCAGTGGTGCCATCTTGGGCTATCAGAAGCGCTCCTGCGGTGCCGTTGTCGTGCCTCTGGTTGAGAAACCCCAGGTCAAATTGGTTTTTGTGGGCGCTGCGCCACGATGGCTCGACATGGTGCCATGTGTGTGCCATGATGGCGTCATGGACCTCACCCCCTACGTCGACCATCTCCGGCGGGAACTCGCCGTCGCCGCGGATGCCAGCGGCGACGAAGCCCGTGCCCTCGCCGAGCGGCTCAGTGCTCCCCTTGAGTCCGCGGCCCGGCTGACCCTGCTCAACGTGCTCTCCGCGGCGATGAGCGACGTCACCCGGGAGCTGGCTCCCGGTTCGGTCGACGTGCGGCTGCGGGGGCTCGATCCCGAGTTCGTGGTGACGCCGCCGCCGGCGCCCGAGCCGGTGCGGGAGGCGCAGGAGTCGGTCGCGGCTCCCGTCGTGGCCGCCCCGTCGGCGGAGGCCGACGACGGGGCCATGGTGCGCATCAACCTCCGTCTGCCGGCCCACCTCAAGGGGAGGGCCGAGAGCGCCGCGGCGGCGGAGGGGCTGTCGGTCAACGCCTGGCTCGTGCGGGCCGTGTCCGTCGCCCTCGACGGCGGGGGGCGCGCGAGCGTACCGGGCCGGGGCAAGGACTCGGGCAGCCGCGGCGGTTTCACCGGCTGGGTCCGCTAGCAACCGGACGTTCGGGCTTCACTTCACCGGCGGATCGCCGATCCGGCCGACGTAACCGATCGCTCATCACTGATCACTCATCAACTCACCGAGCCAAGAGGACGGGACAGCCATGCCTTCTTTCGATACTCCTGAGCCGATCTCCGCCGTCGTCGAGCTGGACGCCGGCACCGCCCGTATCACCGCCGGCAAGCGCGCCGACACGGTCGTCGAGGTGCTGCCGGGCAGCGAGTCGGACGAGGACGACGTACGCGCCGTGCGGCAGACCCAGGTCTCCTGCTCGGGCGGTCGCCTCACCGTCAAGACCCCGAAGAAGAGGTCCCTGTTCGGCAAGCCGGGCACCGTACTCGTGAGCATCGAACTGCCCGCCGGGTCCGATGTGCGCGGTACCTCCGCCCTCGGCGGCTTCTTCTGCGAAGGGCCTCTCGGCGAGGTGCGGCTGAAGACCTCGCTCGGCGACGTCGAGGTCGACGAGGCGGCTGGCGTCGAACTCAGGACCGACCACGGCGACATCCGCCTGGAACGCTCCACCGGGAACGCCGAGGTCACCGGCTCCGGCCGGGTCGTGATCGGGGCGGTCGCCGGGGCGGCGGCCGTCAAGAACGGCAACGGCGTGACCGAGATCGACGAGGTCGGCGGAGAGCTGAAGGTCAACGCGGCCAACGGCGACATCTCCGTGGGCGTCGCGCACGGCGACGTCGTCGCGAAGGCCGCCAACGGCCGGATCGAGGTCGGCGTCGCCCATGCCGGGGTCGAGGCGACCTCCTCCAACGGCCGCATCCGGGTCGGCGACGTGGTCCGCGGCCGCATCGCGCTCCGCACCTCCGTCGGCGACCTCGAAGTCGGCATCCACGAGGGCACCGCCGCCTGGCTCGACCTGAACCCCAAGTTCGGCACCGTACGCAACGCGCTCGGCGCCGCCGCAGGACCCGAGGGCTCCGACGAGACCGTCGAGGTGCACGCCCGGAGCGGGGCCGGCGACATCATCGTCCGCCGCGCCTGACCTCGCCCCGCAGCCGGAGGCGCCATTGTGCGCCGCGCCTGACCGTGCCCCGCACAGCCGGCGACATCATCGTCCGCCGCGCCTGACCGCGCTCCGGAGCCCTCCGGGCCCGTCCCGGCGCGCCGGGCGCACCCCGGCCCAGCACTGCCCGGCCCAAGCGCGGACCGCCCCAAGTGCCGCCCAGCGCAGCCCAAGCACAGCCCAAGCACCACCCCGACCCTGCCCGACTCACCTCTTGCGAAAGGGAACCAGCATGACTGTCACCCGGGCCCCCGCGCCGCGCGCCGCCCAGGCCGCGACGCAGGCGATCACCGCCACCGGACTGCGCAAGTCCTACGGCGACAAGCTCGTGCTCGACGGCATCGACCTGTCCGTGCCGCAGGGCACCGTCTTCTCCCTGCTCGGCCCCAACGGCGCGGGCAAGACCACCGCCGTGAAGATCCTGTCCACTCTCGTCTCCCCCGGCGCCAGCTCCGGCGAGATCCGTGTCGGCGGCCACGACCTCGCCACCGAAGCGCAGGCGATCCGCGCCGCGATCGGCGTCACCGGGCAGTTCTCCGCCGTCGACGGGCTGATCACCGGCGAGGAGAACATGCTCCTCATGGCCGACCTGCACCACCTGCCCAGGCGCGAGGGCCGCCGCGTCGCCGCCGAACTGCTGGAGCGCTTCGACCTCGTGGAGGCGGCCAGGAAGCCTGCCGCGGGCTACTCCGGCGGGATGAAGCGCCGCCTGGACATCGCCATGACGCTGGTCGGCTCCCCGCGGATCATCTTCCTCGACGAGCCGACCACGGGTCTGGACCCGCGTTCGCGGCACACGATGTGGGGGATCATCCGCGAGCTGGTCGCCGGCGGTGTCACCGTCTTCCTCACCACCCAGTACCTGGAGGAGGCCGACGAGCTGGCCGACCGTATCGCCGTGCTCAACGACGGGAAGATCGCCGCCGAGGGCACGGCCGAAGAGCTGAAGCGGATCGTTCCGGGCGGGCACGTCCGGCTCCGTTTCACCGACCCGGACGCCTACCGGTCCGCCGCCTCCGCCCTGCGCGAAGTCAGCCGCGACGAGGAGGCCCTGTCGCTCCGCATCCCCAGCGACGGCAGCCAGCGCGAACTGCGCTCCCTCCTCGACTGGCTGGACTCGTCCGGCATCGAGGCCGACGAGCTGACCGTGCACACCCCCGACCTCGATGACGTGTTCTTCGCCCTCACCGGCTCGGGCGCACCCGGCCGGAACGACCAGCCGAAGGAGGCTGTCCGATGAGCTCCCTCTCCCTCGCCGTCCGCGACTCGTCCACGATGCTGCGCCGCAATCTGCTGCACGCCCGGCGCTACCCGTCCCTCACGCTGAACCTGCTCCTCACGCCTGTCATGCTCCTGCTGCTTTTCGTCTACATCTTCGGCGATGTGATGAGCGCGGGCATCGGCGGCGCGGGGGCCGACCGCTCCGCGTACATCGCTTACATTGTTCCGGGCCTGCTGATGCTGACGATCGGCTCCACGGTGGTCGGGACCGCGGTGTCCGTCTCCAACGACATGACCGAGGGCGTCATCGCCCGTTTCCGCACCATGGCGATCCACCGCGGCTCCGTGCTCGTCGGACATGTCGTCGGCAGCGTGCTGCAGAGCGTGCTGAGCGTGCTCCTGGTCGGCGCGGTCGCCGTGGCCATCGGCTTCCGGTCCACGGACGCCACGCTCCTGGAGTGGCTGGCGGCGTTCGGGCTGCTCGTGCTCTTCTCCGCCGCCCTCACCTGGGTCGCCGTGGGGATGGGCCTGATCAGCCCGAACGCCGAGGCGGCCAGCAACAACGCCCTGCCGATGGTCCTGCTCCCGATGCTGTCCAGCGCCTTCATCCCGGTGGAGACGATGCCGGGCTGGTTCCAGCCGATCGCCGAGTACCAGCCGTTCACCCCGGCCATCGAGACCCTGCGCGGCCTGCTGCTCGGCAGCGAGATCGGCCACAACGGCTGGCTGGCCGTCGGCTGGAGTGTCGGTCTCGTGGTCCTCGGCTACCTCTGGTCGACGTCGAAGTTCGGCCAGGACCCCCGGTAGCCGCTTCCTCTGCCCGGCTCCCCAGCTCCCCTGTCCTGCTCCTTTGCTCGGCTCCCCGCCCGGCTCCTCCGTCCACCACCTCGGGAGAACTCCATGGCGTACGACCCGGACACCGACACCGACATCGACATCGACACCGAAACCGACTCCGTCACCGCCGACGAGCCGCCCGTCCTGCCCACCGACCGGCACACCGGCTGCCCCTTCGATCCGCCCCCCGCTCTCACCGCCCTGAGCGACCGGCCGGTCCGCCGCCTGCGCTACGCCGACGGGCACGTGGGCCGGCTGGTCACCGGGCACGCGGCCGCCCGCGCGGTGCTCGCCGATCCGCGATTCAGCTCCCGCTACGAACTCCTGCACCTGCCGATGCCGATGGAGGGCGCGCCGGGCGAGCTGCCGCCGGCGCCCGTCGGGGACATCACCGGCCTCGACGCCCCGGAGCACACCCGCTACCGCCGACTCCTCGCGGGCCGGTTCACCGTGCGCAGGATGCGCCAACTGACCCATCGCATCGAGCGGTTCACGGCGGACTGCTTGGACGCCATGGAGCAGGCCGGGTCCACCGCCGACCTGGTGGAGGCCTTCGCCCGGCCCGTGCCCACGCTGGTGATCTGCGAGCTGCTCGGCGTCCCCTACGCCGACCGGGGACGCTTTCTGGGGCTGGTCGAGGTCATCTTCGACCAGGCGGCCGACGCGGCGGTCCGGGGCGAGGCCTATGCGGGGCTGCTCCGGTACGTCGGTGAACTCGTCCTCGTCAAAAGGGCCGAGCCCACCGACGACCTGCTCAGCGACCTCGCCGCCCCCGGCCCGGACGCCTCCGGGTCCGCCGTCTCCGGCCTCTCCGACGAGGAGCTGGCCGGGATCGGCGGGCTGCTCCTCGCCGCCGGGCTCGACACCACGGCGAACATGCTCGGCCTCGGCGCCTTCGCCCTGCTGTCCCACCCCGCCCAGCTGGAGGCCCTGCGCGCCGACCCGGATCTCGCGGGTCCCGCCGCGGAGGAGCTGCTGCGCTACCTCAGCGTGGCCGATCCGCTGCTGCGGTCGGCGCTGGAGGACGTCGAGGTGGAGGGCGAGCTGATCAGGGCGGGGGAGACGGTGACCGTCTCCGTGCAGGCCGCCAACCGTGACCCGGACAGGTTCCCCGAGCCCGACCGGCTCGACATCCGCCGCCGGGCCACCGGGCATCTCTCCTTCGGCCACGGCCCCCACCAGTGCCTCGGCCAGCAGCTCGCCCGGGTCGAGATGACCGTCGCGCTCCCGGCGCTCCTCGCCCGCTTTCCCGCCCTGCGCCTCGCGGTCCCGTCGGGGGAGGTGCCGTTGCGCGAGCGCTCCAGTGTCTACGGAGTGGTCTCCCTGCCGGTCGCCTGGGGGGAGGTGTAGTGCCGAACTGCCGTGTGGGCAAGGAGATGCGGTGAGCGTCCGTACCGATTTCTACCGGGGGGTAGGCGGCCCGGGATCCTTGTTATACCTTGCGTCTAACAAGCGGGTGGAGTGCTCGGGTGGCGGTGCGGGCCGTCGCGCCCCGACTCCGTACAGCCCGTAACAGCACGGCTGTCGACGTACGCACTCACCACGATCAAGGATCACCGCACTCGACCCAAGGAGCCGCAGCATGGCCGGCAGCACCGTTCCGTCGAAGGTCCAGGCAAGTCCCGAGGGTGACGACGTCGCGCGGCGGCTGCTCGACTCGGCCGCGCAGCTGGCGTACGACCCGGCCACCGAGGTGGACTGGGAGACGCCGCTGGACAAGGAGTTCCACGGCGCGAGCCCGGAGTGGAGCAGCCTCTACGGCACCTCCTACTGGGGCGAGTTGACCGAGAGCCAGCGCAAGGAGCTGACCCGCCAGGAGGCGGCATCGGTCGCCAGTACCGGGATCTGGTTCGAGATGATCCTCCAGCAGATGGTGCTGCGCGACATCTACATGAAGAACCCGGCGGGCGCGGAGTTCCAGTGGGCGCTGACCGAGATAGCCGAGGAGTGCCGCCACTCGATCATGTTCGCGCGCGGTGCGCAGAAGCTCGGCGCGCCCCACTACCGTCCCCGCCGCGCGGTGATGGAGCTGGGCCGGGCGTTCAAGACACTGGCGTTCGGCGAGGCGGCGTACGCGGCGATCCTGGTCGCCGAGGAAGTCCTCGACGTGATGCAGCGGGACTGGATGCGCGACGAGCGGGTGGTGCCGTTCGTCCGCACCATCAACAACATCCATGTGGTGGAGGAGTCCCGGCACATGAAGTTCGCCCGGGACGAGACCCTCAAGCGGCTGGAGGGCGCGGGGTGGGCGCGGCGGCAGCTCAACGCGTTCGTCGTCGCCGTCGCCTCGTACTTCATCGTGACGAGCATGGTGAACCCGGAGGTCTACCGGAGGGCCGGGCTCGACAAGCGGCGTGCGCTGGCCGCGGCCAAGGCGAATGAGCACCACAAGTCGATGATGAGGTCGAGCTGTTCGGGGCTGATGGACTTCCTGGCCTCCGCCCGACTCCTCACCAGGCCCGCCCTCGCGTTCTACCAGCGCGCTAACCTGATCTGAGCCGGGGCCATGACCTACGCCATCACCCAGACCTGCTGCAACGACGCCACCTGCGTGGCCGTCTGCCCGGTCAACTGCATCCACCCGACGCCCGAGGAACGCGCCTTCGGCTCCACGGAGATGCTGCACATCGACCCCCGGGCGTGCATCGACTGCGGGGCCTGCTCGGACGCCTGCCCGGTGGACGCGATCTTCCCGGTGGACGCGTTGTCCGCCGGGCAGCGGGAGTACGCGGACATCAACGCCGCCTATTACGAGGGCGGGGAGCCGGCCCCCGAGACGGAGGGGCCGAACTTCCATGTCTGGGGCGAGCCGGTCTTCGAGCGCAGTCTGCCGTCCGACTTCGGGCCGCTGCGGGTGGCCGTCGTGGGGACCGGGCCCGCCGGGATGTACGCGGCGCAGGACCTGCTGCTGCACACCGCCGCCGAGGTGACCCTGATCGACCGGCTGCCGGTGGCGGGCGGGCTCGTCCGGTACGGAGTGGCCCCCGACCATCCCGCGACGAAGAAGGTCGGCGAGACCTTCTCCCGCTTCCACTCCCACCCCCGGGTCCGGATGCACCTGGGGATCGAGGTGGGCCGGAACGTCTCCGCGCAGGAGCTGTCCGCCCACCACGACGCCGTGATCTACGCGGTCGGCGCCTCCACGGACCGGCGGCTCGGGGTGTCGGGGGAGGAGACGCCCGGGTGTCTGTCGGCGACCGGGTTCGTCGCCTGGTACAACGCCCACCCGGAGGCCGTCGCGCAGGGCGTCGACCTGTCGGCCGAGCGGGTCGTCGTGGTCGGCAACGGCAATGTCGCCCTCGACGTCGCCCGGATCCTGGTCGCCGACCCGGAGGCGCTCGCGGGCACCGACATCGCCGCCCACGCGCTGGACGCCCTGCGGGCGAGCCGGGTGCGGGAGGTGGTGGTGCTGGGGCGGCGGGGTCCCGGGGACGCCGCGTACACCCGCTCCGAACTCCTCGCGCTGAAGCATGTGCCGGGCGTGGAAGTGGTGGTGGACGACCACGATCCGCGTACGGCCGCGGCGATCGACGCGGTCGGGACGCGCGACCGGGCCGCGGTGCTGCGGGGGCTCGCCCGGGTAGGGACGGACGCGGCGCCCCCGGTGGGCGGTGAGCGCCGCATCGTGCTCCGCTTCCACTCCGAGGCGGTGGAGGTCCTGGGCGGCGACAGCGGTGTCCGCTCCGTACGGGTCACCGACGGCGGCGGCGAGGGTCCGGTGGAGCTGCGCGCCGGGCTGCTGCTGCGGGCCATCGGCTACCGGGGGCTGCCGGTTCCCGGGCTGCCGTTCGACGAGGCTTCGGGCACCGTCCCGCACGAGGGCGGCCGGGTCGCCGGGCTGCCCGGCAGCTATGTGGTCGGCTGGATCAAGCGGGGGCCGTCCGGCGGGATCGGCGCCAACCGCACGTGCGCGGCCGAGACGGTCGGGACGCTCCTGGCCGACGCGGTCGCCGGGACGCTGCCCGCGCCGACGGGTGACGCCAAGGCGTTTCGGCGCCTCGCCCGGCAGCGCAACCGCCGGGTCGTGGACGCGCGGGGCCTGGCCGCGATCGACCGGGCCGAACGGGACCGGGGGCGGCGCGAGGGCCGGCCCCGGGTGAAGCTCGCCACCGTCGAGGAGCTGGTGGCCACGGCGAGGTCGGGGCGGCTGCTGCGGCTGCCGCGCTGACCGTACGCCCGTGTCGACAACGTGCGCCCGTGTCGGCACCGTACGCCGTATCGGCACCGTACGACCGTGTAGGCCCCGTACGAAGTCCGGCCCGGGGATAGGCGGTTCGGCCGCCGGGCCCCGGGCCGTGCTCCGTTCCGGCGCCGCTCAGGCCTTGGCCTCCGACGCCTCCGGCACTCCGGCGGGCCCGGTCGCGGCCGCGGGCGGGAGCAGCGCGGTCGCCGGGCGTACGGGGATGAGCGCGGCGACGACCGCAGCCGCGAGGCCCACCCCGCAGCCGATCAGCATCGCGACCCGGAAGCCGTCCTGGGAGGCCGCCGCGAAGCCGCCGAAGTCCGTGGTCATCCGGGCCAGGACCACGCCGATCACCGCCGCCGCGAACGACGTGCCGATCGAGCGCATGAGGGAGTTGAAGCTGTTCGCCGACGCGGTCTCGGACTGCGGCACCGCGCCCATGATGAGCGCGGGCATCGCCCCGTAGGCGAAGCCGACGCCCGAGTTGCAGACGAGGGTGACGATGAGCAGGCTCCACGGGGAGTCCGCGCCGATCAGCGGCACGGACAGGCCGTAGCCGGCCGCGATGAGCAGGCTGCCGACGGCGAGGGTGACCTTCGGGCCCTTGGCGGCGGACAGCTTCGCGCCGACCGGGGACATCGCCATCATCATCAGACCCGCCGGGGCCATCCACAGGCCCATCGCGAGCATCGACTGCCCCAGGCCGTAGCCGGTCGCCTCGGGCAGCTGGAGCAGCTGGGGCACGACGAGGGACTGGGCGTACATCGCGAAGCCGACCAGGACCGAGGCGGTGTTCGTCATCAGGATCTGGGGGCGGGCGGTGACGCGCAGGTCGACCAGCGGTTCGTGTCGGCGCAGTTCCCACCAGCCCCAGGCGGGCAGGAGCACCAGCACGGCGGCGAAGAGCGTGAGCGTCGTCGCGCTGCCCCAGCCCCAGTCGGCGCCCTTGGAGACGGCGAGCAGCAGGCAGATCAGCGCGGCGCCGAGGCCGACGGCTCCGAGCAGGTCGAAGCTTCCGGACCTGGTGGCCGGGCGGTCGCCGGGGACCAGGGCCAGGATCAGCGCGCCGACCGCCAGGGCGAGCACGGCGACCACCCAGAACAGCACCCGCCAGCTGGTGTTCTCCGCGATGGCGGCGGCGAACGGCAGGCCCAGCGCGCCGCCCACGCCCATCGAGGCGCTCATGATCGCGATGGACGGGCCGAGCTTCTCGGCCGGGACCACGTCGCGCAGCAGGCTGATGCCGAGCGGGACCACGCCCATGCCGAGGCCCTGGAGGCCGCGTCCGGCGATCATCGGGACCACCGTAGAGGACAGGGCGCAGACCACCGAGCCGAGGACCAGCGGGACGAGCGAGAGCAGCAGCATGCGCCGCTTGCCGTACATGTCGCCGAGCCGGCCGGCGACGGGCGTGGCCACGGCGGCGGCCAGCAGGGTGGCGGTGATGACCCAGGAGGCGTTCGACGCGGAGGTGTCGAACAGCTTCGGCAGCTCCGCGATCAGCGGCACCACCAGGGTCTGGGTGAGTGCCGCCACGATGCCGGCGAAGGCCAGGATGCCGACCACGCCTCCCGGCCGGGCTGCGGGGGGTGAACTCTCCACGGGTACTGCTCCCTCGTGCCCTTCCGGGCGGGTCGACGCGCCTTCGGTGTTCGACTATGCAAGATACATGGAATGTGCACCATGCATAATAAGTGCATCGTGCACATCTATGGTGTGAGACCTGGTCAACGAAGGAAGAGCGCGTGGACAAGCCCATCGACCGGATCGAGCGCGAGACCATGCTGCTCGGCCGGTACATGCATCTGCTGACCCCGCGCGTGGAGTGGCGGCTCGACCGATCCGCCTACATTCTGCTGAGCCGGATCGAGGCGGAGGGCCCGATGTCGATCGGCCAGCTCGGCGACGCCTTCGGTCTGGACGCCTCCACGCTCAACCGGCAGACGGCCGCGATGCTGCGGGCCGGGGTCGTCGAGCGCATCCCGGATCCCGACGGCGGGATCGCCCGCAAGTTCGCCATCACCGAGGAGGGCGAGCGCCGCCTCGACAGCGACCGGACCAGGAACGTGGCGGGCCTCGCGAAGGTCCTCGCCGACTGGACCCCGGAGGAGGCGGAGCAGCTCGCCGTCTCCCTCAGCCGTCTGAACCTCTCCATCGAACGCCTCGACGGACGGCCCTGGCCCCGCGACTGAACCCCGGGTGCCCGCATGCGGATCGCGGGGGCGGTGGTGTACTGGGAGGGAAGGCCGATCGCCGCGCGGCCCGACCCGCCCGGCCGGGCCGGCTACCGATGGGGATGCCCATGCTCAGCCGACTCCGTACCGTTCCCCGTGCACTGGCCTGCGCCTGTGCCGGCGCCCTGCTGACCGTCGCCGCGAGCACGGCGACCGCCGCCCCCGCCGACCGGACCGAACCCCGTACCGCGACCGCCGACCTCGACATCCCCGGGATCGGCGTCGAGGACCTGGACGTCGTGCCGTACGAGGGGACCACCGACGACCGGCCGGGCAGCCGGATCCAGGACCGGGGCGTCGCGGCCAGCCCGTACGGCGAGCGCGGCGGCGTCGGGCCCGGGGACGTCGGCAACTACCTCGTCACCGCACACCGGTTGAGCGCCGGAGGGGTGCTGCGCGACCTGCCGGATCTCGACAAGGGCGATCCCGTGCACGTGACGGAGAGCGGCACCCGCTACACGTACGAGATCACCGAGACCCGGCAGACCTCCTTCCGGAGCGAGGGATCGCTCGCCGAGCAGCGGGCCGAGGTGCCGGGCCGGCCCGGTGCGGAGCCGACCCGGGCGATGATCACGCTCTCCACCTGCGCGACCCCCGAGGACGACGCGGCCGGGAACTTCTGGCGGGACGCGTTCGGCAACCCCGAGCACCGCATCGACAAGGTGGGGGTGCTGGTGGCGGAGCGCCCCGCGGCGTAGTCCGGCGTCGCAGTCCCGGGGCGTGGTCCGGCGTCGTGGTCCTGGGTCGTGGTCCGGCGTCGTGGTCGGTCGTCGTGGTCCGGCGGCGGGGTCCGGCCTCAGTGGCGGCCCGCGATGCGGTCCGCGGCCTTCGCGATGGGGTCCGTGCCGGGGCGGGGCGAGGTGGTCTCGCGCCGGTCGGCGGCGCGGTAGGCCGCGTACATGCCGTGCACGCCGAGCCAGCGCAACGGCTCCGGCTCCCAGCGGCGGACCTTGTGGTTCACCCACGGCAGGGCCGTGAGGTCGGTGGGGCCCGCCTGGCCGGAGTCCTGCTGGATCAGGTCGCGCAGGGTGCGGGCGGCGAGGTTGGCGGTGGCGACGCCGGAGCCGACGTAACCGCCCGCCCAGCCCAGGCCCGTGGAGCGGTCGAGCGTGACCGTGGCGCACCAGTCGCGCGGGACGCCGAGGACGCCCGACCAGGCGTGGTCGACGTGGACACCCGCCGTGACGGGGAAGAGCCGGACCATCAGGTCGCACAGGGCGGCGACCGTGGCGGGCTGGGTGCGGCCGTCGTTGTCGGTGGCCGAGCCGAAGCGGTACGGGTAGCCGCGGCCGCCGAGCGCGATGCGGTCGTCGGCGGTGCGCTGGGCGTAGAAGTAGGCGTGGGCCATGTCGCCGAGGGTCTCGCGGCCCTCCCAGCCGATCGCGTCCCAGATCCGGGCGGGCAGCGGCTCGGTGACGATCATGGAGGAGTTCATCGGGAGCCAGGTGCGCTTCTGGCCCTTGAGGCTCGCGGTGAAGCCCTCGGTGCAGCGCAGCACGTACGGGGCGCGGACCGTGCCGTACGGGGTGACGGCGTGCTTGGGCTTGATCTCGGTGACCGGCGTCGACTCGTGGATGGTCACGCCGAGCGCCTCCACCGCGTCCGCGAGGCCCTTGACCAGCTTGGCCGGGTGCAGCCGCGCCCCGTGCGGGGTCCAGGTGGAGCCGACGGCCCCGGTGACATGGACGCGCTCGGCCGTCTCGCGCGCTCCGCGCAGGACGCGGTCGGTCTCCCCGAAGGCGATCTCGACGCTGTGGAAGTCCTTGAGGCGGGCGAGCTGGGCCGGGGTGTGGGCCACCTCCAGGACGCCGCCCTGGTGGATGTCCGCCTCGATCTTCTCCTCGGCGGCGGTCCTGACGACCTCGCCGACGGTCTCGTTCATCGCCTTCTGGAGCCGTACGGCGGCGTCGTGGCCGTGCAGCTTGGCGTACCGGTCGCGGCCCGCGATGCCGTTGTACAGCCAGCCGCCGTTACGGCCGGAGGCCCCGTAGCCGCAGAACTTGGCCTCCAGGACGGTGATGTTGAGGAAGGGGACGGCCTTCTTCAGGTAGTACGCCGTCCAGAGGCCGGTGTAGCCGCCGCCGACGATGCAGACGTCGACGCTCGTGTCGCCGGGGAGGGGTTCGCGCGGGGCAGGGGTGCCCTCCTGCGCGTACCAGAACGATATGCCGCCGACGACGGTACTGACGGTGCTCATGATGCCCCTGGTGTCCCTGTTCCGGTGAGATGCCGAGCGTACGTGTGGCGGGACGTTACTGCGCGCGGGGCCGTTTCGTCTCCTGCGGTCGCGCGGCCGGTGAGGATTCGTGCCTCCTCGCGCGGCGCGCCTCCCTAGGATCGAGGGCGTGATCGACATCCCTGAAGAACTGGCCGCCACGCAGTCCCGTTTCAACGGAGCGGCCGGCCGGGCCTTCGTCGCGGGCCTGCCCGACCTCGCCGAGCGGTGCCTGGAGCGGTGGGGGCTGCGGCCGGACGGCCCGTCGATGTACGGGATGTGCGCGCTGGTCCTGCCGGTGGTGCGGGAGGCGGACGGGCGGCCCGCCGCGCTGAAGCTCCAGTTGGTGGACGAGGAGACGGCGGGCGAGCCGGTGGCGTTGCGCGCCTGGACCGCGGCGGGGGCCGGGGCGGTGGAGCTGCTCGACCATGACCCGGAGAGCGGCGCGCTGCTGCTGGAACGGCTCGACGAGCGGCGGCCGTTGTCCGGCGAGGCCGATGTGCGGCAGGCGGTGACGCTCCTCGGCGCGGTGCTGGCCCGGCTGGTGGCGGTGCCCGCGCCGCAGGGGCTCCGCACGCTGGGCGGGGTGGTGGAGCGGATGCTCGCGGCGGTGCCGGAGCGGGTGGGCCTGCTGGCCGACGCGGCGGAACGGCGGCTGCTCGCCGACTGCGCGGCGGCGGTACGGGAGGTGGCGGGGGAGCCGGGGGACCGGCTGCTGCACTGGGACCTGCACTACGACAACATCCTGGCCGGGTGCGCCGATGCGGGGCGCGCGGGGGAGTGGGTGGCGCTCGACCCGAAGCCGCTGGCGGGGGACCCGGGCTTCGAGCTGTTCCCGGCGCTGGACAACCTCTTCGACGCGGAGGAGGTGGTGTGGCGGTTCGACGCGCTGACGGAGGCGCTGGGCCTGGAGCGGGAGCGGGCGCGCGCCTGGACGTTGGGCCGGGTGCTCCAGAACGGGCTGTGGGGGGCCGGGGAGGGCGAGGTCCGGCTCGCCCCCGACCACGCGGAGATCGCGCGGCGGCTGCTGGGGCGGTGAGGGGGGAGGGGGAGGAGATCGAGGCGGTGGCTGGGCGCGCGCGGGCGGGGCGGCGGAGGTCGTCGCGTCGGCCCCGGGGGCGGGTAGGGCGGCTGGGTGCACCGGCGGCCGGGAACGTGGTGTCCCGGTGGCCACGGCGCTGCCTAGGCTGCGCCCATGATTCGTACCGCCACACCTGACGATGTCCCCGTCCTGCTCTCCCTGGTGCGGGAACTCGCCGCGTACGAGAAGGCCCTCGACGAGGTCGTCGCCTCCGAGGAGCAGTTGGCCCGGGCCCTGTTCGGCGACCGGCCCGCCGTGTACGCGCACGTGGCGACGGCCGACGACGACGGCGGGGAGGTGATCGGCTTCGCCCTGTGGTTCCTGAACTTCTCCACCTGGCGCGGAGTGCACGGCATCTACCTGGAGGACCTGTACGTCCGCCCGGAGCGACGCGGCGGCGGCCACGGCAGGGCGCTCCTGACGGAGCTGGCGCGGATCTGCGTGGAGCGCGGCTATGAGCGGCTGGAGTGGTCGGTGCTGAAGTGGAACGCCCCGTCCATCGCGTTCTACGAGTCGCTCGGCGCACGGCCGCAGGACGAGTGGACGGGGTACCGGTTGACGGACGGGGCGTTGGCGCGCGCCGGGGCCGGCGGGGCGGGAGCCTGACCACCCCGCCGGCCTCCCGCCTCACGGCTCCAGGACCACCTTGCCCATCGTGCCCCGGGTCTTCAGGGCGCGGTGCGCGGCGGCGGCCTCGGCCAGCGGGAAGCGCTGTACGGCGGGCCGCAGCCGCCCGGCGGCCGCCTCGGCGAGGGCGCGGGTCTCCAGGGCGCGCAGGCCGCCGCCCCGCTCGATCATCTGCGGCCCGAGGACGGACCCGGACGTGATGGAGCGTTCGGCCAGTTCCCCGGCGGTGAAGGTGAGCGGGCCCCCGGCGCCGAGGCCTTCGCCGGACCAGCCGTAGACGACGTGCCGCCCGCCGGGGCCGAGGAGGTCCACGGCGGCGCGGGCGGTGGTGCCGCCGACGGAGTCGTAGACGACGGTGGCGCGCAGACCCCGCCCGTCGAGGTACGCGCGAGCCGCGCGCGGCCAGTCGGCCCGGGTGTAGTCGAGGGCGAGGTCGGCCCCGTTGTCCGTCGCCCGCGCCACCTTCGCCGGGCCGCCCGCCAGGGCGATCACGGTCGCCCCGGCGTTCTTCGCGTACTGGACGACGAGAGTGCCGATCCCGCCCGCCGCCGCGGTGACGACGACCACCGAGTTCGGTCCGAGCGGGGTGGACCCGAGGATGCCGAGCGCGGTGCGGCCGGTGCCGATCATCGCGACGGCCGCGGCGGCGTCGAGTGTCCCGGGGATCTCGTGGAGCCGGTCGGCCTCGGTGACGGTGAGTTCGGCGTAGCCGCCCGGCACCATGCCGATGTGGGCGACGACGCGCTTGCCGAGCCAGTCGGCGGCTACGCCCTCGCCCACCGACTCGACGGTTCCGGCGACCTCGCGGCCCGGGACGGTGGGGAGGTCGACGGGTGCCGGGTAGGGGCCGCTCTCCCCTTCCCGCAGGGCCGTGTCCAGGAGGTGCACGCCGGCCGCCGCGACGGCGATACGGACCTGGCCGGGGCCGGGGACGGGGTCCTCGGCCTTCTCGTGCACCAGGTTCTCGGCGGGGCCGAAGGCGTGCAGGCGTACGGCGTACATGAGGGCTCCCACGGGTGACGGTCATGGCGGTCTCGCCCACCGCTGCGGCGGGCCGTGCCCTCACCCTCGTACCTCAGGTGCGCTTGAGGTCAACCCCGGACCTGATCGAAGCCCGATCCGTTCAGCCGGGGTCCGTTCAGCCCCGGATCCGGTCGGCTCCGGGCCCGGAGCGCTGTCCGGCCGCCTTCACGGCGAGCATCGCGGCTTCGAGGCCGCTGGTGAAGGAGACCTCGCTGAGGAGTCCGGGGGCGGCCACCTGGTCGCCCGCCAGGAAGACTCCGTCGCCCCGCACCACGGAGGGCCGGTCCCGCCAGGTGGTGCCGGGGCGGTCGACGGCTCCGGTGCGGCCGTCGGCGAGGGCCTCGACGCGCCAGGCGGTGCGCTCCCGCCAGCCGGGGAATCCGAGGTCGAGCAGTGTCTCGGCGCGGGCGACGCCCTCCGCCCGGCGCGCGTCGGGAGCGATCGGGAACTGGCCCTGGAGCAGCTGTTCGCCGGCCGGGGCGAGGCCGGGGTCCTGTGCGGTGAACCGCTCGAGCCAGCCGGGCTCGTCCAGGTCCGACACGACGAACGCGTCGCCGCGCCGGGTACGCAGCGCCAGGTCCACGAGGACGGTGCGGCCGCTCTCCCAGGTGAGGGACGCGTCGTCGAGGAGGACGCGGGCGGAGTCGAGGGAGGTGGCGACGACGACCGGTCCGGTACGGGCCAGCTCGCCGAGCGTACGGGTGTCGACGCGGGCGGCCGTCTCGACGTGGACCCCGAGCCCGCGGGCGTGGCCGGCCATCCGCTCGACGAGCGGCGCCCAGCCGCCGACCGGGTAGCGGGCCTCGGGCGGGAACGAGGCGAGACGCCGGAACCGCTCCTGGACGAACCGGGCGGAGAGTGCGCCGGGGTCGTGGTGGAAGAGCGCGGTGGCGGCGAAGTTCGCGGCGGCCCGGGCCCCCTCCTCGCCGACCCGGCCTGCGGCCCACTCCAGGAAGGTGCTGTCCACCGGGGCCGTGTGGGGATCCCTGCGGGCGAGCCGCAGCAGGGCCACGGGCGGGGTCCGGCGGACGGCCCCGGCGCGACGGAAGCGGAAACGGAGGCCTTCGAGGGGCGGTACGGAGACGACGGGGCCGAGGAGACCGCGCCGGGCCAGCCAGGTCCAGTGCGGCCCCCGCCGGTACAGGGCGTGCGGGCCTTCGTTGGCGCGGTAGGGCCCGTCCGCGGTCCTGGCCCGGCCGCCGAGGGTCCGGTGGCCCTCGTGCAGGGTGACCCGGGCGCCGGACTCGGCCGCGGTGATCGCGGCGGTGAGCCCGGCGAGGCCGCCGCCGACGACGTGGATGTGTGCCGTGTGTTCCATGGCTGGATCTCCTTCGCATCTTTGATGATGCGACGGATCGGGGGAGTCGGCTCGTGACACGGTCGGCGGGGGCGTTGTCAGTGGCGTGCGTCACGATGGGGGTATGGCAGCGAGCAGCAGGAAGAAGAGCACCACGGGCGTGACGGCGGCGCGGCGGCCGGATGTGCGGCTGCCACCGCTCGTTCCGTTCGACGGCGAGGGCCTGGAGCCGGACGGGGACTACGACGGGCTGCGGTTCGACGGGGTGGACCTGACGGACGCGTCGGGCCGGGGGGCCCGGTTCATGGACTGCGCTCTGGACGGCTGCGCCCTGGACCGCGCGGAGCTGTCGCGGGCCCGCTTCATCGACACGGTGCTGACGGGCGTACGGGGCGTGGGCACCGATCTCGCGGAGGCGTCGCTGCGGGACGTCGAGGTGGTGGACGCGCGCCTGGGCGGGGTGCAGCTGCACGGTTCGGTGCTGGAGCGGGTGGTGGTGCGGGGCGGCAAGATCGACTACCTGAACCTGCGGAAGGCCCGGCTGAAGGACGTCGTCTTCGAGGGCTGCGTGCTGTCCGAGCCGGACTTCGGGGACGCGCAGCTGGTCCGGGTCGAGTTCCGGGACTGCGCGCTGAAGCGGGCGGACTTCAGCGGCGCCCGGATGGAGTCGGTGGACCTGCGCGCGGTGGCCGAGCTGGACATCGCCCGGGGCGTGGACCGGCTGGCGGGGGCGGTGATCAGCCCGTTGCAGCTGATGGAGCTGGCCCCGGCGTTCGCGGCGCAGATCGGGGCGCGGGTGGAGGGATGAGGGGGACGGTCCCGGTTCCGGTCCCGGTCCCGGTCAGAGGCGGGGGAAGCGGGCCTGGAGGTCCCAGATCACGGGGTTGTCGGCGAGGCCGTCGTGCATGTCGGCCAGGTCGGCGATCAGGTCGTGCAGGAAGTCGCGGGCCTCGCGGCGCAGGAGGGAGTGGCTGAAGGTGAGCGGGGGCTCGTCGCCGGGCATCCAGTCCGCCTCGACGTCGACCCAGCCGAAGCGCCGCTCGAAGATCATGACGTCCGAGGACTCGGTGAAGTCCAGCTCCGCGTACTGGCGGCGGTGCGAGCGGTTGCCGCGGGGGTCCTGGTCGATCTGCTCGACGATGTCGCACAGCGCCCACGCGAAGTCGAGCACCGGCACCCATCCCCAGGCTGTGGACACCTCGCGGTCCGCCTTGGTGTCCGCGAGGTAGACGTCGCCGGAGAACAGATCGTGCCGCAGCGCGCGGACGTCCGCGCGGCGGTAGTCGGTCTGCGGGGGGTCGGGGAAGCGGCGGGAGAGGGAGTAGCCGATGTCGAGCACGGATCGATGGTGTCATGCCTGTTCGGGGCTGGCCGCCACGATCGGGTGAAGCGCTTCGGGGTGGACACGCTCGTGTGTATCGCGGTGGCGCGGGTGGCGACTCCCGGTCGCCGGATGCACCGAGGCGGGTCCGGGAGCCACCCCGGCCACGGCTCCACGCCACAGGCCTCCCGCCCTGTCAGTCGGCCGCGGCCTCGATGAGGGCGAACGGCGCGGCCTCGGCGAGCGGGGTGACCGACGTGAGGGTCGGGTCAGGCCGGCGCGGCGGCACACTTCCTCGAAGTCCGTGCGGGTGCGCTCCCGGCCGCCCACGTTCACCAGCATGTTCAGGTCGCTCAGGTAGGTGATTCCGCCGTCGGTGACATCGGCCGCGGTGTCGACGGCCTCGGGAAGCACCGGCTCCACGATCAGCACGAGGCCGCCGGGTTGCAGCGCCTCGCGGCAGTGGCGGAGGATCGTGACCGCCTGGTCGTCCGTCCAGTCGTGCAGGACGCTCTTCACCAGGTAGAGGTCCGAGCCCGCGGGGACCGCATGGAAGAAGTCTCCGGCGACCAGGGAACACCGCTCCTCCAGCCCGGCCCGCGTCATCGTGTTCCGTGCCTCGACCAGGCCCTGAGCCGTGTCGAGGACGACACCGGTGAGGCCCGGATGGGTGGCCAGTACCCCGGCCAGCAGGGTTCCGTCGCCTCCGCCGACGTCCGTGACCGTGCTGAACCGGCTGAAGTCGAAGGCGTACGGCAGCGCCGCGGCGGTCTCGGAAGTGGCTTGGCTCATCGCCGCGTTGAACTCCGAGGACAGCTCGGAGTGCTGGGCGAGATGGCTGAAGAAATCGGTGCCGAAGACCGAGTCGAACGCGATCTCGCCGGTGCGGACGCTGTCGTCCAGATGTTCCCAGGCGCGGATGATCACGGGCTCGGTGAACATCCTGACGAAGGAGGCGAGCGAGTCGGGGCTGCCGGGGCGCAGGAGTGCGCCGGCGGGGGTCACCGAGAAGGATCCGGGGGTGGCTTCGCGCACGAGGCCGAGCCCGGTCAGAGCGCGGAGCAGCCGCGTCATGGGCTGGGGCGCGGCTCCGGCGTCGGCGGCCACCGCGTCGGCGTGACGAGGCGTGTCGCCCAGCCGTTCCATCACGCCCAACCGGACGGCCGCGCGCAGGGTTTGGGCGGCCATGCTCCCGAACGCCAGCCGGGCGATCAGATCGCGGTCGGTCGTGTCCGTGGTTGTGGCCTCGGGGTTCGTCACGGGGCTTCCTCTCGCTTCTCTTCGTCTTCTACAGGGGGGCACGTACGACTACGGGTCAGCCGGCTGACGTGGACCTGCCGGCCAGCGCGCCCGGCGTGCATCCGGCCAGCGCCAGCACGTCGCGATGGAGGTGCGGCTGGTCGGCGTATCCGCACGCCAGGGCGACCTCGCCGGCGCTCCCGCCCGCGCAGAGCGCCCGGGCGGCGTGGTCGAAGCGGACCAGCACGGCGGCCCGCTTGGGAGTGACGCCGATCTGGTCGGTGAACCTGGACCACATCCGCTTGCGGCTCCAGCCGGAGGACGCGGCGAGTGCGGCGACCCGTACCCGGCCCCGGCGGGCCACGATGGTGTCCCAGGCGGCGGCGACCTCGGGCGACATCGGCCGCGCCCCGGCGGCCCGCCCGGCGAGGACGGCGTCCGTCAGGGCGAGGCGTTCCTGCCATGTCGCCGCGTCCGTCAGCTGCTCGCCGAGACGTCGGGCACGCGGCCCCCACAGTTCCTCAAGTCCGTTGACGGCGCCGTCGAGTTCGCGCGGGGAGACCCCCAGCAGCGCATGGGCTGCCCGGGGCGACAGGTTCACCTCGACACACTCGACGCCCTCGCCCCGGATGCGGGCAGGGCCGGGTGACAGCGAGGCGATGAAGCTCCTCATGGGCCGGGGCCCGTCGGCGCTCTCCACCGTCATCCGGGCCTTCCCGAGAGCGATGACGACGACCACGGCGGGCTGGGGGAGCACCTGCATGTCCAGTCCGGCTGCCGCGCTGTCACGGAAGCCGGCCATCCGGACACCGTCGAGCGACGGGCCGCCGAGGAGACGGGCGACCTCCCAGCCGTTCTCGGCGTCGCGATCCGGCGGGGCGGAGCCCTTGTGATGGGTGCGCATGCCTCCACCGTCGCCGACTTCGCCGCTCGTGTCTTGGACGAATGTTCCGCACGCCGGACGGGACTCAGGGCAGCAGGCGCTGTTCCTTCGCCACCGACACCGCGCCCGCGCGGGTGTCGACGCCGAGCTTGTCGTAGATCCGGCCGAGGTGGGTCTTGACCGTGGCCTCGCTGATGAACAGGGCGCGGGCGATGTCCCGGTTGCCGAGGCCCTGGGACAGCTGCGCCAGGATGTCGCGTTCGCGGTCGGTGAGGCTGGGGCGGGGGCTGCGCATCCGGGCCATCACCCGGCTCGCGACGGGAGCCGAGAGCGTGGTGCGGCCCTGGGCCGCCGACCGGATCGCGGCGAACAACTCCTCGGGGCGCTCCGCCTTCAGCAGATAGCCGGTCGCCCCCGCCTCGATGGCCCGGGTGATGTCGGCGTCGGTGTCGTACGTGGTCAGCACCAGGACGTGGACCGTGCCGTCGGCGGCGATGCGGCGGGTCGCCTCGACGCCGTCGATGCCCTCGCCGAGCTGGAGGTCCATGAGGACGACGTCCGGGGCGAGGCGGGCGGCGAGCACCACCGCCTCCTCGCCGCTGCCCGCCTCGCCGACGACCTCGATGTCCGGTTCGCTGCCGAGGAGGGCCAGCAGCCCGGCGCGTACGACGACGTGGTCGTCGCAGAGCAGGATGCGTACGGGCGCGGGGGGCGGGGTTGCCTCGCCGGTCATGTGGGGTCCTCCGGGGTGGTGGGGAGCGGGACCGCGGTGAGCGGGACCTCGGCCGAGAGCACCGTGCCCTCGCCCGGCGCCGACTCGATCGTGAGCGTTCCGCCGAGCTGCCGCACCCGGGCCCGCATCGCCGGAAGCCCGTGGCCGCGTACGGTGCGGGCGTCGCGTACGCCGTCGGGCCCCACCGCGAAGCCCCGGCCGTTGTCGCCGATGTCGAGGACCACCCGGTCGTCGAGGTGCGTCAGGGTCAGCCCGGCGGCGGTGGCCCCGGCGTGCTCCCGCACATTGGCCAGGGCCCCCTGGGCGATGCGCAGCAGGGCGGACTGCACCCGGTCCGGCAGCGGGGCGTGCGGGGTGCCCTCCACGTGGCAGTGGACGGTCAGCGCGCCCTCCGCCTGGGCGCTCTCGCGGGCCGCCAGCGCGTGCAGGGCCGCCTCCAGGCCGCCGCCCTCCGCCAGGTCGGCGGGGGCCAGGTCGTGGACGAAGCGGCGGGCCTCGGCGAGGTTGCGTTCCGCGATGCCGGTGGCCGTACGGACGTGGCGGCGGGCGGCGTCCGGGTCGGCGCTCCAGGTCCGGTCGGCCGCCTGGAGCAGCATCTGCTGGCTGGACAGGCCCTGCGCCAGGGTGTCGTGGATCTCCATGGAGAGCCGCTGGCGCTCGGCGAGGGTCCCCTCGCGCCGTTCGGTGGCGGCCAGTTCGCGCCGGGTGCGGAGCAGGTCGTCGATCAGCTCGCGCTGGCGTGCGGCCAGTTCCCGCTGACGAACCGCCTGGCGCTGCATATGGACGAAGACGGCGGTCGCCACGGCGGCGACCGCGGGCGGGGCGAGGACCAGGTTCGGGTCGAATCCGTCGGCCAGGCGCAGCTGCGCGGCCACGACGAACACGGTGAGCAGGGCGACCAGCGCGAGGGCCGCGCGCGGCGGCAGGATGCGCAGCCCGGTGTAGAACAGCGGCACCGCGCACCACGCGAAGCTCGGCGCGAGGACGACCAGCACCATCCAGACGAGGACGAGCACCCCGAGCCAGGTGAGCCGGCGCGGGGTGGGACGCGAGCCGAGGACGGGCCCCAGGAGGTACAGCACCGCCAGGGTGATCGACAGGGCGATGATCCACGGGGTGCGGGCCTCGCCGGGGTGCCGCATCAGGAACCGGGTCAGCGAGGCGCCGAGCAGCAGGAAGAACGCGGCGTGCATGAGGAGCGTGAGCCAGCGGGCGTCGGGGTCCGAGCCGGAGATCCCGGGGCCCCCGGCCTCGGCCCCCGCCGCGTCCGGCGAACCGCTGCGGTGCTCCACCACGTACCTCACGTTCCGTCGCTGACCTGCGTAAACCCCTCCATGGTGACCCGATCCGGCCACTTCCGCATCAACCGATCGGCTGACGGGGACGTCGACCGTCCCGCGCGCCGCTTCCAGCCGCTACGCCGACCGTACGGGGCCGGATCCGCCGGGAGGATCGATACCAGAGCGAAACGCCCGGACCACCTCCGGGCCGCCTCGCCCCCAAGCCACCGGGCCGCCCCGGATCACCAAGGAGCCACCATGAAGAAGCTGTCGCTGCGCACCCGTGTCGTCACCGGCGCCGTCGTCGTCGCCGCCCTCGGGGCCGGCACGTTCGGCGCGATGTCCGCGAGCGCCTCCGCCCCGGCGGCCGCCCCCGCCGCCGCGGTCAAGGCCGACACCGGCAACCGCAACCTCCAGCAGACCACGCACCTGACCGTGGCCGCCGCCACCAAGGCCGCGCAGGCCACGCTGGACGCGGCGAAGAAGGAGAACCAGCGGGTCTCCGTCGCGGTCGTCGACCGCAACGGCAACACCATCGTCTCCCTGCGCGGCGACGGCGCGGGCCCGCAGTCCCCCGAGTCCGCGGTGAAGAAGGCGTACACCGCCGTCTCCTGGAACGCCCCCACCTCCGAGCTGGCCAAGCGCCTGGAGCAGGCCCCGAACCTGAAGGACATCCCCGGCACCCTGTTCCTCGCGGGCGGCGCCCCGGTCCAGGCCAAGGGCGCCCCGGTGGCGGGCATCGGCGTGGCCGGCGCGCCCAGCGGCGACCTCGACGAGAAGTTCGCCCAGGCGGGCGTCGCCTCGCTCGCCCGGTAGTCACCTCCGCAGTCACCTCCGCACGACAGACGGGAACGGAGTACCCATGAAGGCCCTCGATCACGACCTGCTCACCGCCGCACGCACCGGCGACACCACCGGTGTGCGCACCGCGATCGAGGGCGGCGCACGGGTCGACGTCCGCGACGAGGGGTTGCGTACGCCGTTGCTGCTCGCCGTCCTCGGCGACCACGTCGAGGCGGCGCGGCTGCTCGTGGCGGCCGGGGCCGACCCGAACGCCCAGGACCGGCGCGAGGACTCCCCGTGGCTGGCCACCGGGGTCACCGGCAGCGTCGCGATGCTGCACGTGCTGCTGCCGGCCGGCCCGGACCTGACCCTGCGCAACCGGTTCGGCGGGGTCTCCCTCATCCCGGCGAGCGAGCGCGGCCATGTCGCCTACGTACGGGAGGTGCTGCGGGTCACCGACATCGACGTCGACCACGTCAACCGGCTCGGCTGGACCGCCCTGCTGGAGGCGGTGATCCTCGGCGAGGGCGGGCGCGCGCACCAGCAGGTCGTGGAGCTGCTGCTCGCGGCCGGGGCGACGCGGGACCTGCCCGACGGCGACGGGGTGACCCCCCTGGCCCACGCCGAGCGGCGGGGCTTCGCCGAGCTGGCCGCCCAGCTGCGGAACGCCGCGTGACCGCGCCCCGCGGCCCCCGAGCCGCCGTCCGCGCCCGCCGCCTCGCGCTCGGCGTGCTCGCCGCCGCCCTGCTCGCCGGGTGCGCGAGCGGCACGACGGAGGCCGCCCCGGACACCCCGGGCGCGTCCGCCGCGACCGGCACCGTGGAGACCCCCGACCCCTCCCGCGCCCCCGCCGGCCGCACCCCCGACGGCACGCTGCTCGTCGCCGACTTCGGCGGCGACACCGTGACCTTCGTCGACCCCGGCCGGGACGGTTCCGGGACGGGCGGGGCGCCCATCGCCTCGGTGAAGGTCGGCACCGCGCCCTACGGACTCGTCGTCGGCGAGGACGGGCGGGCCTGGGTCGCCACCGCCGAGGGCGTCGCGGTCGTCGACACGCAGAAGCGGACCCGGCTCGCGCTGGTCCCGTACGCGACGGAGTCCGGCCCGGTCACCACCGGCGAGTACCGGGGCGGCGGCATGGGCATCGCCCTGGCCCCGGACGGGAAGCACGTCTACGTCGGGGTCAACGTGCCGGGCGAGGACGGCGCGGTCGAGGTCATCGACACCGCGACCCGCGAGGTCACCGGCACCGCGAAGGTCGGGATGCGCCCCTTCGACGTGGACGTGTCGCCGGACGGCCGCGAGGTGTACGCCACCGATCACGACTCCTTCGACGTGACGGCGGTGGACGCGGACACGTTGAGGACCCGGCGCATGGAGGTCGCCCCGTACGGCACGGAGGGCGGGCTCGGCTCCTGGCTGAAGCCGCACTACGCCGTCGTACGCCCCGGGGACGGCAAGCTGCTGCTGCCCTTCGAGGGGGAGCGGCTGGCCGTGCTCGACCCGCGCAGCGGCAAGGTGACGATCGAGCGGATGACCGCCGACACCCACCAGCACGGTGCGACGCTGGCCCCCGACGGCACCCTCCTCGTCGTCGGCACCGGCCCGATCGGCCCGGACGACGAGGACCCCTCGCTCACCGTCCGCACCCCCGACGGCGCGGAGCGGGTCGTTCCGCTGGACGGGCCGCACGAGGACGTGGCGGTGTCGCGGGACGGCCGCACGGCGTACGTGACCGGCGGTTTCACCCGCGACGGGTACTGGAACGGGATCACGGTCGTCGACCTGGACGACGAGGAGAGCGAGCCCGTCTCCCTGAAGGCAGGCAACCGGCCCCTCGGTATCGCCGTCCTCTGAGCTGGGAGCCGCCCGCTCTTCCCCCGAGGCGGGCGGCTCCTTCCAGCACCGGAGGCCCTGGGCCCGGAGGCCAGGCCCTGGGCCCGGAGGCCAGGCCCCGGAGCCCGGAGGCCAGGCCCCGGAGCCCGGAGGCCAGGCCCCGGAGCCCGGAGGCCAGGCCCTGGGCCCGGAGGCCAGGCCCGCCCCGGAAAGCCCGGACCGCCCCCGGTCGCCCCGCGACCTAGGATCGACCGGTGAACCACCGCACCCCGGCCGCCGCCCCCCTCCTGCTCGCCCTGGCCCTCGCCCTCCTCGGCTCGGGCTGCACCGGCGGCGTCGAGGGAACCCCGGGCGCGGTCGGGCTGCGTGACCCGTACTTCCCCGGGCTCGGCAACGGCGGCTACGACGTCACCCACTACGGCCTGAAGCTCGACGTCGACCCCGCCGCCGACCACCTGCGCGGTACGGCCACGATCACCGCCCGCGCCACCGAGCACCTGAGCGCCTTCCACCTGGACCTCGCCGGACTCGACGTGGAGAGCGCCACCGTGGAGGGCCGCCCGGCCGCCGTGAACCGGGCGGGCAAGGAGCTGACGATCCGCCCCGACGCCTCGGTCGACGACCGGCTGCGCGAGGGGCGCACGTTCACCACTGTCGTGCGCTACTCCGGCCCCCCGGAAGCCATCACCGACGCGGACGGCGAACAGGAGGGCTGGCTGCGGACGGCGGACGGGGCGGTCGCCCTCGGCGAGCCGACCGGCTCCATGGCCTGGTTCCCCGGCAACCACCACCCGAGCGACAAGGCCGCGTACGACATCGAGGTCACCGTCCCCGATCCGCTGAAGGCCGTCTCCAACGGGGAGCTGGTCGCCCGGCGTACGGAGAACGGCCGCACCGCCTACCACTGGCGGACCGCCGAGCCGATGGCGAGCTATCTGGCGACCGTCGCCGTGGGCGGGTTCACCACCCGGCAGTCGCGCACGCCCGACGGCATCCGCCTGTTCACCGCCGTGGACCCGGAGTCGGAGGCGGCGAGCGAGGACGTGCTCGCGGAGATCCCGGCGGTGCTGGCGTGGTCGCAGGCCAGGTTCGGGCCCTACCCCTTCACCTCCGCCGGGGCGATCGTGGGGCGCACGGACGACTCGACGTACGCCCTGGAGACTCAGAACCGGCCCTTCTTCCCCGGCCCGCCCGACACCACGCTCCTCGTCCACGAGCTGGCCCACCAGTGGTTCGGGAACTCCGTCACCCCGAGGACCTGGCGGGACATGTGGCTGAACGAGGGCTTCGCCACGTACGCGGAGTGGCTCTGGGCCGCCGACCACGACGACGTACCGGTCGGGGAGAGCTTCCAGGAGGCGTACGAGGACGACGCCAACTGGGCCTTCCCGCCCGCCGGTCCGCCCGCCGCCCTCGATCTCTCCGACCCGCCGGTGTACGGGCGCGGGGCCATGGTCGTGCACCGCGTCCGGCTCGCGATGGACGACGACCAGGCGTTCTTCGCCCTGGTCCGGGGCTGGACGAAGAAGTACCGGCACGCCAACGCCTCCACCGACGACTTCACCGCGTACGTGGAGGAAGAGACGGGGCAGGACCTCACCGAGCTGTGGGACGCCTGGCTGTACGGCGGAAGCCGGCCGCCCGTCGAGGGCTGACCGGCTTCCGTACGTCCGTAGGTGAAGCGTTACTTGACGTTGACCCCGGTCCAGGTGGCCGAGACCGCCTTCAGCTCCTCGCTGTCCGCGCCGAACAGGTCGGTCGCCGCCTTCTCGGTCGCGACGCGTGCGCCCGCGTAGTCGGTGGTGGAGGTCATGTAGACGGAGAGGGCCTTGTACCAGATCTGGTAGGCCTTCTCCCGGCCGATGCCCGTCAGCGTCGAGCCGTCGGAGGTCGGGGAGTCGTACTCGACGCCGTCGATCGTCTTCTTTCCGCTGCCCTCGGCGAGCAGGTAGAAGAAGTGGTTGGCGACGCCGGAGGAGTAGTGGACGTCCAGGTTGCCGAGGTTCTCGTCCCAGAAGTCCGCCGAGTTGCCGTCCTTGGAGGGCTTGTCCATGTAGCGCAGCGGGGTGCCGTCGCCGTTGATGTCGATCTTCTCGCCGATGAGGTAGTCCCCGGCGTCCGAGGCGTTGCCGGCGAAGAACTCCACCGAGGCGCCGAGGATGTCGCTGGTCGCCTCGTTGAGGCCGCCGGACTCGCCCGCGTACTCCAGGTTGGCGGTCGCGGAGGTGAGGCCGTGGGTCATCTCGTGGGCCGCGACGTCGATGGAGGTGAGCGCGTTCTTGTTGCCCTCGCCGTCCCCGTACGTCATGCAGAAGCAGCTGTCGTCCCAGAAGGCGTTCACGTAGTTCTCGCCGTAGTGGACCCGGGAGTAGGCGGCCTTGCCGTCGCCCGCGATGCCGTCGCGCCCGAGCGCGGTCTTGTAGAAGTCCCAGGTCTTCGCCGCGCCGTAGTGGGCGTCGACGGCGGCGGTCTGCCGGTCCGCGCCCGTGCCGTCGCCCCAGGTGTCGTCGTCGTCCGTGACGAGTGCGCCGGTGCCGGAGGAGCCCTGGTTCAGGTCGTACGTCTTGTGGCCGCCGCGCTCGCCGTCGGTCAGCTCGAAGCCCGCGTCGGACTTCGTGGTGGTGATCTCGACCTCGCCGCTGTACTGGCTGTTGCCGGTGCCGGTCTCGATCGCCTCGTAGCTGTGCAGCTTCTTTCCGGTGGTGGCGTCGGTGATGGTGTGGACGCGGCTGGGCGTGCCGTCCTTCTGAACGCCCTTCTTGACGGTCTCCCAGGCGAGGACGGGGTTCTCGCCGCCCGCGTAGATCACCTTGCGGGCGCTCGCGGCGGCCTTCAGCTTCGGCGTCGTCGACGCCACGGCTATCTTCGCGTCGGTCGCCTTGTCGACGCTGCGGAGCTTGCCGGCGGCGGTGGTGTGGGTGATCAGGTCCCCGCCGAGGACGGGCAGGCCGTCGTAGGTGCGCTCGTAGCGGGTGTGGACCGCGCCCTTGGCGTCCTTGATGACGTCGCGGGCGATCAGCTTCTCCTGGCCGCCGAGCTTCAGGGCCTTCGCGGCGGAAGAGGCGTCCGCCTGGGCCGCCTTGATGGCCGTGGCGCGCTGCGCCGAGGCGTTCACACCGAGCGCGGCCGCCGTGGCGGGCTTCGCCGCGGTGGCGCGGGCGTCGTCGGGTGTGGCGACGGCGGATCCGGCCTGGACACCGGCGACGACCATCGCGGCGGTCGCCGCGAGTGCTGCGAGCCGTCGAGTGGTGCGCGGGGCGCGGGAGTTGTGGGGGGTGGTGTGGAGGTTCATGTGGGTTCTCCGTCGGTCGTCCTGTGGGGGGACTACGAGCGGAGAGCGTGCCATCGAATGAGCGAAGTTGATGGTGTGCTGACAATTGCCTCACAAGTTTTTGACCAGTTCTTGTACGAATGGGGTGCCGCCCTGTCCGGTATTCGGCGAAGTGGCGGGTTTTAGCGGTACTGGGTCACCGGACTGACGGGCCGTCGCACCGCACGCCGGAGCCCCCGGCCGCGAAGGCGGCCGGGGGCTCCGGTGAAGCGGGTGAAGCAGATGTGCGCTCGGGGCGACGCGTCAGAGGTTGACGCCGAAGTCCTGGGCGATGCCGCGCAGACCGGAGGCGTACCCCTGGCCGACCGCGCGGAACTTCCACTCGGCGCCGCTGCGGTACAGCTCGCCGAAGACCATGGCGGTCTCGGTGGCGGCGTCCTCACTGAGGTCGTAGCGCGCGATCTCGGTGCCGCCGGCCTGGTTGACGACGCGGATGAACGCGTTGCGGACCTGGCCGAAGTTCTGGCTGCGGTTCTCGGCGTCGTAGATGGAGACCGGGAAGACGATCTTGTCCACGTCGGCCGGCAGGCCCGCCAGGTTGACGTTGATCTGCTCGTCGTCGCCCTCGCCCTCACCCGTGACGTTGTCACCGGTGTGCACGATGGTCTGGTCGGGCGTCGACTTGTTGTTAAAGAAGACGAAGTGGCCGTCCGAGACGACCTTCCCCGTCGGGTTGACCGCGATCGCCGAGGCGTCGAGGTCGAAGTCGGTGCCGGTGGTGGTACGGACGTCCCAGCCGAGGCCGACCGTGACGGCGGTAAGGCCCGGTGCCTCCTTGGTGAGCGAGACGTTGCCGCCCTTGGACAGGCTTACTGCCATGGGAAGTCCCTTTCCTCGTCGTGTGCGGGCTTCGTGCCATCACGAAAGCTACCGTCACCCGTCCTAACGCAAGCAGCAGACCACGAGGTTCCTGGTCCCTTTACTTTCTTTGCGAACTTCCTCCGGACGAGGGGAGGAGGAGCCGTGCAAAAGAAGGTGACGAAGAGGGCGCGAGGGAGGGACCATGGGTGTCATGTCCGGGCCCTATGTCATCCGCGGCTCGGTCTCCCTCCCGGAGGCCGAGCTCATGTGGCGTTTCTCGCGGTCCTCCGGGCCCGGCGGCCAGCACGTCAACACCAGCGACTCCCAGGTGGAGCTGCGCTTCGACCTGGCGGCGACCGACGCGCTCCCCGAGGTGTGGAAGGCGCGGGCGCTGGAGCGGCTCGCGGGCAGACTGGTGGGCGGGGTGATCTCCGTACGGGCCTCCGAGCACCGCTCCCAGTGGCGCAACCGCGAGACGGCCGCCGTTCGGCTCACCGCCCTCCTGGCCGAGGCCACCGCGCCGCCGCCCAAGCCCCGGATCAAGCGGAAGATCCCGCGCGGGATCAACGAGCGCAGGCTGCGCGAGAAGAAGCAGCGCGGCGACACCAAGCGCGGGCGCTCGGGCCGCGACTGGTAGCCGCGCCGCGACGGGCAGCGGCACCGCGACTCGTCGGGGCACCGCGACCGTGGCCGCGCCGCGACCGGTGACGACAGGGCGCACGCCCCGTCACCCCAGCTGCCGGTAGCGCCCCTTGAAGTACGTCAGGGGGTCGCCCTCCGGGCTCGGCAGCTCCGCCGTGAGCACCCGTCCGATCACCAGGGTGTGGTCCCCGGCCACCACGCGCTGCTCGGTGCGGCACTCCAGTGTCGCCAGCGCCCCGCCGATCAGCGGAGCGTGCGTCACCTCGCCCCGTACGTACGCGACGTCCTCGAACAGCAGGCGGTCGCTGATCCGGCCCTTCATGGCGAACCGGCCCGCGATGTGCCGCTGGCTCGCGGCCAGGACGGAGACCGCCCACAGCGGCTGCTCGTCCAGCAGGTCGTCCATCCGGGAGCCGTTGCGCAGGCTCACCATCACCAGGGGCGGTTCCAGGGACACGGACATGAAGGCGGTCGCCGTCATGCCCACGTCCTCGCCCCGGCCGTCCTCGTCGAGGGGCGGCTCCTGGGCGGTGACCAGCACCACCCCGGCGGCCAGCCGCGCGAGTGCGGCGCGGAACTCGTCGTTGCTCACTCCCTCAGCATGGGGGATGGGCTCGGGGCGCGGGGTGGGGGGCTTCGTCTGGAGCACACACAGACGCTAACCGCGGGGACCGGCCGGTCGCATCGGGCCAGGGGACCAGGCAGGTCCTAGGACTCCGGGCCGGAGGGTGCGGAGGTTCTGGGCGCCGGGAGGGTGGGCAGGGTTCGGAAACGGTCGGCAGGGGCGTGCGCGGGCGCACACAAGGGGAACCCGTCCCTCCCGGTGACCGCGGAACGATCGCCGTCGCCGTGAGTCACCGGCATCCCCCGGCCATCTGTTGTGACTTGAGTCACAGAGTCCATTTTCTGCTGACCCTGTGTACCGGGTGCACAGCTCACTGTGATTCAGTGGCCGTGACACTGCAACAAGTACGTCGATATGAAACCTGGAGTTGCTGTCGAGGTCTCGGGGAGTGCGAGCGATGGAGGCCGAGTCGGAACCGTACGTCCGCCTTGCGACCATGCGGCAGCTGCATCAGGCCGTCGCTGATCTCAATACGGCGCGGAGTCTGGCGGACACGCTGCAGACCGTGGCCGACGGGATCGTCGCCGGCCTCGGCTACGAGCTGGGCTGCGTCAACCTGGTCCGGCCGGACGGTGACCTCGTCATCGCCGCCTTCGCGGGCAACGCCGCCGCCGAGGCCCTGATCACGGGCCGCGTCGGCTCCCGCGCCTCCTGGGAGCGCCGCCTCTCCATGGGCGAGGCCTGGGACAACCTCCGGTTCATCCCGCACACCGAGGGCTGGGTCCTCCTCGACGACGACGTACCGCAGTGGCACACCGAGGGGCCCGAACCCCGGTTCGAGGACGAGTGGCACCCGCTCGACCGGCTCTACGCCCCGATGTACGCCTCCGCGGGCGGCCGGGACCTGCTCGGGGTCATATCCGTCGACCGGCCGCGCAACGGCCGCCGCCCCGGCGCGTGGGGGCGCGAAGCGCTCCAGATGTACGCCTCCCAGGCCGCCATCGCGATCAGCAACGCCCGCCTGCGGGCCAACATGCAGCGTGCCCTGGTCCGGCTGGAGCGGGAGCAGCAGGCGCTGCGGGCCAGCGAGGAGTCGTTCCGGCAGGCCTTCGAGTACGCGCCCAGCGGGATGGCCATCGCCGAGATGGGCGGCGATCAGCAGGGCCGGCTGCTGCGCACCAACGACGCCCTGTGCCGGCTGCTCGGCCGCCCGGCCTCCGTCATGCGCCGCTACTCCTTCGCCGACCTGGTCCACCCCGAGGACATCGGCACCCTGCTGCGCACCTCCGCCGAGGGCGGCCGGGCCGAGCTGCGCCTCAGCCGCCGGGACGGCACCTACCTCTGGGTCTCGCTGCGCAACTCCGTCGTCGCGGACACCGCCGACGGGCCGCGCTTCCTGCTCACCCATGTCGAGGACATAGAGGAGCGCAAGCGGCACGAGCTGAACCTCGCCCACCGTGCCTCGCATGACGCGCTGACCGGGCTGCCGAACAGCGCCGAGCTGAAATCGCGGCTCAGCGCCCGGATCTGCGAGCGGCCGCACTCCCCGGCCGCCACCGCGATCGAGGCGCTGGACGCGGCGTACGGGGACGTCGAGTCCTCCCTCACCCACGGCTATCAGGCCGACGGCTACGAGGGCGAGGCGATCCCCGGCGGCGGGCCCTTCGAGCACCATGTGCACACGGTGGCGCCGGATCCGGAGCACGACGACGGGACGAAGGGGCTCGCGGTCCTCTTCTGCGACCTCGACGGTTTCAAGTCCATCAACGACCGCTTCGGACACCACACCGGCGACGCCGTGCTCATCGAGGTCGCCCGGCGGCTGAGCACCTGTGTGCGCGACGGGGACACCGTCGCCCGGCTCGGGGGTGACGAATTCGTCGTTCTCGCCGACGGCCTCGGAGCGGCGGACGCCGCTGACCTGGCCGTTCGCCTGAGAAATGCCATCATTCCGCCCATAAGGGTCGACGGCCGGGCGGTCCGGGTCGGGGCGAGTTTCGGCATCGGCTGGGCCGAGTGCGGCATGACCGTCGAAGAGGTCCTGCGCTCCGCCGACCAGCGGATGTACGTGGAAAAGCGGTCCCGGTCGAAGGTTCACCGCAGGGCCGGATGACGTTCACGGCCCGTTTCTCCCCCTACCCCGTACCCGTTCCCCGGGGGCCGTCCCGGTGGGTGAGCGCAATTCGGGGGCTGCTCCGTTCGAGGTAGGCTCGGCCGGTCGGCGACGGCTGGCGAGATGGTGAGGAGTGACCCAGGGATGACGGCCGGAAACAACGGCGCGAGCAAGCCCGAGGACGACGATCCGTTCGGCTATCTGTACGCGGACGGACAGGCGGCAGGCGCCCAGGCGCCCGGCCAGGGCGGCTACGGCTACCCGGGTCCGGCCGCGCAGCCCGGCGTGCCCAGAACGTCCTACAACCAGGTGCGTGCCGTCGGCGAGCGCCAGTACGGCCAGCAGCAGGTGCCGCAGCAGCAGGGCGGGTACGGCTACCCGCCCCAGCAGAGCTACGGCCAGCCCGCGCAGCAGTACAACCGGCAGAACCCGCAGTACGCGGCCCCCGAGACCTACCCCGGCGGCGCGTCCCACGGGCAGCCCCCGGCCCAGGGCGGTCATGGCGGCGGCACGGGTCGCGGGGGCCCGAACACCAAGGCGCTCCTGATCGCGGCGGTCGCCGTGGTCGCGGTCGTCCTCATCGGCATCGGCGCCGCCCTGCTCACGGGCGACGACGGCGACAAGGACGACAAGAAGAACGAGGCGTCGTCCTCGGAGGGCCCCGCCGGCGAGGTCGAGGAGTCGAAGAAGCCGGAGAAGAAGCCCGAGGAGACGCCGAAGCCGGTCGAGCTGCCGAAGCAGGACGCGGCGACGCTGACGCTGGGCGGCTCGGCCACCGTGGACAGCTCGCTCGACGGGGCTCAGGGGGGTAACGGGGTGTATGTCACCGGCTTCAACAACGTCGGCTCATCCGTGACCTGGCGGGCGGAGATGAAGCATGAAGGGGAGTACCGTCTTGCCGTTCGCTATGCGGTCCCGGCCAAGGATGCCGACGCCACCCTGACGGTGAATGGAAAGAAGAACAGTCAGCCGATCGGTTTGAAGAACTTCATCAAGTCTTCTGACCCGGACTGGGAAAAGAACTGGCAGACCACTTGGGCTCCGGTAACTTTGCAATCCGGCCAGAACGAGATCAAGATCTCGTGTGAGACCGGTAACCAGTGTGACGTGATCCTGGATTGGGTCGAGGTCACGCAAGCCACCTCCTAGATGGCCTGGAGAAGCCCCCCTGAGTGACTTTCAGGGGGGCTTCTCATTTTAGGCGAAAGTGGCTAGGCGCCCCAGGCCGTGCAGGAATCCAGCTTCTTCTCGCCCTCGAATACAGCTGCCTCGACGCCAACGAAGAATATGCCGGAGGGGTTGGTGGCGTAGGACGTGTACTTGATTGTTCCGTTGTTCGCCCCGTTCGTGTCCTTGTGCCAACCCCACCTCTTGACCGTGCCGTTGACGTCCTTCGTGACGAGGCGCGCCCTTGCGTGGTGACCGTCGGCTTTGTCGTCGGAGAAGTACATGACGAAGTCGACGCGGTCGTCTGCGCCATCCCGGTTGGTGTTTACCTTCGCAGAGGCGCCGACGACGGCGCAGGAGGCGCTGAGGGGGACGGCCTGAGCAGACCCTGTCAACTGCAGAGTGGCGCCCAGCGTGACTGCGGCGATCCCGGCAGCTTTGAAAGCATTCTTCCTGATGATCATGATGGGAGATTAACACGGTGATTCGGGTTTTATGCGGCCGTCAGTCTAAGCTGTTCGGGCTGCGTGCGAGGCATAACGTGCTTTTCGGTCATTTCTGCTGAATGATTCCCGAAGCGACAGGATTTTTGTTCACTACCGTGCCTCAGGTGAGGCAGGACACCGATGTTGTCCGGGCGGTCAGGGAGCCGGAACGTAGGGCTCCACCGTGACGCGCGGCAGCAGCTCCGCGTAGGCCGCCGCGTCGAACTCGCCGGCCGTCGGGGCCAGCACGGTCGCCGTCGACAGGGCCACCGCCCGGGCGAGGCGCTCCGGCCAGGGCAGCCCCTCGGCGAGGGCCGACAGCAGCCCGGCGACCGCGGAGTCGCCCGCGCCGGTCGGGTTGCCGCGCACGGGCGCGGGCGGGGCGGCCCGCCAGATGCCGTCCGGGGTGAGCGCGAGCACGCCCTTGGGGCCGAGCGACGCGATCACCGCGTGGGCCCCGCGGCGGCGGGCGTCGCCCGCGGCGCGCAGGGGTTCGCGGGAGCCGGTCAGCTGGGCCAGCTCCTCGGCGTTCGGCTTGACCAGGTCGGGGCGGGCGGCGATGCCCCGGCGCAGCGGTTCGCCGCTGGTGTCCAGCAGCACGGGCACGGCGGCGGCGCGGGCGATCCGGACCAGCTCGGCGTAGGCCCCGACATGGATGCCGGGCGGCAGGGAGCCGCAGAGCGCGACCGCCCCGGCCCCGCCGACCAGCTCCTCGTACGTCCGCAGGAAGGCGGCCCACTCGGCGGGGCTCACCTGCGGCCCGGGTTCGTTGAGCTGGGTGGTGTCGCCGGTCGAGCGGTCGGTGATCGCGAGGGTGCGGCGGGTGTTCCCGGCGACTTCCACGAGGGCGTCGCGCGGCGGGAGCGGGGCGAGGAGGTCGCGCAGGACGCCTCCGGTCGCGCCGCCGACGAAGCCGGTGACCACGCTGTCGTGGCCGAGGGCTCCCAGCACCCGGGCGACGTTGAGGCCCTTGCCGCCGGGGCGTTCGGTGACCTCGCCGACCCGGTGGCTGCCGTGCGGGACGAGCGCGTCGACGGTGTACGTCACGTCGAGCGCGGTGTTCAGGGTGACGGTCAGGATCACCTGGTCCGGTCCCTCCCTCGGTGCGTGGCCCCAGCGGTGCGCGCCTGCCGCTCGCGGCACGCGATGCTGATGATCATGTCAAAGCGATGGCGGTCGGCCCAGTCCCGGGCGCCGACCGCCATCTCTTCGTTACGTGTTCAACAGCCCGCGGGGCTCGCGTCGCATGGTCAACGGCCCGCGGGTCTCAGGCCGTCTTCGGCTCGATGATCCACTCGCCCCGGCGCATGACGCCCGTGAGGACGAAGTCCTCGTCGAGGACCACCAGGTCGGCGTCCTTGCCCGCGTCCAGCGAGCCGACCCGGTCGTAGACGCCGAGCAGCCGGGCCGGGTTGGCGGAGATGGACCGGACGACGTCCTCGACCGGGATCGCGTCGAGGGTGACGGCCCGGCGGAACGCGGTGTCCAGGGTGAGCGTGGAGCCGGCGATCGAGCCGCCCTCCACCAGCCGGGCCACCCCGTCGGTGACCTCGACCGCGAGCGGGCCGAGCTGGTACTCCCCGTCGCCGAAGCCGGCCGCGTCCATCGCGTCGGTGATCAGCGCGACCCGGCCGGCGCCCTTGTGGCGGTAGGCCAGCTCCAGGACGGCCGGGTGCAGATGCGTGCCGTCGTTGATCAGCTCGACGGTGATCCGGTCGTCCTCCAGGAGGGCCGCGATCGGGCCGGGCTCGCGGTGGGCGAGCGGCGGCATCGCGTTGAACAGGTGCGTGGCGACGGTCGCGCCCGCGTCGATGGCCTCGACCGTCTGCTCGTACGTCGCGTCCGTGTGGCCGATCGCGGCGATCACCCCGTGTTCGGCGAGCAGCCGCACGGAGTCGATGCCGCCGGGCAGCTCGGTGGCGAGGGTGAACATCCGGGCGGTGCCGCGCGCGGCGTCCAGCAGCTTGCGGACCTCGGCCGGGTCCGGGTCGCGCAGCAGCTCCTCGCTGTGGGCGCCCTTGCGGCACGGCGAGATGAAGGGGCCCTCGAAGTGGATCCCGGCCAGATCGCCCTGCTCGACCAGCTCGGACAGGACGCCCGCACGCCGGGCGAGGAAGTCCATCTCGCCGGTGACCGTGGAGGCGACCATGGTGGTGGTGCCGTGCTCGCGGTGCGTGCGGATGCCGGTCAGGACCTCGTCCACGGTGCCGGAGGTGAAGGACGCCCCGCCGCCGCCGTGGTTGTGCATGTCCACGAAGCCGGGGACCACCCAGTGGCCGGTGAGGTCGATGACCCGGGCGCCCTCCGGTGCGGAACCGGAGATCCGGGTGCCGTCGACCGTCACCCGGCCGTCCTCGACGGTGCCGGTGGGGAGCACCACCCGGGCGCCGGCGAGAACGGTGCTGTCTGCTGCGCGTCCGGCCATCAGGCGGAAACCTCCGTGGAGAGTAGATCCCAGGCGAGCAGCCCCGCGCCCAGGCATCCGGCGGTGTCCCCGAGGGCCGCCGGGACGATGTGGGGCGGCTTCTGGAACGTGATGCGTTCCTCGACCGCCGCACGCAGTGGTGTGAACAAGGTTTCCCCGGCTTCGGCGAGACCGCCACCGATGATGAGCGTGCCCGGGTCGAGGAGGGTGAGCGCGGTGACGAGGCCGGCGGCGAGCGCGTCGACCGCGTCGCGCCAGACCTCGATCGCCGCCGGATCGCCCGACTCGACGGCCTTGGTGCAGTCCGCGGCGTCCGCCCCGGGGTCCCCGGACGCGGCGGCCCAGGCCCGGGTCACCGCGGCGGCGGAGGCCAGCGTCTCCAGACAGCCGCGCTGGCCGCAGCTGCAGTCGGGGCCGTCCGGGCGGACGACGATGTGGCCGATCTCGCCCGCGTCCCCGTGGGCGCCCGCCTCGATCGCGCCCGCGATGCCGATGGCCCCGGCGATCCCGGTGCCCAGCGGGACGAACAGGAAGCGGTCCGAGCCATGCCCGGCCCCGATGCGGCCCTCGGCGAGCCCGCCGGTGCGGACGTCGTGGCCGAGGGCGACCGGGACGGAGCCGAGCCGCTCGGCGAGCAGGGCGCGCAGCGGTACGTCGCGCCAGCCCAGGTTCGCGGCGTACACCGCGATGCCCTTCTCGGTGTCGACGATGCCGGGCACGGCGACCCCGGCGGCGACGGCGCTCTCGCCGAGGTGCTCCTCGCCGTGGGCCCGCAGATCCGCCGCGAAGGCGAGGATCGACTCGATGACCGCGTCGGCGCCGCGCTCCCGGTCGGTGGCCCGCCGCGCCTCGTGGAGGAGGGTGCCGTCGGTCCCGACCAGTGCGGCCTTCATTCCGGTGCCGCCCACATCGAGGGCGATGACATGTCTCACGGGAGACAGTTTCGCCCGCCGACCCAAAAAGGTCTAGTCCACTAGCGCCGTTTGTTGCGCACCCATACAAAATGACGAACGGGTGAAGGTAGATCTTTTTCTGCCGGAAAGTTACTAAATCGGAAGCCCGGGTTGGCGGAATCCGGCGTAAAGGTCTGGACCAAGATACGGGCTGGGGCCCCCGGACTGCCAGTAGCCGCAAGCCAGTTGTGGTCCCCGGGGCCCCTATACGTTGCCGAAGCGATACGCCGGTGGTGTAGACCTTCGCGTCGGCTATGGGGGAAAATCGCAGTTCATCCGGACGGTGTCCAGGACAGGGCGGCACTGCCGCGGTCGAGCGAGGCCGCCGGCCGACGCCGTGCACACCGTCCGTGAGCAGGCGTATCAACGAGGATGGGCGAGGCTGTGCAGCGGCGCTTTTTGGGTCTGACCGCGGCGGTGGCCGCGCTGGGAATGACGGCAACGTTGTCGGCCTGCGGGGGTGATGCCGGCTCGGGCGACGTCACACTCAGACTGGTCGCCGCCGACTACGGCACCGGACCGGAGAACAGCTCCGAGAAGTACTGGAGCGGGGTCGCCTCGGGCTTCGAGAAGGAGCACCCCGGCATCAAGGTCGAGGTCACCGTCCTCTCCTGGAAGGACGTCGACCGCGAGGTCGCCGCGATGGTCAAGGACGGCAATGCCCCGGACGTCGCCCAGATCGGCGCGTACGCGGACTACGCCAAGGCGGGCAAGCTCTACACCGCCGACGAGACGCTCGCGATCCGCACCGCGGCGAACTTCCTGCCGTCGCTCACCGACGCGGGCAAGGTCGACGGCACGCTGTACGGCCTGCCCTTCGTCGCCAGCACCCGGCTGCTCTTCTACAACCAGCAGCTCTTCGACCAGGCGGGCCTGGAAGCCCCCGAGACCTGGGACGACATCAGCAGCGACGCCGCAGCCCTCAAGGCGGAGGGCGTCGACTACCCCTTCGCCCTGCCGCTCGGCCAGGAGGAGGCCCAGGCCGAGACCCTGATGTGGCTGCTCAGCGGCAACGGCGGCTACACCGACGACGTCGGCTCGTACGACATCGACTCGGCCGAGAATGTCGCCACGTTCCGCTGGCTGCGGGACAACCTCGTCGGCAAGGGCCTCACCGGCCCGGTCGCGCCGGGCAAGCTGGACCGGGCGAAGGCGTTCGAGGCGTTCACCGCGGGCAAGGTCGGCATGCTCAACGGCCACCCCACCCTGATGGACGAGGCCGAGGCCAAGGGCATCAAGGTCGGCATGGTGCCGCTGCCCGGCTCCGACGGCCCGACCACGGGCTCCATGGGCGTCGCCGACTGGATGATGGGCTTCAAGGAGAACGGTCACCGCAAGGAGATCGGCAAGTTCCTCGACTACGCCTACTCCGATGAGAACGTGCTGGAGTTCGCCGAGGAGTATGACCTCCTCCCGGTGACCGGCAGCGCCTCGGCCGCCATGGAGACCGACAAGAAGCACGAGAAGCTGCACGAGTTCCTGGCCGCGCTGCCCAACTCGACCCTGCCCCCGTTCGGCAAGACGTCCTGGGCCACGGTCAGCGACGCGATCAAGAAGAACATCGGCGGCGCGGTCGCGCCGGGCAGCAACCCCGAGAGCATCCTCGGAGGGATAGCCGCCGAGGCGACGCAGGCGGAGTCCGCCGAGTAGCGGCCACGGGCCGCGCACGAGGGGCGCGGTCGCGCGTGCGGTGTCGGGGGTGGGCATTAGGTTGGTTGATATGACCGCCCCCGACCCTGAGCACCACGACGCCCCGGCCGTGCCCGCGCCGCCCGGCGCCGACGAGCTGTCGTCACGGGACCGGGCGCTGCTGGCCCTGGAGCGGCGTTCCTGGGCGGGGCCCGGGGCGAAGGAACGGGCGATCCGCGAGGAGCTCGGGATCTCACCGGTCCGCTATTACCAGCTGGTGAACGCGCTGATCGAGGACGAGCGGGCGCTGCGGGTGGACCCGGTCACGGTGAACCGGCTGCGGCGCGTGCGGGACGCGAAGCGCGGGCGGCGCTGAAACCGGGCTTTCGGGGGCTCCACCCGGGCTCCCGCCCCCCGCCCCCCGGGCCCCGGAGCCCGAGCCCCGCCCCCCCGCTTTTCAGGCGCCGGAGGGGCTTGATCTCCCCGGAGGCGCTCGGTTCGCCTCAGAGGCTTGAGGCGTCGAGCACCAGGTCAACCGCCCGGTCCAGGCGGTCCCGTTCGTCCCCGGTCAGATACGGGTTCCGCTGCTGGCGGGTGCGGGCGAGCGTCAGGTCGGCGGCCGACGCGCCGCCCTCGTCGGAGAGTTCCGCCAGCAGCACCGCCAGCAACGACCGTACGTCCGCCCCGGCCGGGAACGCCGGGTCGAGCGCGATCCGGGCCAGGGTCAGCGCCGACATCGCCCGGTCGAGGCCGGGCGGGCCCTCCGCCGCGGTGGACCAGTCGATCACCACCGCGCCGCCCGCCGTCAGCATCACGTTCTCCGGATGCAGGTCCAGGTGGAGCACGCAGTCCTCCGGGTTCGTCGAGACCCGGGGCGGTATCGCGTGCAGCTCGCGCAGCAGCCGGGCGAGCAGCGTCCCCGCCTCGGCCGCCCCCAGCCGCCCGGCCAGCAGGGACTCGGCCAGGGTCGGGCCGGTCAGCCGCTGGAGCACCAGGTCCGTGGGGCGGGCCCCCTCGGCGGGCGGGCCGATGCGGGGCACCGGGAAGCCGAAGGCGCCGACGTAACTCATCACGGCCAGCTCCTCCGTGGTGTCCGTGCGGTCCCGGTAACGGCGAAGGACCCAGGAGCCGTCGAGCGCGTACACGTCGGCGGTGCGTCCCGAGCCCAGAAGTTGCCCTGTGTGCATGAGGGCGAACCTACCCGGGCGCCCCGCCGAAAGGGAGACGGCTTCCGGCTCTCCGCGGGCGCCCGGCCCCATAACGCGGAGGGAGGGGGCGAACGGGATCTCCTGTGCCGGGCGTCACCGCCGCTACGGTTTCGGCAATTCCCTGGTCCGGACCAACCCCCGCCGGATCCGGACATCCCCTGAACCAAGGAGAGTTACGTGGAGAGAACCACGCTCCGCAGACGCGCCCTCGCCGCCGGCACCGCCACGGTGGCCGTGGGCGCGCTCGCCCTCGCCGGGCTGACCGGCGTGGCGTCCGCCGACCCCGCGGGCACCGCCGTCCCGCCGGTCTCCGCCGACAGTCTGTCGCCCGGACTGCTGGCCGCCATGGAGCGCGACCTCGGCCTGGACGCGGACGACGCCCGCGGCCGGATAGCGAACGAACACCGTGCCGCCGCCGTCGCCGCCGGGCTGGAGAAGTCCCTCGGCGCCCACTTCGCCGGAGCCCGGGTCAGTGGCGGGAAGGCGACCCTGACCGTCGCCACCACCGACGCCTCCCAGGCCGCCCGGATCACCGAGGCCGGAGCGAAGGCCGAGGTCGTCGCCCACAGCCTGGACCGGCTCGAAGGCGTGAAGGAGACCCTCGACCGGGCCGCGCTGCGCAAGGCCCCGAAGGACGTGCCCGTCTGGTACGTCGACGTCGAGGCCAACCGGGTCGTCGTGAACGCCGCGAGCACCGCCGCCGGAGAGGCGTTCGTGAAGGCGGCCGGGGCCGACAGCGGCCTCGTCACCGTGGCCCGGTCCGCCGAGAAGCAACGCACCTTCGCGGACCTCCGGGGCGGCGACGCGTACTACATGAACGGCTCGGGCCGCTGTTCCATCGGCTTCTCCGTCAAGCGCGGCACTCAGAACGGCTTCGCCACGGCCGGGCACTGCGGCCGGGTCGGCACGACCACCAACGGCTTCAACCAGCAGGCCCAGGGCACCTTCCAGGGCTCCACCTTCCCCGGCCGCGACTACGCCTGGGTCGCCACCAACGCCAACTGGACGCCGCGACCGCTGGTGAACGGCTACGGGCGGGGCGACGTCACCGTCGCCGGGTCCACCGCCTCCGTGGCCGGCGCCTCGGTCTGCCGCTCCGGCTCCACCACCGGCTGGCACTGCGGCACCATCCAGCAGCTCAACACCAGCGTCACCTACCCGGAGGGCACCATCTCCGGCGTGACCCGCACCAGCGTCTGCGCCGAGCCGGGCGACTCCGGCGGCTCGTACATCTCCGGCAACCAGGCGCAGGGCGTCACCTCCGGCGGCTCGGGCAACTGCTCGTCGGGCGGTACGACCTACTTCCAGCCGCTCAACCCGCTGCTCCAGGCGTACGGGCTGACCCTGGTCACCAGCGGTACGCCCACCGACCCGCCCACCACGCCGCCGACGAACCCGCCCACCGACCCGCCGGGCGGCACCTGGGCGGCCGGCACCGCATACGCCGCCGGAGCCACGGTGACGTACGGCGGAGCGACCTACCGCTGCCTCCAGCCGCACACGGCGCAGCCCGGCTGGACCCCCGCGGCCGTCCCGGCGCTCTGGCAGCGGATCTGACCGGCGCGGACCGGCACTCCCGCAGCAGCACCTCCTGAACCTCCCCGCCTCCCGCCTCCCCGCGTCGAGGCCCACCGAGGACTCCGAGGAAACCGTCATGACCCCACACACGGACAACGCGACCCCCCACGACCCGAACGCGTCCGACGAGGCGTCGGGGGACCGGCGGCGGATCAGCCGCAAAGGTCTCCTGAAGGCCGCGCTCGTCGCGAGCGCAGCGCCCCTGCTCGCCGGAGGAGGCGTCGCGCTCGCCCGGGACGCCGCCTCCGCCGGGAACGGGCCCCTGGCCCCCACCCCGGAGTGCGACGACGGCGACGACCCGACGCCGCCGCAGATGGAGGGGCCGTACTTCAAGCCCGACTCGCCGCGCCGCACCAGCCTGGTGACCCCGGGGACCCCCGGCGTACCGCTCACCGTGAGCGGCTACGTCTTCGGCCGGGCCTGCCGGCCCCTCTCCGGGGCTCTGCTCGACTTCTGGCAGGCCGACACCAACGGGGCCTACGACATGGCGCGGTTCGCCTTCCGCGGGCACCAGTTCACCGGCGCGGACGGGTCGTTCAGCCTCACCACCGTCGTGCCGGGCCTCTACCCGGGCCGTACGCGGCACCTCCACGTGAAGGCGCAGGCGCCCGGCGGCCGCATCCTCACCACCCAGCTGTACTTCCCGAACGAGCCGCGCAACACCACCGACGCCCTGTTCGACCCGGAGCTGCTGATGAACGTCCGCAGCGTCGGGAACGGGCGTCAGGGCTCCTTCGACTTCGTCCTGGACGTCGCCCAGCCGCCCGGCCCGACCGATCCGCCCACCGATCCACCCACCGAGCCGGGGACCAGCTGGTCGTCCGGCACCTCCTACCGCGCGGGCGACCGCGTGACGTACGGCGGGGTCGCCTACCGCTGTCTGCAGGCGCACCGGGCCATGTCCGGCTGGGAGCCGCCGAACGTCCCCGCGTTGTGGGAACGCGGGTAGACGAGAGAGACGGCGAGCGCACCACCGCCCGCGCCCCGTTCACGCCGTCCGGCGCGTGAACGGGGCGCTTTCCGGTCCGTACGGTCACTTCGCGTCCGCATACCGCTCCACCACCGCCGTCGTGAAGGGAAAGCGCACCGGAGTCCGTCCGAAGGCGGTCCGCCCGGCCAGCTCGCCCGCCGCGCGGATCGCCTCCACCACGGCGGCACTCTCCTCGGCCGGGCAGTGCACGATCACCTCGTCGTGCTGGAAGAACACCAACCGCGCCCGCAGCCCCTGCTCGTGCAGCGTCCGGCGCAGCCCGGCCAGGAGCAGCAACGCCCAGTCGGCCGCGCTGCCCTGCACCACGAAGTTACGGGTGAAGCGCCCCCGGGCCCGCGCCGTGCCGCCGCCGGAGGCGGCCCCGGGACCCAGGGCGTCACCGGAGCCCTCGGGGTCCTCCTGGGGGATGCCCGCCTCCTCGTCCTGGCCCGCCGAGACGACCGGCGGACTGGTCCGGCCCAGCCAGGTCCGCACCAGGCGCCCCTCCTCGCCCGCCCGCGCCGCGTCGTCGACATAGGCGACGGCGAGCGGGAAGCGGCGGCGCAGGGCGGCCAGGTTCTTCAGCCCGTCCCCGGAGGTCTGGCCGTAGATCGCCCCGAGCAGCGCCAGCTTGGCGTGCTCGCGGTCGCCGGAGAACGCCCGGTCCGACAGGGCCTTGTAGAGGTCGCCGTCATGTCCGGCCACCTCCATCAGCCCCCGGTCGCGGGAGATCGCCGCCAGCACCCGGGGCTCCATCTGGTCGGCGTCCGCGACGACGAGCCGCCACCCCGGATCGGCGACGACGGCCTGCCGTATCACCTTGGGGATCTGGAGGGCCCCGCCGCCGTTCGTCGTCCAGCGGCCGCTGACCGTGCCGCCCGGCTGGTACTCCGGGCGGAAGCGGCCCTCGCGCACCCAGTCCTGGAGCCAGGACCAGCCGTGGGCGGTCCAGATCCGGTACAGCTTCTTGTACGCGATCAGCGGCTCCACCGCCGGATGGTCCAGCCCCTCCAGCTCCCACCGCCGGGTCGACTTCACCGGGATGCCCGCCCGCGCGAACGCCTTTACCACATCGGCGGGCAGGTCGGGGCGGACCCGTCTGCCGAACGCCGCCGACACCTCGTCCGCCAGCTCGGCGAGTCTGCGGGGCTCGCCGCCGCCCGCGTACCGCTCGCCCAGCAGTCCGTGCAGCAGCTCCCGGTGGACGTCGGCGCGCCAGGGCAGCCCTGCCCGGTGCATCTCGGCGGCGACGAGCATCCCCGCCGACTCCGACGCGGTCAGCAGCCGCATCCGGTCCGGGTGCTCCGCCGCGTCGTGCCGGCGCACCTGGTCCGCATAGACCCGCAGGAGCCCCTCGAACGGCACCCCGGTCCCCGACGACGGCTCGAAGAGGGAGGACTGCGCGCCCGGTTCGGCGGACCGGGCGGGCGGGTCCGGCGGCACCGGCGCGTGGTCGAGGCGGGCCAGCGCGGCGGCGGCCGACCGGGGCTCGCCGAGCCGCCCGGCGTGCCCGAGCAGCAGCAGCTCGGCGCACTCGATGTCGTAACACCGCTCGACCCGGACCCCGGCGGCGAGCAGCCGGGGATAGACACCGGCGGTCGAACGCCACACCCAGCGCACCACGTCGGGGCGGGAGCGGACCGCCTCGACGAGGTCGGGCTCGGCGATGACCGGCCCGGCGGGCGTGCCGTCCCGCGCCAGCGGCGCGAGCAGCGCCCCGCCCCCGTCCGCGGCCGCCACCGCCCACCGTTCGGTCATGGGTGCGAGTCTGGCACCCGCCACTGACAACGCCCCGGATCCGGCACCCGCCACTGACAACGCCCCGGATCCGACCCCCGCCCGGATTCGTCCCGCGACCGGCCCCGCCGCCCGGACCCGGCCTCCGACCGCCCCCGCCGCCCTGAGGCGGTCCTCCCGGAAGCGGTCCGCCTACCCTTGGCCGGATGGAATCCGTGATCGACCGGGCGTGCGCGGCGGCCCTCTACGCGGAGGGCGACGCCGCCCTGGACACCGGCGCGTCCCTGCTCGCCGCCGCCCCGGACGCCGACGACGAGGCGCACCGGCGCGGCGAGGAGTTCGTACGCCGGGCGTGGGAGCGGGGCTGGCACCCCGCCGACCTGGTCCGGTTCGTCCGCCGGGAGCTGGACGAGCGGCGGGCGGCGCTGGCCGCGACCCTGATCGCCGCCGAGACCGCCCGGTACCCGGAGCTGCCGCCCCGCTGGCGGCAGCAGCTCGCCGAACTTCCGCCGCCCGTGCCCCGCAACCGCCCCGACCGGTTCAGCTACGCCGGTGACCTGCTGGAGCTGTGCCGGCTGCTGCTGCGGCTGCCCGCCATCGAGCCCGTGGGACCGCCGCCCGGCACAGCGGCCGGCCCGCTGCACCGGCCGCCCGCCGCCGGTGAGCCCCGCATGCTCACCCGGATCCGGGCGCTGCTGGCGAAGGCGGAGGCGACGGGTTTCCCGGAGGAGGCCGAGGCGCTGACCACCAAGGCGCAGGAGCTGATGGCCCGGCACACCATCGACGAGGCCCTCCTCGCCGCCCGGACGCGGAGCCGCGAGACACCGGGGGCCTGCCGGATCGGGGTGGAGCCCCCGTACGAGAGCGCCAAGGCGATCCTGCTGGACGCCGTCGCCTCCGCGAACCGCTGCCGGGCCGTGTGGAACGACGATCTCGGCTTCTCCACGGTCGTCGGCTTCGAGCCCGACCTGGAGGCCGTGGAGCTGCTGTTCACCTCGCTGCTCGTCCAGGGGACGGCCGCGATGACCCGGGCGGAGGCCGGGCAGCGCGCCGGAGGGCGCAAGCGGACCAAGACCTTCCGGCAGGCGTTCCTGATGGGGTACGCCCAGCGCCTCGGCCGACGGCTGGCCGCTGACGCCGAGCGGATCACGGCGGCTGCGGACACCGGCACAGGTCCGGAAGGAGGGGCGGTCGGCGGGCTGCTCCCCGTCCTCGCCGCCCGGGACGTCGCGGTCGCCGACGCCGCCGGGCGGATGTTCCCGAGGACCACGACCACCCGGCTCCGCGGAGTGTCCGACCTGGACGGCTGGACGCACGGCACGGAGGCCGCCGACCGCGCCCGCATGGGCGGCGCGTCCCACCGACCCGAGGGCGAAATCACGGCTTAAGTCGAGCTTGTCCTACGATGCACGGTTAGGCTCGGCCCATGAGCTGGCTCCGGGCGCTGAAGGAGACCGCCCGCTCGGGGCTGGAGATCGAGCGGCAGAGGCTGGAACCCCTCATCGCCTTTCGCGGTGCGGCCGGCCTCGCCCTCGTCGTCGGCATCAGCCTCGTGCTGTTCGGGCCGGAGATCGCGGCGAGCTCCGCGTTCGGCGCGTTCCAGGCCGCCATCGCCACCTTCCAGCGCAGCTGGCGCCCGCGCCCCGTCCTCGCCCTGGTCTCCGGCGCCAGCCTCGCCGTCTCGACGTTCGTCGGCTACGTCAGCGGCGCGCACGTCGTGCTCTTCCTCTGCCTGCTCGGCCTCTGGACCTTCCTCGCCGGTCTCGCCTGGGCGGCGGGGCCCACGGGCGGGATCATCGCCTCCTCCAACGTCGCGATCATGCTGGTGACGATCACCCTGCCCACCTCGGTGGTGGACGCCGCCGCCCACGCGGGGATGATCGCCGTCGGCGGCCTGGTCCAGGCGGCGCTGATCGTCCTCTTCCCCGTCCGCAGATGGGGCGCCCAGCGCGACGCGCTCGCCGACGCCCTGGCCGCCGAGGCCGACTACGCCCGCCGGCTGCGCCACGACCCGGTCGCCCCCTTCGACCCGCTGCCCCTGATGACCGCCCGCAGCGCCGCCGCCGTCACCCCGCGCGAGGCCCGCCGCCGCCCCGCCGAACTGCACGGGGCCCGGGGGGTGGCCGAGCGGCTGCGCCCGGTGCTGGCCTCGCTGGCCGACCCGGCGATGGGGGTGCCCGGCGACGGACTGGAGCGGCTCTGGGTGAACGAGCTGCTCGGCGCGGCCGGATCGGTCCTGGACGCCGCCGCGCGCGCGGTCCGGCACGGCGAGCCCGTCCACCTCTCCGCCACCGACCTGGGCGTCCTGAAGACCCCCGACAACGACGTGATCCTCGTCGGTCCCGCCCGCCGCGCCGCCGACCGGCTCTCGGCCCTGCTCGACGACGTCCTGGAGATCGCGGAGGGCACCGGCACCGACAGCGGGGTCCCCTCCGACCTCGCCCCGGACACCCGGCAGCGGCCCACGCTGCTGCAACTGGTCCCGGTGGTGCTGGCCGCGATGCGCCGCGAGCTGCACCACGGCTCACCGATCCTGCGCCACGCGATCCGGGTCGCGGTGGTCGCCGTCTCCGGGTACTTCGTGGGGGAGGC
>NZ_JBHXPF010000020.1:0-118493 GCF_042718715.1 Streptomyces sp. NPDC058576 | reverse complement strand
TCGTTAACCCCGCCCGCCGCCTGGGCCTGCTCTGTTGCGGCGCCCCCGCCCCCGGCCGGGGGGGCCGGCGGGGGGGGGGTGGGGCGGGGGGCGCCGGCCCCGCCCCCCCCCCGCCCCCGACCACCCCACCCACCCGCCCCGTCCCTCCCCTCCGCAGCCAGGAGCGCAGCCACCGTGACCGTGCTGACCCCGCCCCCGCCCACGGCGGTGGCACCGCCACCCCACGACCCTCCCCCGAAACGCCCGGGGCCCCCGCCGCCCGCCGCGCGCCCCGGCCTCGCCCTCGCCGGGGCGGCACTCTGCGTCCTGGCCGCGGTCCTCCTCGGCTTCGCCGCGAACCTCACCCTCGTCGGGCATCTCCAGCACGCGCGGGACCAGCAGGTCGCCTACGACGAGCTGCGCAAGCAACTCGCCCTCGGCACCGCGCCCGTGGGGCAGCGGTCTTACGACGACAAGCCCCTTGCGATGGGCGCCCCGGTGGCGCTGCTGCGCATCCCCGCCCTGGGGCTGCGGGAGGTCGTCGGCGAAGGCACCACCTCCCAGGTGCTGATGTCGGGTCCCGGACACCGCCGCGACACACCGCTGCCCGGACAGGCCGGCACCTCGGTCATCATGGGCCGCCAGTGGGGCTACGGCAGCCCCTTCAACTCCCTCCACCGGCTGCCCGACGGAGCGAGGATCGAGGTCACGACCGGACAGGCCAAGGCGGTGTACGAGGTCACCGCTGTCCGCCGCCCCGGCGACAACCTGCCCGCGCCCCGCGCCCAGGGGCAGGGGCGGCTCACGCTCATCACCGCGACCGGTGCCCCGTACACGCCCGCCGACGTCCTGCGCGTCGACGCCACCCTGGTCACCCCCGTGCAGCCCAGCCCGCCACGCCAGAGCGCGAACGGCTGGATCGGTCCGGCCGAGGAGGCCCTCGCCGGCGAGAACGGCGCCTGGCTCGCCGTCTTCCTCTGGTCCCAGGCGCTGCTCGCGGCCGCGCTGCTCGCCGCCTGGGCCTTTCGCGTCTGGGGCACCTGGCAGACCTGGATCACCGCCGTGCCGGTGCTCGGAGCGCTCGGTGTCGGCCTGGCCGGAGCCGCGACCCGACTGCTGCCCAACCTGCTCTGAATCCCCTGATCCGCCCCGAGAGCCGAGGAGTTGCCCGCCCCATGACCGACCTCACCGACACCCTGGTCCAGCCCGCGGTGGACCGGACGATCAGCCGCTCCACCGCGGCGACCCTCGAAGCCGAGACGGTCTCCGCGTGGTTCGGCGACCACAAGGTCCTCGACCGGGTCTCCCTCGCCATGCCCGCCCGTCAGGTCACCGCGCTGATCGGCCCTTCCGGCTGCGGCAAGTCGACCTTCCTGCGCATCCTCAACCGGATGCACGAGCTCATCGGGTCGGCCTCGCTGGCCGGGCGGGTGCTGCTCGACGGCGAGGACATCTACGACCGAGGCCGCCGCATCACCCGGGCCCGCCGCGAGATCGGCATGGTCTTCCAGAAGCCGAACCCCTTTCCCGCGATGTCCTTGTACGACAACGTCCTGGCCGGCCTCAAGCTCAACGGCCTCAAGGCGTCCAAGGACGGCCGCGACGACCTCGTCGAGGAGTGCCTGAGCAAGGCGGGGCTCTGGAAGGAGGTCAAGGACCGGCTGCGCCAGCCGGGCGGCGCCCTCTCCGGCGGTCAGCAGCAACGGCTGTGCATAGCCAGGTCGTTGGCGGTACGCCCTCGTGTGCTGCTGATGGACGAACCGTGCTCGGCCCTGGACCCCACCTCCACCCGGCGGATCGAGGAGACCATCCACGAGCTCAAGAGCGAGGTGACGATCGTCATCGTCACGCACAACATGCAGCAGGCCGCCCGGGTCTCCGACGGCTGCGCGTTCTTCCTGGCCGAACAGGGAACTCCCGGCGTCATCGTCGAACACGGCCCGACCGACGAGATGTTCAACTCCCCGCAGGACCCTCGCACCTCCGACTACGTGAACGGTCGCTTCGGATGAACCTCCGCGGGCCCGCCGCCCGCGCCGCCCTGCCGCTGGTCGCCGCGCTGGCGCTCCCGCTCCTGGCCGCCTGCGCCGGGGCCGGGGCCGCACCCGGTCCGGCCGACGCGTGGGCGGCTTCCCGGGCACCCGCATCCGAACCGGCCACCCCGGCGGCCGGCGCCCCTGCCACCCCCGCCACCCCGGCCGCGACCGGCGCGCCGGCCGGGCCGTCGCCCGATCCGGCCCGCACCACCGCCGGGGTCACCCCCTCGACGACACCGGGCGAGCACCCCACCCGGTCGGGGCCGCTCCCGGGCCGCCCGGCGCCCGCCCCCTCCAGGACCTCCGCACCGAGCACTCCGCGTCCCGGGCCCGGCACCGCGTCGAACCCGGCGGCCACCCCTCCCGCCGGTCCCGACGCCGAGCGGCCCGCCGGGCGCGGGCCGGGCACCACACTGCGGATCGGCTCCTGGTCGGCACGCGTGGTCCGCGGCGACCAGGACACCGTCGACGCCTGCCGGGACGCGGTGCACTGGACCGGCCCGGCCTTCGGCGAGGAGAACGGCCATGCGCTGCGCACGATCGTGATCGTCGGCCACGACCACTGCGGATTCCAGCGGTTCGCGACGCTGCCGGTCGGCACGGAGGTGACCGTCGAGACACCCCACCGCACGCTCACCTACACGGTGTACCGGCGCCATCTCACTCCGGGACGGGGAGTCCCCGCCCACGGCCTGTTCTGGGGCGATCTCACACTCCAGTCCTGCGTGGGCCCCGACACCGGCTTCACCTACCTGATGCGCACCTGAACCGGCCCGGTGCGGTCAGATCCCGGCCGCCGCCGCCAGGTCCCGCTTGATCCCGGCGAGCAGCTCGGCCCCCCGGGCCCGCGCGGCAGGCAGCCGGGCCGTGTCCGCCACCGGGACGACGACCTCCAGGTAGCACTTCAGCTTCGGCTCGGTGCCGCTCGGGCGGACGATCACCCTCGCCCCCTCCAGGTGGTAGCGCAGCCCGTCGGTGGGCGGCAGCCTGTCCGTGCCCTGCGACAGGTCCTCGGCCGAGGTGACGGCGAGGCCCGCGAGGGCGGTCGGGGGCTGCTCGCGGAGCCGGGTCATGGCGTTCGCGATGACGGAGAGATCCTCCACCCGCACCGAGAGCTGGTCGGTGGCGTGCAGGCCGTGCACGAGCGCCAGGTCGTCCAGCAGGTCCAGCAGCGTACGGCCCTGCTCCTTGAGTACGGAGGCCAGCTCGGCGACGAGCAGGGCGGCGGTGATGCCGTCCTTGTCGCGGACCCCCTCGGGGTCGACGCAGTAGCCGAGCGCCTCCTCGTAGCCGTACCGCAGGCCGTCCACCCGGGCGATCCACTTGAAGCCCGTCAGCGTCTCCTCGTAGCCGAGGCCCGCCTTCTCCGCGATCCGGCCGAGCAGCGAGGACGACACGATCGACTCGGCGAACACGCCGGTGGCGCCCCGCTCCACCAGGTGCGCGGCGAGCAGCGCGCCCACCTCGTCGCCGCGCAGCATCCGCCAGCCGCCCTCCGTGGCGGTGTCGGGCACGGCGACGGCGCAGCGGTCCGCGTCCGGGTCGTTGGCGATGATCAGGTCCGGGGCGGCCCGGCGCGCGGTGGCGAAAGCGAGATCCATCGCGCCGGGCTCTTCCGGGTTGGGGAAGGCCACGGTGGGGAACGCGGGGTCCGGCTCGGCCTGCTCGGCGACGAGCACGGGCGCGGGGAAACCGGCCCGGGCGAACGCGGCGGTCAGCACGGAGGTGCCGACGCCGTGCATCGCGGTGTAGACGGTCCGTGCCGTACGGGGGCTGCCGGCGGCCAGGACCGCGTCCGTACGGGCGAGGTAGGCGTCCAGGACGTCCTCGCCGAGGGTCTGCCAGCCGTCCTCGGGGCGTACGACGCCCGCCAGCGGGCCGACCGCGGCGATGGCGGCCGCGATCTCGCCGTCGGCCGGGGGCACGATCTGCGAGCCGTCGCCGAGGTAGACCTTGTAGCCGTTGTCGCGGGGCGGGTTGTGGCTGGCGGTGACCTCGACGCCGGCGACGGCTCCCAGGTGCCTTATGGCGTACGCCAGTACGGGGGTGGGGAGCGGGCGCGGGAGCACGGCTGCGCGCAGTCCGGCCCCCGTCATCACGGCCGCCGTGTCGCGGGCGAAGTCCTCCGACTTGTACCGGGCGTCGTAGCCGATGACGACGAGCCCGCCCTCCTCGCCCTGGGCCTTCAGGTAGGCGGCGAGGCCCGCCGCCGCCCGGATCACCACGGACCGGTTCATCCGCATCGGCCCGGCCCCGAGCTCCCCGCGCAGCCCGGCGGTGCCGAACTGGAGCGTGCCCGCGAAACGGGCGGCGAGCTCCTGGGCGTCGCCCGCCTCGATCAGCGCGGCCAGCTCGTCGCGCGTCTCGGGGTCGGGGTCCTCGGCCAGCCAGGTACTGGCCTGCGCGATGAGGTCGTGCTGCACGGGGGCCGCCTTTCGGGGGGTGTGCGGGTGGGGTGGGCGGGGTGGTGGTGCGGGGCGTCCGGCGGGCCGGGGTGGCCGCTGCGCGGGCTGTTCCCCTCCCCGCCCCCTCCCGAAACCGGGGCTCCGCCCCGGACCCCGGTCCTCAAACGCCGGACGGGCTGGGAAGGAGCCGGGCGGGCCGGAAGGGAAGCCGGGCGGGGCGGAGGGAACGCGGGGCGGGGCGGAGGGAACGCCGGGCAGGGCGGAGGGAACGCGGGGCGAGCCGCTGAGGCCCGCCGACGGGGCCGGCGGCGCGGCCGGCCCCGGCGCGTCGGATCAGATCCGCTCCAGCACGCTCGCCAGCAGCGCGCCCATCCGGGTCGCCGAGTCGCGGCCTGCCTGGAGGACCTCCTCGTGGTTGAGGGGTTCGCCGGACAGGCCCGCCGCCAGGTTGGTGACGAGGGAGAGGCCGAGCACCTCGGCGCCCGCCTCCCGGGCCGCGATGGCCTCCAGGACCGTGGACATGCCCACCAGGTCGCCGCCCATGACCCGGACCATGTTGATCTCGGCCGGGGTCTCGTAGTGCGGGCCGGGGAACTGGACGTACACCCCCTCTTCGAGGGTGTCGTCGATCTCCTTGCACAGCGCGCGCAGCCGCGGGGAGTACAGGTCGGTCAGGTCGACGAAGTTGGCGCCGATGATCGGGGACGCCGCCGTCAGGTTGATGTGGTCGCTGATCAGCACCGGCTGTCCCGGGCGCATGCCCTCGCGCAGACCGCCGCAGCCGTTCGTCAGGACGACGGTCTTGCAGCCCGCGGCCACCGCCGTACGGACCCCGTGGGCGACGGCGGCGACGCCCCGGCCCTCGTAGAAGTGCGTGCGGCCGAGGAAGACCAGCGCGCGCTTCTCGCCGATCTTGTACGAGCGGACCGTGCCGCCGTGGCCCTCGACGGCGGGCGCCGGGAAGCCGGGCAGCTCGGTCACGGGGAACTCGGCCTCCGGGACGCCGAGTGCTTCGCCCGCGGGCGCCCAGCCGGAGCCCATGACCAGGGCGACGTCATGGGTCTCGGCGCCGGTCAGCTCGCGCAGGCGGGCGGCGGCCCCGGCGGCGGCGGCCTGCGGGTCGCCCTGGATGTTGTCCGGAATAACAGATGCGTTCACGCGGACGAGCGTAACCGCTGAATCCCTACGCGCGTAGATGCCTGGGCGCAAAGACACGTCGGAGGTCTTTGTGCCTTCGCACGAAGGAGGAGTGGCCGAGCCCGGGTCCGCCCTGGTCAGCAGGGGCGCTTGCGCAGTTCCATCACGTAGTCGTGAGGTGCGCCGGCGGATTCCGCGGCGTCCGCGATCTCGCCGAGATAGCGCGCCGAGGGCAGCCCGCCCTCGTACCCGTTCAGCACGTACATCCAGGCCGGCTCCTCGCCGTCCAGGGTGTGCACCCGGACGCGCATGCGGCGGTAGATGTCGAGGCCGACGCCCTCCCAGCGGTCCATGGAGTCCTCGTCCATCGGCGCCAGGTCGTACAGCGCGACGAAGACCTGGGAGCGCGGCGCCTCCACCACGGTGGCCAGCGCCCCCTCCCAGCCCATCTGCTCCCCGCCGAAGGTCAGCCGCCAGCCGTTGAGCCAGCCGGTGCTGCGCATCGGGGAATGCGGGGCGCGGCGGGTCATCAGCCGCGCGTCGAGGTTGCCGGCGTACGCGGCGTAGAGCGACATGGGACCGAGGGTACGGGAGGTGGGCGCGGGAGCGGCGGTTCCTGTGACGAAGGCCCCGGTCGGAGGAGTGCGGGGCGGGGTCGCGGGGCCGCACCGGGCGCCCCGTCCAGCCGCGGCCGACGCGCCGTTCCCCGTACGCGGGCGACCTCTTCCCCGTATGGAGGGCCCCGGGGCGAAGCACTTTGGCGCGTGCGGGACAATGGAGTACGTACTGCATTCCCCCGGGGCGATCCCCCGGACCCCCGGCCGGGGCGGCAGGCGGCCGCGGGTTACCAACGCGAGGCGGACTTTTCGTGACCCGGATCGTGATCATCGGCGGCGGCCCCGGCGGCTACGAGGCGGCCCTGGTGGGCGCCCAGCTCGGCGCGGAGGTGACCGTCGTCGACTGCGACGGTCTCGGCGGGGCCTCGGTCCTCACCGACTGCGTGCCCTCGAAGACCCTGATCGCGACGGCCGAGGTGATGACCACCTTCGACTCCTCGTACGAGGAGCTGGGCATCATCGTCGCCGACGACACCCCGCACGTGGAGCAGGCCGCCCGGGTCGTCGGCGTGGACCTCGGCAAGGTCAACCGACGGGTCAAGCGCCTCGCGCTCGCCCAGTCCCACGACATCACCGCCTCGGTCACCCGGGCCGGCGCCCGGGTGATGCGCGGCCGGGGCCGGCTCGACGGGCTCCAGGCCGCCGACGGCTCCCGCCAGGTCGTCGTCACCGCCGCCGACGGCACCGAGGAGCGGCTGACCGCCGACGCCGTGCTGATAGCGACCGGCGGCCACCCCCGGGAGATCCCGGACGCGCAGCCCGACGGCGAGCGCATCCTGAACTGGACCCAGGTCTACGACCTCGACGAGCTGCCCGAGGAGCTCATCGTCGTCGGATCCGGTGTCACCGGAGCCGAGTTCGCCGGGGCCTACCAGGCGCTCGGCTCGCGCGTCACCCTCGTCTCCTCCCGCGACCGGGTGCTGCCCGGCGAGGACCCGGACGCCGCCGCGGTCCTGGAGGACGTCTTCCGCCGCCGCGGGATGAACGTCATGGCCCGCTCCCGCGCCCAGTCCGCCAAGCGGGTCGGCGACCGGGTCGAGGTGACGCTGGCCGACGGCCGGGTCATCACCGGCTCGCACTGCCTGATGGCGGTCGGCGCGATCCCGAACACCGCGGGCATGGGCCTGGAGGAGGCCGGCGTACGGCTCAAGGACTCCGGGCACGTCCTCACCGACCGGGTCTCGCGCACCAGCGCCCCCGGCGTCTACGCGGCCGGCGACGTCACCGGGATCTTCGCGCTGGCCTCGGTCGCCGCGATGCAGGGCCGCATCGCGATGTACCACTTCCTCGGCGACGCGGTCGCCCCACTGAACCTCAAGGCCGTCTCCGCCAACGTCTTCACCGACCCGGAGATCGCCACCGTCGGCTACAGCCAGGCCGAGGTCGACGCGGGCAAGATCGAGGCCCGGGTGGTGAAGCTGCCGCTGCTGCGCAACCCGCGCGCCAAGATGCAGGGCATCCGCGACGGCTTCGTCAAGATCTTCTGCCGCCCCGGTACGGGGATCGTGGTCGGCGGCTGCGTGGTCGCGCCGCGGGCCAGCGAGCTGATCCATCCCATCTCGATCGCGGTCGACAACAACCTGACGGTGGAACAGATCGCAAACGCTTTCACCGTGTACCCGTCCCTGTCCGGATCGATCGCCGAAGTGGCCCGGCAGTTGCACACCCGCAAGCTCACCGGCGAGGGCTGAGGGGCCGGGAATCCGGACCATCACTGGCAAACCCCGGCAGTCCGGGCGGTGCTGAGACCGCTTGGCGATCACCCCTGAACAACAAAGGGGCCTCCTATACCACTTGGAGGCCCCTTTGAAGTACAACTTCTGTTATTCGGCGCAAACTGCTGAAAACTCCCCGGCGGCCAGGTTACTGTCAGTTTCGTGTTCGCTGCAGAACGTCGTCAATTGATCCTCGAAATGGTGCGCGCCAACGGGGCGGTATCGCTCCGTGAGCTCGCCCGCGTCGTCCAGACCTCCGAAGTGACCGTACGGCGGGACGTGCGGGCACTGGAGGCAGAAGGACTCCTCGACCGCCGGCACGGCGGTGCGGTCTTGCCGGGCGGTTTTACGCGGGAGTCCGGCTTTCCGCAGAAATCCCATCTCTCCACCGCGGAGAAGACTGCTATCGCCGACCTGGCCGCGGGCCTCGTCGGCGAGGGCGAGGCCATCGTGGTCGGCGCCGGCACGACCACGCAGGAGCTGGCCCGCCGGCTCGCGCGGGTCCCCGGTCTGACCGTCGTCACCAACTCCCTGCTGGTGGCGCAGGCGTTGGCCCATGCCAACCGGGTCGAAGTCGTCATGACCGGCGGCACCCTGCGCGGGAGCAACTACGCGCTGGTGGGCAGCGGGGCCGAGCAGTCCCTCCAGGGGCTGCGGGTCTCCCGGGCCTTCCTCTCCGGGAGCGGCCTCACGGCGGAGCGTGGCCTGTCCACCTCCAACATGCTCTCGGCCAGCGTCGACCGTGCTCTCGTGCAGGCCGCCGCGGAGGTGGTCGTCCTGGCGGACCACACCAAGCTCGGCTCGGACACCATGTTCCAGACGGTGCCCACCGAACTGATCACCCGCCTGGTGACCGACGAGCCCCCGCTGCACGACGAGCGGGCCGCCGCCGAGCTCCAGTCCCTGGCGGACCAGGGCGTGGAGATCACGGTGGCCGGTCCGGAGGCGGACGCGTCCGGCGGGGAGGGCCCCCCTCCGGGGCGTCAGCCCCGCCGGGACATGCCGCTGCCGGGTCAGCGGCGCACGCAGAACGGCGGCCTCGGACCGCAGTTGCGCAGTACCTCCACACTGGCGGACGTGCCGGGCGAGCAGCGGGCCCGGGTGGCGGACCTCCGTCGGCGGTAGGCCCACATCGGGGGCACTGCCCCCGAACCCCCGCTCCTCGTTCGCATTCCAGCCCCTCCGGCGTTTGAGGAGCGGGGTCCGGGGCGGAGCCCCGGGTTCGGGAAGGGGCGGGGCGGGGAGCAAGCCCCGTGCAGCGGCCGAGCACGCCGAGCGCCGGGGCCCGGAAGACGCCGCTACTTCAGCCCGCGCAGCGTCAGCCGCAGCAGCCGCTCCGCCAACTCCGGATCGTCCGGCGACTGTTCGGCGGCCAGCGCGATCGCGTTCGTCAGCTGCAGCAGGTCGTCGATCGAGACATCGCCCCGTACCGACCCGCTCTCCTGGGCCCGGCGCAGCAGCCCCGCGCCCGCCTCCCGGAGCGGCTGGTGGCACTGGACGAGCGCCGAGGTCTCGTCGCGGGAGGCGGACATCAGGCCGTGCGCCAGGCCGCGGTACTCACCCGCATGAGTGACGATCGCGCCCAGCCACTCCACCAGCGCCCGGCACGGTGCTTCCGCCGCCGCCAGCTCCCGCGAGCGGTCCAGGAGTGAGCACAGGGCGTCCTGGAAGACCGCGTTCATCAGGGCGTCCCGGTTCGGGAAGTGCCGGTAGAGGGTGCCGATGCCCACGCCCGCCCGCCGGGCGATGTCCTCCAGCGAGGCGTCCGTACCGTGCTCGGCGAAGGACCTGCGCGCCTCGCCCACCAGCCGGTCGTGGTTCCGGCGCGCGTCCGCGCGCATCGGCCGGGCCGGCGGCTGTGCCGTGCTCGTCTCCATCGGGATCGCCCCTGCCATGGCTTCCGCCCCTCCCTCGGTCCTCGGACCCCTCTGACCACACGGACCCCTCGGACCCTTCGTCGGTTCCAGGATGCCACTGTGACGAAGGGGCCCGGCCCACGTCGTCACGACGCGGACCGGGCCCCTTCGGAGCGTGCCGTGCGGTCAGTCCTTGATCTCGCAGATCAGGGCGCCGGAGGAGACCGAGGCGCCGACCTCGGCGGTGAGGCCCTTGACGGTGCCGGAGCGGTGCGCGTTGAGCGGCTGCTCCATCTTCATGGCCTCCAGGACGACGACGAGGTCGCCCTCCTTGACCTCCTGGCCCTCCTCCACCGCGATCTTGACGATGGTGCCCTGCATGGGCGAGGCGAGGGAGTCGCCGGACGCGGCCGAGCCGGCCTTCTTGGCCGCGCGGCGCTTCGGCTTGGCGCCGGCCGCGAGGCCCGTACGCGCCAGGCTCATGCCCAGCGAGGACGGCAGCGAGACCTCCAGGCGCTTGCCGCCGACCTCGACGACGACGGTCTCCCGTCCGGCCTCGTCCTCCGCGTCCGCGTCGGCGGGCGCGGCGAAGGGCTTGATGTCGTTGACGAACTCGGTCTCGATCCACCGGGTGTGCACGGTGAACGGGTCCGCGGTGAAGGCGGGGTCGGCGACGACGGCCCGGTGGAACGGGATCGCGGTGGCCATGCCCTCGACCTGGAACTCCGCCAGCGCGCGGGCGGCCCGCTGGAGCGCCTGCTCGCGGGTGGCGCCGGTGACGATGAGCTTGGCGAGCAGGGAGTCCCATGCCGGGCCGATGACCGAGCCGGACTCGACGCCCGCGTCCAGGCGGACGCCGGGGCCGGCCGGCGGGGCGAAGGTGGTCACCGTGCCGGGGGCGGGCAGGAAGCCGCGGCCCGGGTCCTCGCCGTTGATCCGGAACTCGAAGGAGTGACCGCGCATCGCGGGGTCGCCGTAGCCCAGCTCCTCGCCGTCGGCGATGCGGAACATCTCGCGTACGAGGTCGATGCCGGTGACCTCTTCGGTGACGGGGTGCTCGACCTGGAGGCGGGTGTTGACCTCCAGGAAGGAGATCGTGCCGTCGGCGCCGACGAGGAACTCGACCGTGCCCGCGCCGACGTAGCCGGCTTCCTTCAGGATCGCCTTGGACGCCGCGTACAGCTGGTCGTTCTGCGCCTGGGTCAGGAAGGGGGCCGGGGCCTCCTCGACGAGCTTCTGGTGGCGGCGCTGGAGCGAGCAGTCACGGGTGGAGACGACGACCACGTTGCCGTGCTGGTCGGCCAGGCACTGGGTCTCCACGTGGCGCGGCTTGTCGAGGTAGCGCTCGACGAAGCACTCGCCCCGGCCGAACGCCGCGACGGCCTCGCGGACCGCGGAGTCGAACAGCTCCGGGATCTCCTCCAGCGTGCGGGCCACCTTCAGGCCGCGCCCGCCACCGCCGAAGGCGGCCTTGATCGCGATCGGCAGCCCGTTCTGCTCGGCGAACGCGACGACCTCGCCGGAGCCGGAGACCGGGTCCGGGGTGCCCGCGACGAGCGGGGCGCCCGCGCGCTGGGCGATGTGCCGGGCGGCGACCTTGTCGCCGAGGTCGCGGATGGCCTGCGGCGGCGGGCCGATCCAGGTCAGCCCGGCGTCCAGGACGGCCTGGGCGAACTCCGCGTTCTCCGACAGGAATCCGTAGCCGGGGTGGATCGCGTCCGCCCCGGAGTCCGCGGCGGCCCGCAGCACCTTGGCCATGTCCAGGTAGCTGGCGGCCGGGGTGTCACCGCCCAGGGCGAACGCCTCGTCTGCGGCCCGGACATGCAGCGCGTCCCGGTCCGGCTCGGCGTAGACCGCGACACTCGCGATCCCCGCGTCCCGGCACGCCCGAGCAACGCGGACAGCGATTTCGCCACGGTTGGCGATGAGCACCTTGCGCACGATGACTCCCTCCTCGAAACAAGCTGAGTTTAGGGACTACCGACACGGCCGTACGACCCGTCCCCAATGGTGAGCTTGCCCACACGGAGTGTGATCCGAGGCTTGCCCCAGTAGTGAAATCCCTTGTGGCACCACGGTACGCCGGGATCCTCAACCGCACAGTAACCACCCGGTGTGGTCCAGGTCTCTGTCCTTAGGGTCAACGCGTCACGGCGTTTCTTTGTGGACTCCCTACGAACGGCCGGTGGATTCTTTGCCCGGCGCCCGGGCCCGTCCAACCCCTTGTCCGGAGGAATACCCGTGAGTAGGGTCCGCGCTACGCACGTACCAGAGGTAACAGGGGTGGACGCTGATGCGCAGACCGGTGGCGATCGTGACCGCGCTCGTGCTGTTCGGGGAGGCGGTGGGCATCGTGCTCATCAACGCCGTCCTGGCCACGATCGCCGAGAACCAGCACATGTCGCTCGCCGGAATGGACCCGGGCGCCATGTCGGCCGGCACCTGGGCGATGGGCGGCGTCTTCGGGGTGCTGCTGGTCCTGTGCGGGCTGACCGCCCTGATCGCCGGGATACGCGACCGCGCCCCGGGCCGCGTCGGGCGGATCGCCCTGATCGGCTGCGCGGTCGTGCACGGCGTCGTCGGCGCGGTCAGCGTCGGCCTGCTGGGCTGGTCCGCCTTCGCGTTCCTGATGGTGGTGCTGGCCCTGCTGGTGCTCACCCTGTTGGCGTACGGGCCCGAGAGCCGGGCCGAAGACGCGGTGGGCGACAAGAGGGCCCCGGCGGCCGTCTGAGCCACCGGGGGAGGACACGTCCGAGCCGCCGGGGAGGGCCCGGACTCGGACCCGGAGGCCCGGATCCGGAGGCCCGGTCTCAGACCCACAGCTCCGTGACGGACACGTCCAGCTCGGCCAGCAGCCGGCGCAGCAGCGGCAGCGAGAGGCCGATGACATTGCCGTGGTCGCCCTCGATCGCGTCGACGAACGGGGCCGAGCGGCCGTCCAGCGTGAACGCCCCCGCGACATGGAGCGGTTCGCCCGAGGCCACGTACGCGGCGACCTCGGCGTCACTCGGCTCGCCGAACCGCACGACCGTGGACGCCGTCGCCGAGGTCGTACGGCCCGTGGCGGTGTCGATGACACTGTGGCCGGTCTGGAGGATGCCCGACCGGCCGCGCATCGCCTTCCAGCGGGCGGTGGCCTCCTCGGCGTCGGCGGGCTTGCCGAGCGCCTCGCCGTCCAGCTCCAGCACCGAGTCGCAGCCGATGACCAGGGCGCCCGCCGCCTCGGGCCGCTCGGCGACCACCGCCGCCTTGGCCCGGGCCAGGACGAGCGCCAGCTCGGCGGGGGTGGGTGCGCTCAGGGCGTCCTCGTCCACCCCGCTGACGATCACCTCGGGGGCGAATCCGGCCTGGCGCAGCAGACCGAGACGGGCGGGGGAGGCGGAGGCGAGCACGAGACGGCGCTGGGGCTGATCAGTCATGCGCGCCATCGTAGAAGGATCGCCGGGCAGAAAGGCCGCCGGGCAGAGGGGCCGCCGGGCAGAAGGGCCGCCGGGCGGAAGGGCCGCCGGGCGGAAGGGCACGGGCCCGACGGGTCAGTGGATGCCGAGCACGAACATCGCCACCAGCATCGCCAGCGCCAGCAGGACGCCCGCTCTGCGCATCATGGCCTGGGCGTCGCGCAGTTCCTTCGGGGGCTTGTTCTCGGGGTCGGACCACAGCATGCTTCCGATCCTGCTGTCCCGCCCGCCCGCACGCCTGAGTACGGGTACTCAAAGCCGCCCCCGGCGGACCGGGGGCGGCTTCGCGGCTCAGGCCGGCCAGTAGGTCCGGGCCCAGGCCCGGGGGCCCGGCTGCGGGCGGCCGGTGCGGGCGATGCGGCCCGGGTCGGACCACTGCTCGGGCGGCAGCGGCGCGCCGGACGACACGGCGGACGCGGCGGCGGCGCGCGCCTGGACCACGGCCACGGCGGCGGCCAGCTCCTCCGGGGTGGGGTTGCCCCGTACGACCTTGATCATGGGCAGACCTCTCTGGGAAAAAGGGGCGGCGGAAACGGATGCCCTACAGCGGGATGTTGCCGTGCTTCTTCGGAGGCAGGGATTCCCGCTTCGTCCGCAGTTGACGCAGCCCCTTGACGACATGGGCCCGGGTCTCGGACGGCATGATCACCGCGTCGACGTAGCCGCGCTCGGCCGCCACGTACGGGTTGAGCAGCGCGTCCTCGTAGGCCGCCATCAGCTCCGCGCGGGTGGCGTCCGGATCCTCGGCGGCGGCGATGGTCCGGCGGTGCAGGATGTTCACCGCGCCCTGGGCGCCCATGACGGCGATCTGCGCGGTCGGCCAGGCCACGTTCAGGTCCGCGCCCAGGTGCTTGGAGCCCATCACGTCGTACGCGCCGCCGAACGCCTTGCGGGTGATGACGGTGATCAGCGGGACCGTCGCCTCCGCGTAGGCGTAGATCAGCTTCGCGCCGCGCCGGATGATGCCGCCGTACTCCTGGTCCACGCCCGGCAGGAAGCCCGGCACGTCCACGAAGGTGATGACGGGCACGTTGAACGCGTCGCAGGTGCGGACGAAGCGGGCCGCCTTCTCGCTCGCGTCGATGTCCAGGCAACCGGCGAACTGCATCGGCTGGTTGGCGACGATGCCGACCGGGTGGCCCTCGACCCGGCCGAAGCCGGTGATGATGTTCGGCGCGAACAGGGCCTGGGTCTCCAGGAACTCGGCGTCGTCCAGGACGTGCTCGATCGCGGTGTGCATGTCGTACGGCTGGTTCGCCGAGTCCGGGATGAGCGTGTCCAGCTCGCGGTCCTCGTCGGTGGTGGCGAGGTCCGCCTCCTCCGGGAAGGCCGGGGCCTCGGAGAGGTTGTTCGAAGGGAGGTAGGAGAGCAGCGACTTGACGTACTCGATGGCGTCCTTCTCGTCGCCCGCCATGTGGTGCGCCACCCCGGAGGTGGTGTTGTGCGTACGGGCGCCGCCCAGCTCCTCGAAGCCGACGTCCTCACCGGTGACGGTCTTGATGACGTCGGGTCCGGTGATGAACATGTGCGAGGTCTGGTCGACCATCACCGTGAAGTCGGTGATCGCGGGGGAGTAGACCGCGCCGCCCGCGCACGGGCCGACGATCAGCGAGATCTGCGGGATCACCCCGGAGGCGTGCACGTTGCGGCGGAAGATCTCGGCGAACAGACCTAGGGCCGCCACGCCTTCCTGGATCCGGGCGCCGCCGCCGTCGTTGATGCCGATGACCGGACAGCCGGTCTTCAGCGCGAAGTCCATGACCTTGACGATCTTCTCGCCGTAGACCTCGCCGAGCGAACCGCCGAAGATCGTGAAGTCCTGCGAGTACACGCAGACCGGGCGGCCGTCGACCGTGCCGTAGCCGGTGACGACACCGTCCCCGTACGGGCGGTTCTTCTCGATGCCGAAGTTGGTGGAGCGGTGCCGGGCGAACTCGTCGAGCTCCACGAAGGAGCCCTCGTCCAGCAGCAGCTCGACCCGCTCACGGGCCGTCAGCTTGCCCTTGGCGTGCTGCTTCTCGACCGCGCGGGCCGAACCGGCGTGCGTCGCCTCGTCGATGCGGCGGCTCAGGTCCGCGAGCTTGCCTGCGGTGGTGTGGATGTCGCTCTGCGGCTCGGACATCGGGGGGCGGCTCCCTGCCTGGTCACGGGGACGACGACCGGTGGAGGTCACGGGGTTCGGGCGGTCGTCTGTCCGGCTCTGCGGCTACTGACTCGTAACTCGGTTGTCTGGCTCTGCTTCGTCACGCCGCAACGCTGTGGCTTCCGCAGCGCTGCGGCTACTGACTCGTAGGGTATCGGCGCGCCTCCGGAAAGGCAGTGCGTCCTTTGCCACACCTAGGCTGGGTTGCATGACACCACCGGATGCGTCACACAACCGCTGGTCGGACCTCGACCGGCCGCCCCTCAACGTGACCGCGCTGCGCCGCGGACTGCTGCGGCCGGACGCGTTGTGGACGTCGCTGGAGGTCGTGGAGTCCACCGGATCCACCAACACCGACCTCGCCGGGCGGGCCCGCACGCGGGCGGCGGGCGAGGGCACGGTGCTCGTCGCCGAGGAGCAGACCGCCGGGCGCGGACGGCTGGAGCGGAGCTGGACCGCACCGCCCCGCTCCGGGCTGTTCTTCTCGGTCTACCTGGAGCCCGGCGACATCCCCGTGGAGCGGTGGGGGTGGGTTCCGCTGCTGGCCGGGGTCGCCGCCGCGACCGGGCTCGCCAAGTCGGCGGGTGTCGACATGTCGCTGAAGTGGCCCAACGATCTGCTGGTCGCGGTGGAGGGGGAGGAGCGCAAGGCCGGGGGCATCCTCGGTGAGTTCGCCGGGGACGGCATCGTCGTGGGCGTCGGCATCAACGTCTCGCTGCGCGCCGACGAGCTGCCCGCCCCCACCGCCGGTTCCCTCGCCCTCGCCGGGGCGGTCTCCACCGACCGGGAGACCCTGCTGCGCTCCGTCCTGCGCTCGCTGGAGCACTGGTACGGCGCCTGGCAGGCGGCCGACGGCGACGCGGCCGCGAGCGGGCTCCAGGCCGCCTACGCGGCGGGCTGCGCGACGCTGGACCGGACGGTGCGGGCCGAGCTGCCGGGGGGTACGTCCCTGGTCGGCGAGGCGGTCGCGATCGACGGGGACGGCCGGCTGGTCCTCTCCACCGAGGACGGGCTCCAGCAGCCGGTCTCGGCCGGGGACATTGTCCACCTGCGGGGCGCGGGGGGCGGCCTGACCTGAGGCGGCTCCGACCTCTGATGGGCGTACGGGCGCATACCGCGTATGCCTGAGATGTCACGCGCGACGCACCCAGGACGGACGACCAAGGACGTGAGCCAGGGCACACCTGCCGTATTGTTGAGGCGATCCAGCGACAGATCATTGTTGAGGCGATCAGCGACAGATCGGCAGGCAGTGCGCAGGGAACGGGCAGGAGGCGGCTGGTGACCGTCGGCGACACGACGTCCGGCGCGGGCGAGGAGCCCGGGTCGGACTCCTCGGTCCACGCCACACCCCACCACGAGGTCGACCACACCGTGGAGCCGACCGACGACCCCCTCGCCATCCGCCTCGAAGCGCTGATCCTGGGGGCCGACCGGCGCTACACGCCCTTCCAGGCGGCCCGCACCGCCGGGGTCTCCATGGATCTGGCCTCCCGGTTCTGGCGGGCCATGGGCTTCGCCGACATCGGCCAGGCCAAGGCGCTCACCGAGGCCGACGTGCTCGCCCTGCGGCGGCTCGCCGGTCTCGTCGAGGCGGGGCTGCTCAGCGAGCCGATGGCGATCCAGGTCGCCCGCTCCACCGGGCAGACCACCGCCCGGCTGGCCGAATGGCAGATCGACTCGTTCCTGGAGGGCCTGACCGAGCCGCCCGAGCCCGGCATGACCCGCACCGAGGTCACGTATCCGCTGGTCGAGCTGTTGCTCCCGGAGCTTCAGGAATTCCTCGTCTACGTGTGGCGGCGCCAGCTGGCCGCCGCCACCGGGCGGGTCGTGCAGGCCGCGGACGACGAGGAGATGGTCGACCGCCGGCTCGCCGTCGGCTTCGCGGACCTGGTCGGCTTCACCCGGCTGACCCGGCGCCTTGAGGAGGAGGAGCTCGGCGAGCTGGTCGAGTCCTTCGAGACGACCGCCGCCGACCTGGTCGCCGCGCACGGCGGCCGGCTCATCAAGACCCTCGGCGACGAGGTCCTCTTCGCCGCCGACGACGCGGGCACGGCCGCCGAGATAGCACTCCGGCTGATCGAGGCCATGTCCCAGGACGAGACGATGCCCGCCCTGCGCGTCGGCATCGCCTTCGGCACGGTCACCACCCGGATGGGCGATGTCTTCGGCACCACGGTGAACCTCGCCAGCCGCCTCACCTCGATAGCTCCGAAGGACGCCGTCCTGGTCGACGGGGCGTTCGCCAAGGAGCTGGTCCGCCACGGCGACGCCCCGGAGTCCGAGGCGCAGGCCGCCGAGGCCGTCGCGGCCGCCGCCGAGCGGGCCCGGCTCGCCGAGAAGGAGGGCCGCGAGCCCGACGACGAGCCGCCGCTGCCCACGTACCGCTTCGGGCTCCAGCCGATGTGGCAGCGGCCCGTGCGCGGGCTCGGCGTGGTGGAGCCGTGGCTGCTGGCGCGGCGGGGGAAGACCGGCTCCTGAGCGCGGGCCGCCCCTTCGCCGCGTCCTGCCCCCGCTCGTCACGTCTCCGTCCCGGACTCGCCCTGTCGTGAGCGGCCCCGCCCTGTCTAGGATCCGTGACGGTAACGCTCGTTAACAGGCCGTCCATCGACAGGGGTGCAGCCATGACCGTCACGTCCGAGCAGCGGTACGGGGAGTTCGTCGTCGTCCGACGGCACGAGGGGCAGGACCATGTCGCCGAGCTGGTCCTCGACCGGCCCAAGGCCATGAACGCCGTCTCCACCGACATGGCCCGCTCCATCGCCGCCGCCTGCGAGGCGCTCGGCGCCGACCGCGAGGTCCGGGCCACCGTCCTGACCTCCAGCCACGATCGCGCTTTCTGTGTGGGCGCGGACCTCAAGGAGCGCAACTCCTTCTCCGACTCCGACCTGGTCCGCCAGCGCCCCACCGCCCGGGCCGCCTACACCGGGGTCCTGGAGCTGCCGATGCCGGTGATCGCCGCCGTGCACGGCTTCGCCCTCGGCGGCGGCTTCGAACTCGCCCTCGCCTGCGATGTGATCGTCGCCGACGCCACCGCCGTGGTCGGGCTGCCCGAGGTGTCCGTGGGCGTCATCCCGGGCGGCGGCGGTACGCAGCTGCTGCCGCGCCGGGTCGGGGCGGCGCGCGCCGCCGAGCTGGTGTTCAGCGCCCGCCGGGTCGAGGCCGCCGAGGCGCGCCAACTGGGGCTGGTGGACGAGCTGGTCGCGGCGGGCCGGGACCGTGAGGAGGCCCTCGCGCTGGGCGGCCGGATCGCCGCCAACTCGCCGGTCGGGCTGCGTGCGGCCAAGAAGGCGCTCCGGCTGGGACAGGGGCTCGACCTGCGGGCGGGCCTGGAGGTGGAGGACGCGGCCTGGCGGTCGGTGGCCTTCTCCGGGGACCGGGCGGAGGGGGTGGCCGCCTTCAACGAGAAGCGGCGGCCCGACTGGCCCGGCGAGTGACGACGCGCGTGCGTCACACAGGGTGAGCGCGGCCCGGGAAACTCGTCGAAATTAGTTGAAATTAGTTACACACCAAACTGATCAAAAAGGTACAAATCTACATAGGCTGTAGAAATGGGTGGTGACGATGTGCGGCTGCGGGCCGTGGTTTCGCTGGCGCAGACCATGGCCGCGGCCTACACGCCGCGCGAATCGTGGCGGGCGGCGGCGCTGGGCGCCTGCGAGGCGTTGAGCGGCAGTTTCGCCGCGCTCTCGGTGTGGGAGCGGGACCGGGGCAGGCTGCGGGTGCTGGTGAACGCCGGGCAACGGGCCGAGGGGGAGGAGGAGTTCCCCGAGGAGGAGGCCTACCCGGTCCACGAGTTCCCGGAGATCACCGAGTTCCTGCACGAGCGCTGGGCCGGCGGTGGCGAACCCGACGCCTGGGTGGAGACCGCCGACGGACTGCCCGGTTCGGGCGGCCCGGCACGCGGCGCCCGCCCGTACTGCCACCAGCGGGTCGCCGCGCTGCGGCGGCGCGGCCGGGGCTGCTGCGTGGTCGCGCCGATCGTGCTGCACGGCCGGGCGTGGGGCGAGCTGTATGTGGCGCGGCCGGCCGGACAGCCCGTCTTCGACCGGGCCGACGCCGACTTCGCGACCGTGCTCGCCGCCGTCGTGGCCTCAGGGATCGCCCAGACCGAACGCCTGGAGGAGGTCCGGAAGCTGGCCTTCACCGACCCGCTGACCGGCCTCGCCAACCGCCGCGCGGTCGACATCCAGCTCGACGAGGCCGTCGAGCGGCACCGTGTCGACGACACCGTCGTCAGCCTCGTCGTCTGCGACCTGAACGGCCTCAAGGCGGTGAACGACACCCACGGCCACGCTGTCGGCGACCGTCTGCTGGAACGTTTCGGCTCGGTGCTGTCGCTGTGCGGGGCGATGTTGCCTCAGGCGCTGGCGGCCCGGCTCGGCGGCGATGAGTTCTGCCTGCTCGCGGCGGGCCCACCGGCCGACGCGGTGGTCGGCGTCGCCACCGAGCTGTGCGACCGGGCGGCGGTGATCGAGCTGGGCGAGGGGGTCGCCTGCGGGGTCGCGTCGACCGGCGACCCGATCGGCCCGGTGCGCTCGGCCCGCCGGCTGTTCCGGCTCGCGGACGCGGCCCAGTACCGGGCCAAGGCGGCCCGCTCGCTGGGTCCGGTGGTGGCCGGGCGGGACGGCGAGGTCATCCGGCTCGCGGACTCCCCGCCGAAGTCCGCGCACGACCGGCGCAGGCTGCGCGGCAACAGGCCGTGAGGGCTGGGGCGGGGGTGCGCGGGCCGGGACCGTAAGGGGCCCTGCGCGGCAGCACTAGTGACATGGAGGGTTTCAGTCCGTACGCTGCTGAATATGGATATGCACACTGTCGTGGTGGGGACGTCCGGAACCACCGCCGAGGACGTCGTCGCCGTGGCCCGCCACGGCGCCCGGGTCGAGCTCTCCGCCACCGCCGTGGAAGCCCTGGCCGCCGCCCGTCTCATCGTGGACGCGCTCGCCGCCAAGCCCGAGCCGGTCTACGGCGTCTCCACCGGCTTCGGCGCCCTCGCCAGCCGCCACATCAGCCCCGAACTGCGGGCGCAGCTCCAGCGCAACATCGTCCGCTCGCACGCGGCCGGGATGGGCCCCCGCGTCGAGCGCGAGGTCGTCCGCGCGCTGATGTTCCTCCGGCTGAAGACGGTCGCCTCCGGCCACACCGGCGTACGCCCCGAGGTCGCGCAGACCATGGCCGACCTGCTCAACGCGGGCATCACGCCCGTCGTCCACGAGTACGGCTCGCTCGGCTGCTCCGGCGACCTCGCCCCGCTCTCGCACTGCGCGCTCGCCCTGATGGGCGAGGGCGAGGCGGAGGGCCCCGACGGCACGGTCCGCCCGGCGGGCGAGCTGCTCGCCGCGCACGGGATCGCCCCGGTCGAGCTGCGCGAGAAGGAGGGCCTCGCCCTCCTCAACGGCACCGACGGCATGCTCGGCATGCTGGTCATGGCCCTCGCCGACCTGCGCAACCTCTACACCTCCGCCGACATCACCGCCGCCCTCTCGCTGGAGGCGCTGCTCGGCACGGACAAGGTGCTGGCCCCCGAACTGCACGCCATCCGCCCGCACCCCGGCCAGGGCGTCAGCGCGGACAACATGCTGCGGGTGCTGGCGGGGTCCGGACTGACGGGCCATCACCAGGACGACGCGCCCCGGGTCCAGGACGCCTACTCGGTGCGCTGCGCGCCCCAGGTCAACGGCGCGGGCCGCGACACCCTCGACTACGCGGCCGTGGTCGCGGGCCGCGAACTGGCCTCCTCCGTCGACAATCCGGTGGTGCTGCCCGACGGGCGGGTCGAGTCCAACGGCAACTTCCACGGCGCGCCCGTCGCGTACGTCCTGGACTTCCTCGCGATCGTCGCCGCCGACCTCGGCTCGATCTGCGAACGCCGCACCGACCGGCTGCTCGACAAGAACCGCTCGCACGGCCTGCCGCCGTTCCTCGCGGACGACGCCGGCGTCGACTCTGGGCTGATGATCGCCCAGTACACCCAGGCGGCGCTGGTCAGCGAGATGAAGCGGCTCGCGGTCCCCGCCTCCGCCGACTCGATCCCGTCCTCCGCGATGCAGGAGGACCACGTCTCCATGGGCTGGTCGGCGGCGCGCAAGCTCCGTACCGCCGTGGACAATCTGGCCCGGATCGTCGCCGTCGAGCTGTACGCGGCGACCCGTGCCGTGGAGATCCGCGCCGCCGAGGGGCTGACCCCCGCCCCCGCCTCGCAGGCCGCCGTGGACGCGCTGCGGGCCGCCGGAGCCGAGGGCCCGGGCCCGGACCGCTTCCTCGCGCCGGACCTGGCCGCCGCCGACACGTTCGTACGGGAAGGGCGCCTGGTGGCGGCCGTTGAGCCGGTCACCGGGCCGCTGGCCTGATCCGGTCCCGTACGAACGGGGAAGCCGATCCGGTCCCGTACGTACGCAGGGGGGTCCCCGCACCGGGGGGTGCGGGGACCCCTTCCGGTGCGTACCGGGTCAGTGGGCCGCGCGCTCCCCGGAGCGGCGTACCGAGTACGTGACGAAGCCCGCGCCGATGCCCAACAGGGCGGTACCGCCGATGAGATAGGGGGCGGTGTCCAGGCCCGGCCCGGTGTCGGCGAGGCGCGCCCCGGAGGCGTCGTCGCCCGTTCCGGCGGCCCGGTCGGATGTGGCGGCCGGTGCGCCCTGCGCGGCGTTCTCACCGGTCGCGTTGGCCGACGGGACGAACCAGAGAGCGGCCAGCAGCGTGCCTGCGGCGGTGGCGGTCAGCAGTGTGCGACGAGCGACGGACACAGATTCGATCCCCTTGCGACAACCATGAGTTAGCCCCGTGGGCCGATGCTAAGCAAAGCAGCGGGTCGGTGGAAAGTCGTGGCCTCGCCTGGCCGTACGCTCCGGCCATGAGCACAGATGAGACATCCAGGTTTGTTCGACTTCGCGTGGAGATGGTGTTGGAGGTCACCGACCTCGACGCTCTGACCGGCACCGCCCTCGAATCCATCGCCGCCGAATACGGGGATCCCGTCGCGGCCGTCGCCGGGAGCGACACCGCCGAGGAGCGGATGCATGCCGAGGCCACGGTCCGGGCAGACGGTGCAGAGGCCCTCGCGTCGCTGGTCGACCCCTTCGACCTGGTCAGCGAGGTGCCCGGGGTCGAGCTGGCCCAGGCCTCCTGGAGCAGCGAGAGCATCGAGTACGACCCCGACGCGGAGGACTGGGACGACGCGGACGACGGCGAGGAGGGCCTCTTCCTGCCGACGGACGGGGACGACGAGGAGGGGTACGGCGACACGGTCGCGCACAATGGGAAGAACGACGGCGAGGACGGTGAGCCCGCGCAGCGGGTGTGACGTGTGAGAACACCGGCCCCGGCCCCGCTCACCTGCGGACCGGGGCCGCGCCGTGCGGCGACGGAAACCGGGACCCGGACACGGGAACCACGGCCGCCGGGGCGGCGTCGATGAGTGGTGTTCCCCACATCTGTCGTGGATGCGGAACGGAGCACCCTTTCCGGGTGTTCTTGGAACATTGACGGGGAATGGCCGCCTGGCGGTCCCGTCCGGGGATTTTGGGGAAATCGGCAACGATGGAGAAGCGTGTGATGACGGACAGCAAGCGGCGCAAGGGCCTCGTGGCCGTGTCCGCACTGCTCGGCGGCGTGCTGGTGCTTTCGGCCTGTACCGACGACGGCGACAAGGGCGGAAAGACGAGCGCCGGGAGTTCGGAGTCGTCGCAGCAGGAGGTCGACAAGGCGGCAGCCGCCGACGCCTCCGAGGCGCAGATAGCGATCAAGCCGAAGAACGGTGCGACCAACGCCAGCATCAACAACGCGGCCCAGGTCACCGTCGCCAAGGGCAAGCTGACCAAGGTCGTCATGACCACGGCGGACGGCACCCCGGTCGAGGGCACCCTGGCGGCCGACGGGTCCAGCTGGAAGCCCGCGGGCCAGCTGGAGCGGTCCACCACGTACAAGATCGACGCCACCGCGGCCGACTCGAAGGGCCGCGAGGCCCACGAGAACAGTTCCTTCACCACCGTCTCGCCCGACAACAGCTTCATCGGGAACTTCACCCCCGAGGACGGCTCCACGGTCGGCGTCGGGATGCCCGTCTCGATCAACTTCAACAAGGCGATCACGGACAAGAAGGCCGTCCAGGACGGCATCACCGTGACCTCCAGCAGCGGCCAGGAGGTCGTCGGCCACTGGTTCAACGCCCAGCGCCTGGACCTGCGCCCGCAGGACTACTGGAAGGGCGGCTCCACCGTCACCCTGAAGCTGGCGCTCGACGGCGTCGAGGGTGCGGACGGCGTCTTCGGCGTCCAGCAGAAGACGGTGACCTTCAAGGTCGGCCGCAACCAGGTCTCCACCGTCGACGCGAAGACCAAGCAGATGACGATCACCCGCGACGGCAAGACGATCAAGACGATCCCGATCTCCGCGGGCTCCCCCGACAACCCCACGTACAACGGTCAGATGGTGATCTCCGAGAAGCACAAGGAGACCCGGATGAACGGCGCCACCGTCGGCTTCACCGATGACGACGGCAAGGGCGAGTACGACATCAAGGACGTGCCGCACGCCATGCGCCTGTCCACGTCGGGCACCTTCATCCACGGCAACTACTGGGGCAAGGGCATCTTCGGCACCGCCAACACCAGCCACGGCTGTGTGGGCCTCGCCGACGTGAAGGGCGCGAACGACCCCAACGCACCCGGCGCCTGGTTCTACGACAACTCGATGGTCGGCGACGTGGTCATCGTCAAGAACTCCCCGGACAAGACGATCACCCCGGACAACGGCCTCAACGGCTGGAACATGAGCTGGGCCGAGTGGACGGCCGGCTCCCAGGCCTGATCCACCCGCCCGTCCTCCCCTCGCACCACCCCCGTCCCCGCCCGAAGGCGGCGGTCCCGGAACACTCCGGGACCGCCGCCTTCGGCGTGTCCGGGTACCTCCGGGGCCGGGGCCCCCCGCGGCCATGACTCCGGAGGTAATCGACGCCCTCCGCCCCGCCCGGCAGCATCGGGAGTGTCACGAAGAGCACCCGACCCCTGACGGAGGACCGGACCATGACCGCGTACGCCATCGCCCACCTGCGCACCACCGACGCCCCCGCCGAGGACGAGGTGCTGAGCTACATCGAGCGCGTCCAGGGCACCATGAAGCCCTACGGAGGCCGCTTCCTCGTCCATGGCGCCGAGGTGGAGGTGGTGGAGGGGACCTGGCCGGGCACGCTGGTCATGATCGGCTTTCCCGGAGTGGAGCAGGCCCACGCCTGGTACGCGTCCCCCGCCTACCAGGAGATCCTGCCGCTGCGCACCCGGCACCTCGACGGTGACGTGATCATCGTTCCCGGTGTCGGTCCCGAGTACGACGCGTCGGCCACGGCGGCGGCGATGCGGGCGGCGCGGGACCGGGCGGCCGGGTAAAGGGGACGTACTCCTCCCGGACGCGTTCCGGACGGCTGCGGCCGGGCCGGCACCGCCGAACCACCGGAACCCGGGGCGCGGAACGCCCCGGACGGGCTCAGTCCGTGCGCTCCTGCACCGCCGCCCGGTAGGACCGCAGGTCGCTGTGGCGGACCTGGCGTACCCCCGCGACGTCCTCGTACGGCTCGGCGGGGCGGCCCGGGGGTCTTTCCGGGCCGCTCGGGGCCGCCGGGCGGCGAAGCCGGCGCCAGGGCTGGCGCGGCAGCCAGAGGAGCCCGTACAGCCAGCGCAGCACCAGCAGGCGGAATCCCGGCCGGCCCGCGTCCGGCAGCCGGATCACCCGGACGCCCATGATCAGCTTTCCGGCGCTCGCCCGGAAGGCCAGCGTCAGCAGCACCTGGTTGGCGAACGACAGCGCGATCAGCTGGACGACCAGCAGGGCGATCGCGCGCCACGTCCCGCCCGCGTGCAGGCAGGACCGCACCAGCAGTCCGACGGCCAGCAGGCACAGATAGGCGTCGAGCCCGACCGCCAGATAGCGCCGCATGTCGCCCGTGCCTTTGGGGACGCGCGGCTGCGCCCGGGGGCCCGGGGCGTGATACGCCGAGGGGCGGGTGTACGCCGGCCAGGCCGCTCGCGGAACCGCGTGCGCGTACGGCGGCGGCGGTGCCGCGGGCGGGTCCGGACGGGACCGGGCAGGGTTGGTCCCGGCCCGGCGCACTCCGTACAGCGCCCGTAATTCGTCGGGAGGTTGCCCTCTCCGACGCCCCCGCGGCTTCGTCATGGGGGCATCATGACTGATCGTCAGGCGGGGTGTCCCTGTTCCTGGCGGGTAACTCCGTAGCCCCGGCCCTGTTGTTACGGGCCCTTACGGCTGCCCGCCGCCGGCTGTACGGGCGCTTCCTTTCCGGTCCGGCTCATGACCCCGGATCCGACGGCCCGCGTCCGCGCGGCTTCACGGCCATGGTCTTCCGCGGGCTCCGGACGCTGCGCGACCCGGACGCAGTCCATCCGGCGTGTGACCTTCGCCACTCACGGGAGCGGGGCCGGGCCCGGATCCGAGCCGTGCGGGTCGGCCGGAACGGCGGATCGGAGGCCGTTGGAGGGCCCGGCGCGGCCGTCCGGACGCTGATCAAAGCGGCTGATCATGGTCAATATGTGGATGGTCCTCGAAGATCATCGGGCCGCACTGGAGAATCGGCCGCACGACGGTCCTGAGCATCGCCCGGCCGGGCGACGGCCGCGCGGTCCTCCCGAAGGGGAGTCCGCGGGGCTCCGGCGGGGGAGGCGGACCGGTGGCGCTCTCCGGGACGGGGGCGCCCACGCGCACGAGCCGACCACGGAAGGTCTTGATCAGATGCCGGTCATCCCCGACTCGCCCGACTCCGCCCGCACGCAGGATGCCGCGGCCCGTGTCATCGAGCCGCTCTACGCCGAGATCCTCCGGCGCAACCAGGGCGAGCAGGAGTTCCACCAGGCGGTCCGCGAGGTCCTGGAGACGCTTGGTCCCGTGCTCACGCAGCGCCCCGAGTTCGTGGACGCCCGCATCATCGAGCGCATATGCGAACCCGAGCGCCAGCTGATCTTCCGGGTGCCGTGGTCGGACGACTCCGGCGACATCCACGTCAACCGTGGTTTCCGGGTGGAGTTCTCCAGCTCGCTCGGCCCCTACAAGGGCGGGCTGCGCTTCCACCCCTCGGTCAACCTCGGCATCGTGAAGTTCCTCGGCTTCGAGCAGATCTTCAAGAACGCCCTCACCGGCATGCCCATCGGCGGCGGCAAGGGCGGCGCGGACTTCGACCCCAAGGGCCGGTCCGACGCCGAGATCATGCGGTTCTGCCAGTCGTTCATGACCGAACTCCACCGCCACCTGGGGGAGTACACCGACGTCCCGGCCGGCGACATCGGCGTGGGCGGCCGTGAGATCGGCTACCTCTTCGGCCAGTACAAGCGGATCACCAACCGTTACGAGTCCGGCGTCCTCACCGGCAAGGGCCTCGGCTGGGGCGGCGCACAGGCCCGTACGGAGGCCACCGGCTACGGCACGGTCCTGTTCACCGCCGAGATGCTGCGCAGCCGGGGCGAGTCGCTGGAGGGCCAGACCGTCGCGGTCTCCGGGTCCGGCAACGTGGCCATCTACGCCATCGAGAAGGCCCAGCAGCTCGGCGCGACCGTCGTCACCTGCTCGGACTCCGGCGGCTACGTCGTGGACGAGAAGGGCATCGACCTCGCCCTCCTGAAGGAGATCAAGGAGGCCGGCCGGGGCCGGGTCTCCGAGTACGCCGAACGACGCGGCGCGCACGCCCGGTACGTGCCCGGTACGGGCGTGTGGTCGGTCCCCGCGGACGTCGCCCTGCCCTGCGCCACCCAGAACGAGCTGCACGAGGCCGACGCGCTCGAACTCGTGCGCAACGGGGTCAAGGCGGTCGCGGAGGGCGCCAACATGCCCACCACCCCCGAGGCGGTCCGGGTGTTCCAGGAGGCGGGCGTCGCCTTCGCGCCCGGCAAGGCGGCCAACGCGGGCGGGGTCGCGACGAGCGCCCTGGAGATGCAGCAGAACGCGTCCCGGGACTCGTGGACCTTCTCCCACACGGAGGAGCGCCTCGGCGAGATCATGCGGCACATCCACGACTCCTGCCACACGACCGCCGAGCGGTACGGGAGCCCCGGCAACTACGTGGTGGGCGCGAACATCGCGGGCTTCGAGCTGGTCGCGGACGCGATGCTGGCGCAGGGCCTGATCTGACCGCACGTCCGGTACGGGCATCGGCATCGGCACCGACCGGCATGGGCACCGGAAACCGCTACCCCGCGTGGGCGAGGCCGCGACCTGTGGTCTCCCCCGCGCGGGGGAGCGGGTCGGCTCGCGTGGAGGATTCCCCGCCGTACCTGCTCCGCGAGGCTGGCGTCATGACGCTGAAGATCCTCCACCGGCCGCCGTCCGTCGGTGACACCGAGCGGCCCGTTCCTCGCTGGGCGACGCGCCTGGCCTACGCGCTTCCGCTGCTTCTGCTCCCGTCGTGCCTGTGGCGGCTGCCCTTCGCCCTGCACTTCGAGATGGGGCAGGTGCAGGAGGGCGGAATGCCTGCCTACTGGTTGAGCATTCCGTACGTCCTCGGGCTCAGCGTGCTGACGGAAGTGATCGCGATCCTGACCATCGGGCTGGTCCGGGGCTGGGGAGAGGTGGCTCCCGCCTGGATACCGGTCATCGGCGGCAGACCCGTCCGGCCGCCGGCGGCCGTCGTCCCGGCCGTGCTCGGCGGCCTGATCCTCACCTTCCTGTTCACCGCCGTCCCCGTCGGCGGCGGTCGCCACCTCACCGTGTACGGCGTCATCGACACCGTCGGGTACAGCAGCGACGCCTGGCACGCGCTGGCGACGGTGTGCGTCACCCCGATCGCCGCTTGGGGGCCCATCACCGTCGTCCTCGCGATCGCCTACTACCGCCGCCGCACCGCCCGTTCCTCCAGCACGCCCCTATGTCACGGAACTTCGCCGACAGCAGATCCGCCCGGAGCGCAACGCCCGGCCCGTGCCGGGGCGGTGCCGCGCTCCTAGGCTGGGACGGTGAGCATCCGAGCGACGAACCAGGCCGACGTGATCCCTCTGCGCCCGCTCCCCACGGCGGCGGCCCCGGGCCTGCCCCGGGAGCCGCTCTGGCGTGACCTCGTCGGGGAGGTGCTGCGCCGCGAACGCCGGGCGCAGGGGCGGACGTTGAAGGAGGTGTCCGGGGCGGCCCGGATATCCATGGCCTACCTCTCCGAGGTGGAGCGCGGCCGCAAGGAGGCCTCCTCCGAGGTGCTGGCCGCCGCCGCCCAGGCGCTCGGCCTGAGCCTCGCGGACGTCCTGGCGCTGGCCGGGGAGCGGCTGGTCAGCCTGACGGCGGTGAGGTCCCGGGCCAGGTCGTCGGCGGCGGCCGGGGGACACCGTCCGGTACGGACGGCAGATCCGGCCCGTCCGGCCGGCCCGGCGAGCCCGATGGGCGGCGTGCTGCTGGCGGCCTGACCCGAGAGGGCGTCACGGGCGGTCGTCGACCCGGGCCGCCCGGTCCGCGCTGACCGGCCGACGCAGGGCCCCGGACGAGGGGCCCGGAGGCTCCTGCGGCCCGGCTCAGCCGGCTCAGCCCTCGGCCGGGGCCACGCCGATCGGGCAGGAGACTCCCGTACCGCCGATGCCGCAGTAGCCGCCCGGGTTCTTGTCCAGGTACTGCTGGTGGTACGCCTCCGCCGGCCAGAACGGGCGGCCCTCGGCCGGGAGGATCTCCGTGGTGATCTCCTTGTGGCCCGAGGCCGTCAGGACCTTCTGGTACGCCGCGCGGGAGGCGTCGGCGGCCGCTGCCTGGGCGGCGGAGTGGGTGTAGATCGCGGAGCGGTACTGGGTGCCCACGTCGTTGCCCTGACGGAAGCCCTGGGTCGGGTTGTGCGACTCCCAGAACAGCTTCAGCAGCTCCTCGTGACTGACGACGGCCGGGTCGAACACGACGCGTACCGCCTCCGTGTGCCCGGTCAGGCCCGAGCAGGCCTCGTCGTACGTCGGATTCTCGGTGTAGCCGCCCTGGTAGCCGACGAGCGTCGTCCAGACGCCCTCGGTCTGCCAGAACGTGCGCTCCGCGCCCCAGAAACAGCCCAGCGCGAAGTCCGCCACCTCCAGGCCCTCGGGATACGGGCCCACCAGAGGGTTGCCGAGGACGGTGTGGCGGGAGGGGACGGTGAACTCGGGGACGGGGCGGCCGCGCAGGGCCTGCTCCGGGGTGGGGAGCTCGGGGGTGCGACGGTTCAGGAACATGCGGGGGCTCCTCCGGGGGTCGGTGTTCGGTACGTACAACAAGGGAGCGGCCGCCCGGATTCCGGGCGGCCGCACGGGGAAGCGGTCAGTGCGAGAGCGTCGCAGGGCTGCCGCCGTTCGCCTCGTAGCCCGCGACCGCCAGCGCCCGGTAGACCGTGTACTGCGCGGCCGGGTCCGGGTCCGTCGTCCAGGGCAGCGCGCCCACGTGGCCGTCGATCCGGACCAGCTGGTGCATGGCTTCCGACCAGCGCTCCATGTGGACCAGGAACAGCACCAGCAGGTGGCGGACGTGGGCCAGCATCGGGTCGTCCGGACGCGCCGCGTGCACCGCGAACATCGCGCCCTCGACCGCCTTGGTCACCACTTGGCCGCGGTAGAAGCTCTGCACCAGGTTGACCTCCGGCAGGTGCTCGTACACCGCGAACAGCGGCAGCGCCGCGAGCAGCGAGCCCTGCGGGGCGCGGGCGGCGGCGGCCGTGGCGAAGGCGTCGGCGTCCGCGCGGGAGCCGTGCCACTTCTCGCAGTGGAAGTGCAGCGCCGCGATGTGCGCGCCCATGTGCGCCGGGGCCCGGTCGATGATCTTCGCCCAGAGCTGGTCGAACTGCTCGGGGGTGTACCTCAGGCCCCGGGCAACCGCCAGCTCCACGATGTACGGGACGGGGTCGCCCGGCGCGAGCAGGGCCGCCTCGCCGCAGACCGTACGCGCCTCCTCCAGGATGATCCGGAAGTCGTCGCTCCCCGCCGCCGAGGACCGCCACGCCTGCTGCACCAGGAACTCCGCGTGCACCGCCGCGCCGCCCGCGTCCTTCGGGGACTCCGCGCGCCAGGCCCGCAGCCACGAGCCGCCCTTGCCCGGCTGCTGCGCCAGCTCCAGCGAGGCCGCGCCCGCGAAGGCCTGGATCCGCTGCCAGCGCACCTCGCCCTCCTTCGGCGTCCCGGCCAGCAGCTGGGCGGCCGCCCGCCAGTCCTGGGTGCCCTGGACGACGTCGAGCACGTCCAGCAGGTCCTGGTCGGGGCCCGGCATCCGGACGTCCAGCTCCTCCTGCCGGGCGAAGCCGTACGTGTCCGGGTCGGCGGCGTCCGGCGAACCGGGGGCGACCTGGCGGATACCGCCCCGGCGGCGCATGACCCAGGGGCCGATCACCGCCGCGAGCATGCACATCGCGAGCAGGAACAACAGAATCTCCATGGCTCCATTGTCACCGGAGTGGCGAGTGGCCGGTAAGGGTCCTCTCCACGAACTACGCTCGGGCCTCATGAGCGACCAGCACAGCTTCGAAACCCTCGCCATCCACGCGGGGAACACCGCCGACCCCCTCACCGGCGCGGTGGTTCCGCCGATCTACCAGGTGTCCACGTACAAGCAGGACGGCGTGGGCGGACTGCGCGGCGGCTACGAGTACAGCCGCAGCGCCAACCCGACCCGCACGGCCCTGGAGGAGAACCTCGCGGCCCTCGAAGGCGGCCGCCGCGGTCTCGCCTTCGCCTCCGGCCTCGCCGCCGAGGACTGCCTCCTGCGTACGCTGCTGACCCCCGGCGACCACGTGGTCATCCCGAACGACGCCTACGGCGGCACGTTCCGGCTGTTCGCGAAGGTCGCCGCGCGGTGGGGCGTGGAGTTCTCGGTGGCCGACACCTCGGACGTGGCCTCCGTACGGGCCGCGATCACCCCGCGCACCAAGGCGGTCTGGGTGGAGACCCCGTCCAACCCGCTGCTCGGCATCACCGACATCGCCGCCGTCGCCCAGGTCGCGCACCAGGCCGGGGCCCGCCTCGTCGTCGACAACACCTTCGCCTCGCCCTACCTCCAGCAGCCGCTCGCGCTCGGCGCGGACGTCATCGTGCACTCCACCACCAAGTACATGGGCGGCCACAGCGACGTCGTCGGCGGCGCGCTCGTCGTCAGCGACCCGGAGCTGGCCGAGGAGCTGGCGTACCACCAGAACGCCATGGGCGCGGTCGCCGGACCGTTCGACGCCTGGCTGGTGCTGCGCGGCATCAAGACGCTCGCCGTCCGCATGGACCGGCACACCGAGAACGCCACCAAGGTCGCCGACCTGCTGACCCGGCACCCCAAGGTCTCCCAGGTCCTCTACCCGGGCCTGCCCGAGCACCCCGGCCACGAGGTCGCCGCCAAGCAGATGAAGTCGTTCGGCGGCATGGTGTCCTTCCGCGTCGCGGCCGGCGAGGAGGCGGCGGTCGAGGTCTGCAACCGGGCGAAGCTCTTCACGCTCGGCGAGTCCCTCGGCGGCGTGGAGTCGCTGATCGAGCACCCGGGCCGGATGACGCACGCCTCCGTCGCGGGCTCCCTGCTGGAGGTCCCGGCCGACCTGGTCCGGATCTCCGTCGGCATCGAGAACGGCGACGACCTGCTCGCCGACCTCACCCAGGCGCTGGGCTGATTCCCCGGGCCGGGGCCCCTCACGGGTGGCCCCGGCTCACCAGCCCTCCAGGGGCGGGGTGACCTGGGCGGGCTCGGTCGTCCACGGCTGCTCGACGCCGACCCAGACGAGGAACGCCGCGAGCGCCACGGCGAGCAGCCAGCCCGCCGTCCGGTGCGCCGCCCGGCGCAGCCGTAGCCGGCGTCCGCCGCGCCGGACCGCCCCCGCGGCCAGGTCCGGCGGCAGGGCCGGGTGCGGCCCGTCCAGCATCCGCCGGACCTGCTCCTCGCGCGGATCCCGGCGGCCGGCGCTCACGGCGCCACCCCGGCCGTCCCGGGCCGCCGCCCGCCCGCGCGCAGCGTCGCCACCGCCCGGGCACAGACCGCGCGGACCCGGTCGGCCGGCAGCCCGAGCAGCGCCGCCGTCTGGCCCTCGCCGACCTCCTCGTACATCCGCAGGACCAGAACAAGCCGCTCGATCGGGGTCAGCCGGTCCAGCAGACCGCCGCGCGGCCGCTGGTGGCGCCGGGCCTCCCGGGCGAAGCGGAGGGCCAGCTCCCGGCGGGCCCGGTCGTAGGGGTCGCCGCCGTGCAGCCGGTCCCAGTCCGCGTACGTACGGGCGAGCGCCGCGCGCAGCAGCGCCTCGGCCCGCCCGTAGGCGCCCGGCGGCTGCGACGGTTCGCCGGTGAGCAGCGTCGCCGTGTGCAGCAGGCGTCCGCCCGCGCCCGCCACGAAGGCCTCGAACTCCAGGGCGCGGAGCCGGTCCCGGTGGGTCGCCCGCTCTGCCATGGACCACATACGAGCCCCGCCGCACCGCTCCGGTCAAGAGCCACGACACGCCCTGACAGGCGCGGGTGGCCGTCAGTCGGTCTGCGGCGGCTGGTGCGCGGCCTGCCGGGCGGCCAGCGATCCGTTGAAACGGGTGAGCAGGGTGCAGAACGTGTCCCGTTCCTCCTGCGTCCAGCCGTCCGTCACCTGCGACATCAGCTCGCGCCGCGAGGCGCGTACCTCCTCCAGGCGGGCCTGACCGCGCGGCGACAGCTGGAGCACCACGGCCCGGCCGTCCTCCGGGTGCGAGGTGCGCTTGACCAGACCGGTGTCGACGAGCGGCGCGACCTGGCGCGTCACCGTCGAGGAGTCGATACCCATCCCGGCCGCCAGTGCCTTGACGCCCATCGGACCTTCCCGGTCGAGTCGGTTCAGCAGCAGGTACGCCGCCCGGTCCATGGAGTTGCGGACCTGGCCGACACCGCCGAGGCGGGTCTGCTCGGCACGGCGGGCGAAGACCGCCACCTGGTGCTGGAGCGAGTCCAGCAGGCGGTCGGGGCCCGGGTGTTCGGGGGCGGCGCCCCCGGAAGGAGACGCAGCAGTCGTCATGTCCTGAGGGGGCATGGCCGGGAGCTCTCTTCGTGCGGTGTCGGATGGGTGGGGGACAGAGTACGCGGCCCCGGGGCAACGTGTACCAGTGCCGCACAAACCTGCGGACACCACCGCAGGCCGCCATGAGACAAGTCTGCCGCGCCCCCCGCGAGCTGCAAGACTTGCGGACATGAGCTTCCGCGCGACCGCCCACCATCCGGCCCTGATCCTCGACGACGTCCGGGGAGCGCGGAAAATGCTGGACGGGGTGGCCCGGATGACCGCGCTGGAGGGCAGCCGCCATCTGACCGAGCTGGTCGGCGCCCCGGTCCACCTCAAGTGCGAGAACCTCCAGCGCACCGGCTCCTTCAAACTGCGCGGCGCCTACGTCCGGATCTCCGGCCTCACCCCGGTGGAGCGGGCGGCCGGGGTGGTCGCCGCCAGCGCCGGGAACCACGCCCAGGGCGTCGCGCTCGCCTCCTCCCTCCTCGGCGTACGCTCCACGGTCTTCATGCCCGTCGGGGCGCCGCTGCCGAAGGTCGCCGCGACCCGGGAGTACGGGGCCGAGGTGCGGCTGCACGGCCAGGTCGTCGACGAGACCCTCGCCGCCGCCGAGCGGTACGCGGAGGAGACCGGCGCGGTCTTCATCCACCCCTTCGACCACCCCGACATCATCGCGGGCCAGGGCACCGTCGGACTGGAGATCCTGGAGCAGTGCCCGGAGGTCCGCACGATCGTCCTCGGCATCGGCGGCGGCGGGTTCGCCGCGGGCGTCGCCGTCGCGGTGAAGGCCCTGCGCCCCGACATCCGGATCGTCGGCGTGCAGGCCGAGGGCGCCGCCTGCTACCCGCCGTCCCTCGCCGCCGGTTACCCCGTCTCGCTGGACTCCCCGGCCACGATGGCGGACGGCATCAAGGTGGGCCGCCCGGGCGACGTACCGTACCGGCTGGTCGAGGAGCTGGTCGACGAGGTCCGCACGGTCACCGAGGACGAGCTCTCCAGCGCGCTGCTGCTCTGCCTGGAGCGGGCCAAGCTGGTCGTCGAGCCCGCCGGGGCCAGCCCGGTCGCCGCGCTGCTCAGCGACCCGAAGGCGTTCCGCGGGCCGGTGGTCGCCGTGCTCTCCGGCGGCAACGTCGACCCGCTTTTGATGCAGCGCATCCTGCGGCACGGGATGTCCGCGGCCGGCCGCTACCTCAGCCTGCGGCTGCGGCTCACCGACCGGCCGGGGGCGCTGGCCGCCCTGCTCGCCACGCTGACCGTGGCCGACGCCAACGTCCTCGACATCAGCCATGTGCGCACCGACCCGCGCCTCGGACTGACCGAGGCGGAGGTCGACCTGCACCTGGAGACGAAGGGCCCGCAGCACTGCGCGGAGGTCGAGGAGGCGTTGCGCGCGGCGGGCTACCGAGTGATCGGCTGACCCTCCACTTCACGCCGACTGGCCGGATCTTGCCATTCAGCGCGCGCCGACGCCCCGAAAATCCTAGGATCGCCGAATAAGCCGAGTGCGCCGCGTACGGGCGCAGTCGTCCACAAGTGACGGGGGAGTCCCTCCATGCCAGGTGCGATCCATGCCGAGGGTCTGGTGAAGACCTTCGGCGACGTACGAGCCCTGGACGGCGTCGATCTCGACGTCCCCGAGGGCACCGTCCTCGGACTGCTCGGGCCCAACGGCGCGGGCAAGACCACCGCCGTACGGGTGCTGACCACGCTGCTGCGCCCGGACAGCGGCACGGCCGTCGTGGCCGGGATCGACGTACTGAAGAAGCCCAACGAGGTACGCCGGTCGATCGGGCTCTCCGGACAGTTCGCCGCGGTCGACGAGTATCTGACCGGCCGGGAGAACCTCCAGATGGTCGGGCAGCTCTACCAGCTGAGCGCCCGGGACGCGAAGGCCCGCGCGGGCGTCCTGCTGGACCGGTTCAACCTCGGCGACGCCGCCGACCGCACCGCCAAGACGTACTCCGGCGGGATGCGCCGCCGCCTCGACCTGGCGGCGGCGCTCGTCGTGTCACCGCCCGTGATGTTCATGGACGAGCCGACGACCGGCCTCGACCCGCGCAACCGGCAGCAGCTCTGGGACGTGATCGAGGACCTGGTGGCGGGCGGCACGACCCTGCTGCTGACCACGCAGTATCTGGAGGAGGCCGACCGCCTCGCGAACGACATCTGCGTCATCGACCACGGCAAGGTCATCGCCCGCGGCACCTCCGACGAACTGAAGGCCCGGACCGGCGGCGAGCGCGTCGAGGTCGTCGTGCACCGCCCCGACGAGATCGAGCGCGCCCGCTCCGTGCTGACCGCCCTCGGCAAGGGCGAGGTCACCGTCGTCCAGCTCTCCCGCAAGCTGACCGCCCCGGTGAGCGGCGGGGCCAAGCTGCTGGCCGAGGTCATCCGGGACCTGGACGCCCAGGGGGTGGAGATCGACGACATCGCGCTGCGCAGGCCCACCCTGGACGACGTCTTCCTCTCCCTCACCGGCCACGCGGCCGAGGCGAACCAGCACGAGGACAAGGAGGACACCCAGTGAGCGCGATCGCCCAGGACGCCCCCGCACCGGCTCCCCGCCCCTCCGGGGGTGTCACGCAGTCCATGAAGGACTCACTCGTCGTCGCCAAGCGGAATCTGATCCGGATGACCCGGATCCCGGAGATGGTCATCTTCGGACTGATCCAGCCGATCATGTTCGTGGTGCTGTTCACCTACGTCTTCGGCGGCTCCATCAGCATCGGCGGCTCCACCGACCCGCAGCTGTACAAGGAGTTCCTGATGGCGGGCATCTTCGCCCAGACCGTCACCTTCGCCACCGCGGGCGCCGGCGCGGGCATCGCCGACGACATGCACAAGGGGCTCATCGACCGCTTCCGGTCGCTGCCCATGGCCCGGGGCGCGGTCCTCACCGGACGGACGCTCGCCGACCTCGTCCAGACCAGCCTCACCCTCGTCGTCCTCGCGGGGGTCGCGCTGCTCGTCGGCTGGCGCACCTACGAGAACCTCGGCAAGGTGCTCTGCGGCTTCCTGCTGCTGCTCCTGCTCGGCTACGCCTTCTCCTGGATCGGCGCGCTGATCGGCCTGTCCGTGCGCACCCCGGAGGCGGCGACCTCCGGCGGGCTGATCTGGCTGTTCCCGCTGACGTTCATCTCGAACGCCTTCGTGCCGGTCACCGGCATGCCGACGTTCCTCCAGCATGTCGCCGAGTGGAACCCCTTCAGCGCCACGGTGGCCGGGGCCCGCGAGCTGTTCGGGAACACGATGCCCGGCGTGCCGGAGTCGGTCACCGGGGCCTGGCCGATGGAGCACCCGATCATCGCCTCGATCATCTGGTCGGTGCTGATCATCCTGGTCTTCCGCACCCTCGCGGTGCGCAAGTACCGCTCGGCCACCGTCTGAGGCCACGCACCGGAGACGCGGGACGACGCGGGAGCCCCGGCCTTCAGGCCGGGGCTCCCGCGTCGTCGTGTGTCGTGGCCCGCCGGTCAGCCGGTGTAGGGCTTCGCCGCCAGGATCTTCACCGAGGCGGTCTTGCCGTTCGGCAGCTCGTAGTCCGCGACGTCGCCCGTCCGCTTGCCGCTCACGCCGAGGCCGAGCGGGGACTGCGGCGAGTACGTCTCGATCTCCGTGCTGGCGTACTCACGGGAGGCGAGCAGGAAGGTCAGCGTGTCGTCCTCGTCGCCGTCGAAGGCGATCGTGACGACCATGCCGGGCTCGACCACGCCGTCGTCGGCCGGCGCCTCGCCGACCTTCGCGTGCTCCAGGAGCTGGGTCAGCTGGCGCACCCGCAGCTCCATCTTGCCCTGCTCCTCCTTGGCCGCGTGGTACCCGCCGTTCTCCCGGAGGTCACCCTCCTCACGGGCCGCCGCGATCTTGACGGCGATATCCGTGCGCGCGGGACCAGACAGGTACTCCAGCTCGGCCTTGAGCTGGTTGTACGCCTCCTGCGTGAGCCAGGTGACGTTTTCGCTGGTCTGGGTCACAGGTGCTCCTCGTCGGTGCTGGGAAGTGCTGGTGAATACAAAGCATCGCCCTACCCAGAAGCATGTGCCTCTGCGGGTGGGCGAAACCACGAGCCTAACAATTCCGCAGGAAAAGGGGGAGAAGGTAAACCGTCACACGCCCGGACCGGCTCCTGCGGCTCGTATCGTCGCAGGTCACGAGGGGTTAGGCCGCATCAGCCCCGCGGGCCGTCGTCGGCCGTGCAGCCCATCGGCTCGACCGCGGTCGCCCTGGACCGGGTCACCACGGTCACGACCTCGTCGATCCGGTCCTCGGCGCGGTCGAACCGGACCTCCTTGCGGCCCACCTCGGAACCGTCCTCGCTGAGCGCCCGCACCACGCAGTAGCCGTGGCCCTCGCGGTCCTTGCGGACCTCCAGATGGACGTCGGCCCGGGTGTCGGAGACGACCTTGAACTTGATCATCTCGCCGCTGATGCCCTGGCCGCCCACGTAGTCGAAGCCGATCCACCCGATCACGCCGAGCAGGGCGACGCCCAGGACCGATCCGACGATCTTCAGCTTGCGGTCCGCACGCTGATCCTCGGTCCGGCCGTACCGCCCCTCGGGCGCAGCCTCGCGAACCGTCGTCATGATCGTTCCCTCCGGACCGGGCATCGCGGAATTTTCCGGCCCCTCGTTCAGTCACTATAGAAGCCGCCCGCCCGTCACCCGACCGCGCCCCACACCGGTGTCACGCGGGCCGGCGCCTCCCCGGCGGGGAGCCGGAGCGACCCATGATCGACCAGAGCGACCAATGACTGAGGATCGAGCTTTGACTGAGCAGCTGCGACTGATGGCCGTTCACGCCCACCCCGACGACGAGTCGAGCAAGGGCGCGGCCACCATGGCCAAGTACGTGTCCGAGGGGGTGGACGTGCTGGTCGTGACCTGCACGGGAGGCGAGCGCGGCTCCATCCTCAACCCGAAGCTCCAGGGCGACGCGTACATCGAGAAGAACATCCACGAGGTGCGCAAGAAGGAGATGGACGAGGCCCGGGAGATCCTGGGCGTCCAGCAGGAGTGGCTCGGCTTCGTCGACTCGGGGCTGCCCGAGGGCGACCCGCTGCCGCCGCTCCCCGAGGGCTGCTTCGCCCTGGAGGACCCCGAGGTCGCTGCGGGGCGCCTGGTGGCGAAGATCCGCGCGTTCCGGCCGCAGGTCATCACCACGTACGACGAGAACGGCGGCTACCCGCACCCCGACCACATCATGACGCACACGGTCTCGATGATCGCGTTCGACGGTGCGGCCGACGCGGAGCGCTTCCCCGAGGACGAGTTCGGCCCGGTCTGGACGCCGCGGAAGCTCTACTACAACCAGGGCTTCAACCGACCGCGCACCGTCGCCCTGCACGAGGCGCTCCTGGCCCGCGGTCTGGAGTCCCCGTACGGCGAGTGGCTGGAGCGCTGGAAGGAGTTCGAGCGTGTCGAACGCACCCTGACCACGCACATCCCCTGCGACGACTTCTTCGAGATCCGCGACAAGGCGCTCATCGCGCACGCCACGCAGATCGACCCCGAGGGCGGCTGGTTCCGGGTTCCGATGGACGTGCAGCGCGAGGTCTGGCCGACCGAGGAGTACGAGCTGGCGAAGTCTCTCGTCGATACCTCCCTCCCCGAGAGCGACCTCTTCGCGGGCATCCGCGACAATGCCTGATATGTACGCGACCCAGGCACTGACGCACCTCGTCCCGCTCGCCGCCGAAGAGCTCGACAAGAACAAGGTCACTCCCGGCGTCCTCGGCTTCCTCGTCTTCGCGGCGCTCGCCGTCGGCGTGTGGGCCCTGATGAAGTCGATGAACCGCCACATGGGCCGGGTGAACTTCGAGGAAGCCCCCGACCCGGACGCGAAGTCGGCCGAGCCCGCCGGGGACAAGGCGGCCTCGCCCGGCAAGTAGCGCGCCGGCTCCGCGCGTACGGAAACGGGAGGGGCGTCCGGCCGGTTCGCCGGACGCCTCGCTCCCGTTCTCCCCACCCCGCACGGTCATGACCGCGGGGCTCGGCGCCGCGCGGGATCACGGCCGGGGCGGCGACGCGCGTACGGTCATGGCCGGGCAGGCGACGCCCGTACGGTCACGGCCGGGCAGGCGACGCGCGTACGGTCATGGCCGGGCCGGGGACGCCCGTACGGTCACGGCCGCGCGGCTCGGCGACGCGCGGGATCACGGCCGGGGCGGCGACGCGCGTACGGTCATCGCCGGGCCGGGGACGCCCGTACGGTCACGGCCGCGCGGCTCGGCGACGCCCGTACGGTCACGGTCGGGCCGGCTCCACCGCCACGCCCATGATCTGGCCGGCGCCGCGGGTCGGGGTCAGCCCGAGCCGCCACGCCTGCCAGCCGTCCTCCAGGTCCACGCCCCGCTCCAGCGCCACCGCGAAAGCCGCCGCCGACTGCTCCAGCTTGCCGTCCCGCGCCGGGTGCCGGGCCTCGATCAGCTCGGCCAGCTCCTGCTGGGCCACCACCGTGCCCACCTCGATGCCCCCGGGCGAGGCGTACGGCAGCAGCGTGCAGCGCAGGAACCGGGCCCAGTCGCCGCCCCGCTCGTCCCCGTACGAGGCGAACAGCTCCGCCGCCTCGCCGCACAGCTCCAGCGCCTGAGGGGCCCGCCCGTTGCCCGCGTCGATCAACGCCAGCTCCACGCACGCCCACGCCTCCCCGTACGGCACCTTGATCCGCCGGAAATCGGCCCGCGCGTCCATCAGCAGCTGCCGGGCGAACCCCGAATTGCGCAGGTTGCCCGTCTGCGCGGCCCGCTGGTCCCGGGTCACCCGGCCCGAATGGTGCCGGGCGCACGCCAGCCCGTACACGTCCCGCATCCGGGAGAACATCGTGCGGGCCCGCTCCAGCTCACGCACCGCCTGATCGGTGTCCCCGTCCTCCTCCAGCGCCTGACCCAGGTAGTACAGGGTCCACGCCTCACCGCGCGCGTCCTCGTTGTCCCGGTGCCGGGCCAGCGCCTCGCGCAACTGCTCCAGGGCGGCCGCCGGATCGCCGTCCAGCAGCCGGGCCCGGGCCAGCTGGGTGATCGCCCACGCCTCACCGCGCCCGTCGCGGGTGCGCCCGTACAGCTCCAGGGCGGTGCTCAGGGCCTCCTCGGCCGGGACGACCTCGCCCGTGCGCAGCCGCACCTGGCCCAACTGGAACTGCGTCCACGCCTCGCCGTGCAGCGACTCGCCCTCCCGGTGCAGCCGCAGCGCGTCGTCCAGCAGCGCGAGCGCCCTCGGCAGGTCGCCCCGGTCCCGCTCCACGGCGGCCAGCGCGTGCAGCGACCAGGCCCGGTCCTCGGCCTGCGCCTCGGAGGACTGCAGCGCCAGCGCCTCCTCCAGCCGGGCCGCCGCCTCCGACAGATTGCCCTGGTGGTGCAGGGTGATCCCGAGCGAGCACAGCGCCAGCGCCTCGCCCGCGTCGTTCTGCGCCTCGTGGTAGAGCCCGACGACGGAGGACAGCGTGGTGCGGGCCTTGTCCAGCTCGCCGAGCTGCCGGGCCGCGATCCCCGTACGCCACTGCACCGAGCGCTCCAGCAGCCCCTGGTCCACCGCCTGCGACAGCTCGCTGATCTCACCCAGGCGGTACAGGTCGCCGCGCAGCAGGCAGTAGTCGCACAGCGCGCCCAGCAGATGCAGCACCGTGGCCTGGTCGACGCCCTCCGCGTGCCGCAGCGCGGAGGTGATGAAACTCGACTCGTCGTCCAGCCAGCGCAGCGCCGCGTCGAGCGACCCGAAACCGTGCGAGCCGAACTGCCCGGCCCGGGTCGACATCTTCCCGTCGACCATCCGGATCACCGCGTCGGCCAGCTCCGCGTAGTTCGTCAGCAGCCGCTCCTGCGCGGCCGTCCGCTCGGCCGGCTCCTCCTCGTCCAGCAGCCGGGCCAGCGCGAAGGCCCGCACCAGGTCGTGCAGCCGGTAGCGCGACCCCCGTACGCGGGTGAGCAGCCCGGCCCGGGCCAGCGCGGTCAGCAGCCGCTCCGCCTCCTGCTCGTCGGCGGAGAGCAGCGAGGCCGCCGCTGCCGCCCCCAGGCTCGCCCGGCCCGCGAGCGCGAGCCGCCGCAGCAGCCGCCGGGCCTGATCGCCCTGGTCGGTGTAGCGCAGCCACAGGGCCCGCTCCACCGGGGCCACCGGCCCGTACGCACCGAGGTCCTCCGCCAGCGTGTGCCGGCTACGGGCCCCGAGCGCGGAACCGGCCACCCGCAGCGCCAGCGGCAGCCCGCCGCACAGCTCAGCGATCGTGTCCGTCGACGGGTAGTCGTACGGCCCGGTCTCCTCCTCCTCGGCGACCTCGCGCAGCAGCTCCTCCGCGCCCGCCGCGTCCAGCGGGCCGACCGGCAGGTGGTGCACCCAGGCCGGCAGGTCATCGGGCAGCTCCAGCGGCTCCCGGGCGGTGACGATCACCAGACTGTCCGAGCGCTCCGGCACCAGGGTGCGCACCTGCCCGGCGTCCGTCGCGTCGTCCAGCACGATCGTGACCGGCGTCCCCGTGAGGTGCTGGTGGTACAGCTCGCCGAGCCGCCGCACCTGCTGCTCCGCCGACGCGCCTTCCCGGAAGAGCAGTTGCTCGCGCGGCGCGCCCAGCCGGTTCAGCAGGTGCAGCAGGGCGTCCCGGGTCGGCAGCGGGCTCTCTCCCGCCACCTGGCCGCGCAGATCGACCACACACGCGCCCCGGAACTGGTCCTTGAGCGCATGGGCCGCCCGCACCGCGAGCGCGGTCCGCCCCGAACCCGGCTCACCGTGCAGCACGACCACGGTCGGCCGGGTCCGGGTGGAGGCGCGGGCCGCGTGGACCCACTGGGCGACCTGCGCCAGCTCGGCCCGCCGACCCGTGAACGGCCCCTCGGCCTGTGGGAGATGGCCGAACGACTGCTCCAGCACCACCCGGGTGCGGGCCGCCGCGCTGCGGTCGCCGCCGCGCAACTGCTTCACCACCGGGGCGGTCTGCTTCTTCGGGGCGCGCTTGGCGGGCGTCAGCATGCGCTGCTGGTCCAGATACGGGCGGATGCCCCGCACCTCCAGTGCGGTCAGCCACTGGAGCCGCAACTGCTCGGCCCCGCCCGGCTGCCCGGCCGCCGCGGCGCGGCGGTGGGCGGCGGGCCAGTGCGAGGCGGTCACCTTCGCCACGGTCGTCGCCGTACCGGCCACCGCGACGGCCGCGCCCGCGCCGAACGCCAGGCCGGTGTTGGCCCCGAGCGCCAGGTCCGCGCCGAACGCGGCGGCCGCGGCAACCCCCGTCACCAGCAGGGGCGTTCCGAGCGTCGCTCTGCTGAAGCGCTCCGCGAGCGGACGGTCACCCGCCGCCGCCGAGTCCAGCGCCTGCGTGTACGCGGCGTACTCCTCACCCGCACTGGCGGCCATGGTGTCGAGCGCCGCCCGCGCCCGCGACATCAGCGCACCGGCATCACTCCGCCCGCCGGTACGCCGCGCCTCCTCCTCCACGGCGCGCACCAACAGCCTCTCGGCTTCCGCCCGATGGCTGTCCCGCATATGTGTCCCCCTCCGAGTGCCGCGCTCCGGACCTCGGGTTCCGGAGCGTCAGATACCAAGCGTCGGATATCAAGCGTCGGGGTCAAGTGTCCTGCGTGGCGCGCTCCGGCGCGAGGGGCGCAGGGCAAGGGCCGGCATCCGGCCGGGAGAGGCGCGGCAGGAACCCTACGTGCAACGCGCGACAGGAACAGTACCTACGACGGTGACCGGGCGGGATTCGTCGCCTCATCCCAAGGTGTCCGCGGTGTGAGATCGCGCCCGTCCGAGGCGCCCCGTGGGGGGCTCGGTGTGGTTACGGTCGCCGGACCGCGGCCGCGCGTCCCTCCGCACGACGACGGGAAATGATCAGGTGCCAGCGTTGCCAGTGTGCGCACAGTTACCCGGATCGCGGGCCCCGCCCTGCCCGGGATCTCCTTCGCGGCACGCCTGATCGCCGCGATCTGCCCCATCGCCACCCTCCTGATGCTGACGGAGCTCAACAGCATCGGCACGGCGGGAATCGCCGCCGGGATGCTGTGGACGGGCCAGGCCGTGGGCGGACCGTTCCTCGGACGCCACGCCGACCGCCGCGGCCATCGCCCGGTCATCCTGGCGGCGTCCCTTGCCAACGCCGCGGCCATCGCGCTCTTCGTCGTGTCGGCCCTGGCGTCGATGCCGCTCATCGTTCAGGCGGCGCTCGCGGCCGTCGTCGGCGTCACGGTGCCGCAGATCGGGCCGCTCTCCCGCACCCGATGGATCGTCCTGACGGAACCCACCGATGCGAAAGTTCTTCATACGCACGGGAGTCGACGCGGCGGGCGCTCTCCTTCGACACGACCGTCGACGAACTCGGCTTCATGGCCGGACCGGCGCTCGCCGGGGTGACGGTCGTCCTGATCCATCCGGCTGCCGGACTGGTCCTCGCCGGGATGGTCATGGCGGTGTTCGGCACCCTCTTCGCCCTTCATCCCACTGCGCCACCGGGGACACCCGCCCGTGCCTCCGCCCCGGTACGGCTTCTGCATCCCGCGCTGATCGCACTCTTCGCCAAGGCGCTTCTCCAGGGCATGATCCTGGGCAGCGCCAACGCGGGCTCCAGCGCTTTGTCCGCGCACCTCGGCGACACCGGAATGGGCGGCCTGGTCTGGGGCGCCATGGCGGTGACGAGCGTGCTGACCGGCCTGGCAATCACGATGCGGCCCGGCGCCCTGGACCTCACGCTCCAGCTCCGCGTCGCCATCGCCGCGCAGACCGTCCTCCTGCTCCCCCTCCTCGCCGTCGACAGCCTCATCGGCGCGACCGCCGCCGTCGTCGGCATCGGGTTCGCTGTGGCGCCGCATCTCATTGCGGTTTTCACCCTCGCGGAACACGTGGCCCCGACGGCGCGGTTGGGGGGAGGCGATGACGCTCCTCGGCAGCGGTCTCATCGCCGCCCAGGGCGCGGCCGCACTGACGGCGGGACAGCTGGCCCGGCACTCCGGATACTTCAGCGCCTTCCTGCTGACCTGCGCCTCCGGAGCCGTGGCGGTCCTGTCCGCCTTCGTCCTCGTACGGCCGGAGACCATCAGCCCGTACCGGGCCGCACACGTACCGAAGGACGAAGCGCCCGAGTTCGCCGCAGACACGTGCAGATGATCGGGACCCCGGTGGCCGTCCTGCTAGATCGGCCGCGCGCCCCTTCCCCGTGGCGCGGGGGCGTCGCGGGGACGAGGGTCGCGAGGATTGGGGGCATGGCCAACCGACTTGCGCAGACCACCTCCCCGTATTTCCTCCAGCACGCCGACGATCCCGTCGACTGGTGGCCTTGGCCGCCCGAGGCGTTCGAGGAGGCGAGGAAGCGGGATGTGCCGGTGCTACTCAGCGTGGGGTACGCCAGCTGCCACTGATGCCACTGTTAAATGTGTAGATCCAGGTAGCTGGAGAGTGCTGCGTTCGTAGCCCGAGGTCCCACCACCTGTCCGGGAGCATATGTAGGTGTCCGATCTCGGACAGCTAATTCTGGTGCCTAGGATCTTTTGGCGGAAGCGGCTCCTTAATAGGCACGTCACCGCACAGAAAGCGGAAGGCTCGCCAGCATTACGCCCTGTTTCACGGACTCATCGGCGCAGGCCACAGTCTTGACTGTATGGCCCATCGGCTCGGCTGGCGGCGCCACACCGTCGAGCGGTATGGCGTCGATATCCGGAGAGATGAGATCTTGACGGCCGTGCGTCCGTATCGACCGGTAGCCGCCGGACGGTCTCCTCGATCTCCGGAGAGGGCCGCGTCGGCCGCGGCGATAACCGCAGGCGCGCGTCGGTGCGGCGCTGCACGGTCGCGACCATGAAGAAGTGGGTGTCCCTGAGAACTCGAACAACCGCGTCCGACGCGATAGCCGGACGATCGGTAAGGGGACGGGCACGCCCGAGGAGATCAGGAAGGCGCGGGACGTCCTGAGCAACTACCGTTTCGCCCACGCATTTTCTCTGAACGCGGTGACCGGGACCGTGTGGCAGCGAGCACTCGACGTGAACCCGAACGCCGTTGTGGCCGAGCGCCGGAAGCGCCTGCCTACGATCCTGGACAAGCTGAAGCGCCATCCCACGATGAGTGTGACCACCATGCAGGACTTGGGGGCTGCCGGGTGGTCCTCGACCCCGTCGCCGAGGTGGAAGATTTGGTCAGAGTCCTGGCGGACATGCCACGGAGCAAGAACCACATCAAGAAGGTTTACGACTACTTACGTGATGAACCGGGGCCACGCGACTCTGGCTACCGGGGCGTTCACCTGGTGTACGAGTACGGAGCGAGCCGGTCCAGGAAGCGGCACATCATCTTCGCGTCGAACGACTCGGTGAAGACCATGAAGTGCATCCGGCCGCGGGTGCTGATCGCGGACATCGCGTTCACGGAGAACCGGTTCCCGGTCCGGCGGACGATGGGGGTGGAGCCTTGGGCGCGCCAGGTGCGGCTGGTGGCCTGGTCCGAGCGGATCCCGACCTGGTCACCGAGGAGAACCTCGGCGTTCTCCGCCTTCGCCCTGGCCCGGATCGCCGGCCAGGTCTCCTCGCGCCCGATGCGGACCGCTTCCGGATCCTGCTCGACAGCCCGCTTGTTCGGACGCTGGAAGGTCAGCCCCCAGCGCCTGAGGTACTTGCCCACCCCGTGCTCGGTGAACCGGGCCCCGTACAGCTTTAAGATCAGCTCGCCCATTTGCCCCCGCGTCCACAGCTGACCCGAAAGCCCCAGGTCAGAGGGGGTGTGATCAAGGATAGCCTGCCGCGCAGCGGCCTGCTCGGCCTCGCACAGGACCTGGTGCTCGCCCACACGGCGGCCTCACGGGCACGACAGCAGTGCGTCCCGGCCACCGCGCGCCACCTCACCCGCGTTCGGCGACCACGTCCCCCCACTCGATCACTCACACATCATCGACGAGCCTGAACTCAAAGCGTTTCGGATCCACACCGTTCTCAGTAGTAGATGACTGAATCGATGTAGATCTTCGGATCATCCGGCAAGGCGCCTTCGTAGGCATCTCCCATGAGTACGGACTCTCTGCCAATTTGACCTGGCGCAATTTGTTTGAATTCAAAATTGGTGGTTTGCACCCAGTCCGTTCCGTTGCCTATGCTGACAGTAACTTTAATGTTGCGATTCAAGTCAGTGCTATTGGTGGCGTTGCAGGCAACTCTGAATCCGATCGAATCGCGAGTGGCTCGCACCTCCGTGTCGCCGAGCGTCACAACCTTCGTCTTCCCCAGGTAGCTGATGACCGGCGACGGCTCCTGACTGGCTTCAGGTGTTGTCGAAGCGCTTGGGGCACTGCTCGACGTGGCAGGGACCGGGGCAGTAACCGAGGAGTCGGGAAGATGGCTCTCGCCGTTCGAGCACGCGGTGACCACAAGCGTGACTGTGACCAGTGCTGCGCCCCAGAACACGGGGCGCAGCAGCAAGTTGAGGGCTGGCACTAGTTGCAGGCTCCTACAGTAAGGTTGTTGTCGACGACCACGTTGCTGCCGACCTTCATGTATGAGTACGCCACGCCGCAGTAGCCCTTGTTCTGGTACACGGGCCCGGCGTAGGTGCTGTACGTACCGAAGTCCTGAACATCGGGCGTGGAGGTGTAGTTGTCCTTCAATCGGATACCCATGTAGTGCGCGACGCCGGTGTCGTTGAAGAGCACGGCACAGATCGGCTTGTCGTTGTAACTGTCACCCGTTGTCTTGCCGTTGGTCCAGGTATAGGCGGTGGCATAGGTGCCGTAACGGGCAGCCCGGACAGAGATGGTGTAGCCAGATCCGCACACGTTGGCCGCAGCTGCAGCTATCGCGGGTTCAGCCGCGATGACCTGCTTGGTTTCTTCCGTTGCCTTCTCGTCGACCTGAACGCCCTTAACGTCCATGGTCGCGATCGGGGTGTTGCTCTTCAACTCGGCCTGGTCGGCCGCGGAGGCGGCAGGCGCAGCCATTGTCACGGCAAGCAGGGCTGCACAGATGCCCCCCATGCGCACAACAGTCTTCACTTTCTCCCCTTAAAGTGACAGTCAGGTGATCCTGACGCACGGACAGTACCGCATCGAATGCACATGCGGACAGGTTTGTTGATCAAGCCGACGACCAGAGAGCTGGCGTTCAGTGATCTATAGGAGCATTTCCGCCATTTCTGTCTTCCAGGTCGCACAGGGTGAGAGTGACACCGACGGAGTAGTCGAGGCGGACTGAGCAGCAGGCTTCTGGAAAAGTCAACTCAGGGCAGCGAAGGGAGCAGAACGGTCGTGGTCGCGATATAGCCAAGAAGCGAACACCGAGCTGATCGGTATCACCTGTCCATTCAATTCCGATACAAGCCGCCTCTTACGCACTTGTCGCCATTGGGCCCTCCTCAACCTGCCTGCCTGAGCCGTCCGCCTGCTTGCCTATCCAGCTCGCGCACGGTAAGGACATGCAGGCCATTGAGCCGTCGGCCTCGCAGCGACTCACAAGCGCTGGATCATCCAGATCTACGAGTGCCAGGGTGTCCCGTTCCTGACATACCGCGCCTACCAGCGAGCCGTTCCCTGGGTCATCAGGCGCAAATAGTCTGTGGTCTGACGCCTTAAGGCACGGCCGTCTCGTGCCCATCGTCGGCAGTTTCTCCAGAGGTGGCCCGCGCTGCGGTTGGATCGAGTTTGCCGGCGATCACGTGCTGAAGCCCCTCCTGGGTTGTCACTGGAGCGGAGGCTCCACGTCAGCCGGTGAGCATGACTCGTCCGAGCGGTCCGAGCAGCGAGCGCCGGCATCACACCGGACCGAGGACGAATGCAGACTGATCACCACAGGAAGACAGGGCTGCACCGAACCGCCCGAAGCATTCTGAACCACCAGAAATTCGGTCGGTGGAACCCCAAGATCCCGACAGAGTTGGGCAGGGGCATTTTCCGGCCAGCCTTGCCGACACGGAAAACGGGACCTCGCGATTTCGCGCCGCTTCACATCCGGTCCTATTGGCCCGTTTATCCAGAATGCCCGGTGTGGGCACTCGGCAGGCTGCCCATTCTTCCGTGAAAACACCACTTTCTCGCACGATGTAACTGTCAGCGAATTCGAGCCAAGATCTCGTGGAACTGCGCGCCTTGTGTGATTGATCACAGACTTGTCGACTTCTCGTGAATAACCTGTGACCTCATTCGCGAGATGTGTGAAAGTTCCGAGACTCTCCGTCTGGCGGTAGAGAAAGTAGACCTTATACCGGCAAAACTGGTAAATCGCCACACATCACCCCACCGCTGGTCGGTGAAAATCAATGAGCGTTGTCGCAAGAAAATTTTACGCATAATTCTCGCTGCATCAGAGCTGCCCGACTGCTTCACGGGGGACTGATAAAGAATATTGTTTGTTCTTCGAATATGCCGTCTTGTTGGCCGTGACAATAACGGGCCCCGCTGCGTCGGCGGCTGACCAGGCTGAGCCTCAGGGCAACGCGTCGGCTGAGTCGCGCACCATGTTGACCATGGTAGCGAGCGAACATATTTCTCACTCAAAGTTAAAGAAGGTAGGTTCTCGTGGCTGATGCGAAGGTCCTTGAGGGTCAGAAGTGGGTCAATGCCACCTATGCTGGCGTGTCGGGGTACGTGAAGTGCCCAGAAAACGGTCAGACCAGCTGGTCGACCATGAACTCGTTGATCATGGGCCTACAGCACGAACTGGGAATCAGCCCGGTCGTTGCCTCGTTCGGGGCGACCACGATGAGTAAGCTTGAGGCACTCAAGGGCATTACCGACGGAGAGAACCAGCCCAATAAGAACATACCCTACATCGTTCGCTACGGCTTGTTCTGCAAGGGCTATTGGGGAGAAGCCGGGGACACCTTCAACGCCGACGCACTTGAGTCGATGAAGAAGAACATGGGTATATGGCAAGAGGGTCAGGAGGGGTGGAACCGCATGGTGCAGGCCAAGGTTTTTAAGGCCCTTCTCACCATGGACTCCTATGTTGTGGTCGCCGGCGGCACTGACAAGATCCGCGGAATTCAGCAATGGTTGAACGGCCTGTACTGGGAAAAGTCTGCCTACTCAATAGGGCCGTGCGACGGACTCTATTCGCGAGATGTGCAAAAATCCTTGGTGATTGCTCTCCAGTATGAGATGGGCATCGCGTCGCCGAATGGAAACTTCGGGACCGGCACCCAGGCCGCCCTGAAAAACCACACGCTTGCCCAAGGTGCCACCGGCATCATGGTGCGACTGTTCACCGCCGCGTGCGTGTTCAATGAACCGGTGCCGGTCGGCGAGTACGCGGAGCGGACCAGCTTCACCTCCACTTTCGACGCGGCGATCACCAGGTACGTGAAGTTGTTCCAGAGCTTCTCCTACCTACCGGCTTCCGGAAACGGCGACTACGACACGTGGTCTCAGCTGCTCGTGTCCATGGGAAATCCCGATCGCAAGGTCTTCGGATCCGACACTCGGTTCGTCATTAATGCTGACCGTGCCAGATGGCTCAAGAATAACGACTACCAGATCGTCGGCCGGTACCTTTACAGTCCGGATCCCAAATTCGAGAAGGAGATCCTGCCCGGTGAGCTTGAGGTCATCCTCAATGCCGGTCTGAAATTCTTCCCGATCATGCAGGTCCACGGTCGGGATGTGACCGAGTACACCTACACCACAGGTTTCCAGCACGCTTTGATAGCGCACGAGAAGGCGACGACGTTCGGTATCCCACGCGGGTCGGTCATCTATTTCGCGGTCGACTATGATGCCACCCAGGATCAAATGGACCCCTACGTCGTGAAGTACTACCAAGGCGTGGTAGCCGGCCTGGCCGATCGTGGCAAGAAGTACGTCCATGGCGTGTACGGGTCGAGGAACGTGTGCATCAACGTCACCAACAAGACCTACGCCCGATACTCATTCGTTTCAGGTATGTCCTGGGGCTTCTCCGGGAATCTCGGCTACCCCCTCCCTGCGAACTGGTCGCTGAACCAGATCAAGGAGATATCTGGCATCGAGATAGGCGGCGCCGGGGGAAAGATCGACCTGGACAACACCGTGTGGCGGCTACGTGAAGACGGCGGCGACCCCGGCGTGTCCTCACTGGCCACCGCTGCCTCCCCGGCGGCGGACTTCATATCCTATATTGATCAACTGTATGCCACGGCCCAGGAATACAAGGCTGCCAACTCCACCAACCGCAGCGCATCCCAATTGGTAATGGAGTTCGTCCGCCACGAAGACTATGGCGGATATAACTGGGGCTATCTCATCGGCCCCTACGACCGGGACTGGGTCGCCTACGCCGAGCGTAAGGGCCACAAAGTGAAGGAGGAATTCGTCGACCCTGTCTCGGGCTACGAAATGGGCCCCGAGCACTTGCTGGCCACCGCTAACGGCCACCTGCTCTATGCCCAACCAGCAAATGCCAAGTCCGTGAACGCTGGGGACATCGCCGGGTGGGCCGGCGACCTTATGACCTTCTATGCCAACTGGCGCAACGACGAGCAGCAGTATGCGTCCGGCAAAGCGTACTGTGACGCGAAGCTCGCCAAGCCGGGCATATCTTCTTCCTTCTCCTTCAAGGACCTGCTCGAAGACGCCGACGGCTACCTGATTGCCCGCGCCTGCGCTGACGGGACTCCGATCAACCAGTTCGTGCGGGCGTACTATGGCGATGGCGGTGGCCACCGCACCCGGTTCACGCAGTATTTCAACAAGCGGTTTTTCACGGCAGCAGACTGCAAGGCCCAGGCATATAACGCTCTGACGATGGAGAACGAAACGTACAACGTTGCGCGCTCTGCGCTGATCCTGGCAACCGGGGCGCAATCTCCGACAGTACTAGCCAACCTTCCTGGCGGATTCGATAAACTGCAAAGCTTCTGCCAGGGGTTTGCCGACGCGATCATTGCAAGGATGGGTTCCGAGTCCTGATGTTCCTTCTCGTCTTCGCAGCTCTCGGCCCTGCCATCCTGGCAGGACTGATGCTGCGTCGCAGCGTTAGATCGCGATGGTACGAGCAGCCTATTGAGCTCATTGGTGCCGCCCTGGCAGTCGGCGTTTGCGCAGTCGTCGTGTGGGGGATCGGCGTCTTCGCAGGGGGGCTGGATGGTCGGGAAACCTGTCAGCTCACCCATCACACCACCTACGACCAGGCGTGGCGTGAACGCTCGGGAGCGGATGGCACATCAGTCTTCCCGTTGGCCAACGCATGCAACGAGCACGTCAGTCTGGTGCCCGCATGGGTGAACCCCACGATCGCCGTTCTCGCCGCCTTCACCGTCAGCGCTCTCGCCCTTGCTCTGTTCCGGATCGCTCTTGCGATTTTTCACAGAAAGGAACCGGTCTCCTCATGAGCGGTACAACCAGTCGTAGACGTTTGCTCGGAGCAGGTGCAGCTACCGCTGCTGGCCTCGCTCTCGCTACCAGCGGGAGCCCCGCGCAGGCTTCTGCCCGGCCGAAGCCACTGCCGAGTGCCGAGCAAGTGAAGCTGCCGGGAGGCAGGGAATGGATCGGGCGAAAGTCCGCAAATGGCTGGGATATCCTGGCCGAGACCACCCAGTACCAGGTGCAGGGTGTACCGAAGCTCAACGTCAGGCTCACGAAGGGCGCAGCTGCGACCATCCTGCTATACGTTGTGCGCCGCTATGCCTACGAGATCGACATGCTTCGACCCGAAGAGCTGGCAGGGCACACGACGGACCGTGCAGTGGGGGCGGATTTCGAATCGAATTACCTGTCCGGGACAGCCGTAACGATTCAGCCTATGCTCTATCCGCTGGGCGGTACGGCCGCCAACGGCATGAGTGAGCTTGCGGTGACAGTGGTAGAGGACATTCTTGCCGACGTGGGTGAAGTCGTAGCGTGGGGCGGAGAGCTGGACCCGCTCAAACAGTCCCACTTCCATATAGCCACCCCTCCTGGCGATCGGCGCCTTGAAGCGATGGCTGACCGCATCGGTGATTGGAACACCCGCCCCGGAAAGGGCGCGGGCTGCATCGACGCTTTCACCCGCTCCCGGATATCTCGTTCTCGAGCGGCAAAGAACGCACGTTGACCACTGCTTGAGCTGTGCCCGCACAGGGGCGACGGGTTGTTTGGCGAACGGTTACGGGATGATGTTCGATCCGACCGCTGCAGACCTTCGATGGCGGGAAGCGTGACTCCAAGGTCAGCGGCTCGTGGGTGTCTTCGGCTCACCCTTACCGCCTTGGCCTCGATTTTTCGTGACGGCCCGTCGGCTTATTCGGCGGGCCGTTTCGGTTGTCCGGAGTGCTGGGCGGTTGCTCACAGTGCCGCTGCCTGCCCGAACCCACTCCGCAGCAGGGCGAGCACCGTAGTGCCGCGGCGGTCGCCCGGTCGCCGCGATGCACCACGGAGATCGCCCGGCGGATTTCCGCGGGCTCCAGCCGCCGGACGGCCAGCCGCATGGACGACAGCGACGCGACCATCTCCGGCAGGCGGCCCGTCTCGCCCGCCTCGTTGGCCCAGCAGGGTGGCACGCCCCTGGCGTGCTGGGTTCGACACGGAGGTTGCGGAAGCGTAGGTCGGACGGGCCGGGACATGCAACGATGCCGGTATGAATCGACTGGCTAATGAGCAGTCGCCCTACCTACTCCAGCACGCCTCCAATCCAGTGGACTGGTGGCCATGGGGAGAGGAGGCGATGGAAGAAGCTAAGCGGCGGGACGTGCCCATCCTCTTGAGTGTGGGCTATGCGTCCTGCCACTTATGCTTCTGCTAATTCACTGGTGCCACGTCATGGCGCACGAATCGTTCGAGGACGCGACCGTGGCCGCCTATCTCAACGCGCACTTCGTGCCCGTGAAGGTCGACCGCGAGGAGCGGCCCGACGTCGACGCCGTGTACATGGAGGCCGTTCAGGCGGCCACCGGGCACGGCGGGTGGCCGATGACCGTCTTTCTCACGCCGGACGCCGAACCCTTCTACTTCGGGACCTACTTCCCGCCCGAGCCCCGGCACGGCTCGCCCTCCTTCCACCAGGTTCTGGAAGGCGTGGTGGCCGCCTGGACCGATCGGCGCGAGGAGGTCGCCGAGGTTGCCGGGCGGATCGTCGCGGATCTGGCCGGGCGGTCGCTGGCCCACGGAGGTGACGGGGTGCCGGGGGAGCCGGAGGTCGCTCAGGCGCTGCTCGGGCTCACCCGGGAGTACGACGAGCAGTACGGCGGATTCGGGGGCGCGCCCAAGTTCCCGCCGGCCATGGCGGTGGAGTTCCTGCTGCGGCACTACGCCCGTACGGGGGCCGAGGGCGCGCTGCAGATGGCCGCCGACACCTGTTCGGCGATGGCCCGGGGCGGGATCTACGACCAGCTCGGCGGCGGGTTCGCGCGCTACTCCGTGGACCGGGAGTGGATCGTCCCGCACTTCGAGAAGATGCTCTACGACAACGCGCTGCTGTGCCGGGTGTACGCCCACCTGTGGCGCGCCACCGGGTCGGACGAGGCCCGGCGGATCGCCCTGGAGACCGCCGACTTCCTGGTCCGCGAGCTGCGGACGGCCGAGGGCGGGTTCGCCTCCGCGCTGGACGCCGACAGCGAGGACGCGCGGGGCAAGCACGTCGAGGGGGCGTTCTACGTGTGGACGCCCGACCAGTTGCGCGAGGTGCTGGGGGAGGACGACGCCGCCTTCGCCGCCGCGTACTTCGGGGTGACCGAGGACGGGAGCTTCGAGGAGGGCGCCTCCGTGCTCCGGCTGCCGGGGGACGCGGGGCCCGTGGACGCCGCGCGCGTCGACGGCGTACGCGCACGGCTGCTGGCGGCCCGTGAGGAGCGGCCGCGCCCGGGGCGGGATGACAAGGTGGTCGCCGCCTGGAACGGGCTCGCCATCGCCGCGCTCGCCGAAACCGGCGCGTACTTCGACCGGCCCGACCTCGTGGAGCGGGCCACCGAGGCCGCCGATCTGCTGGTCCGGGTGCATCTGGGCGAGGTGGCCCGGCTGACCCGTACGTCCAAGGACGGGCGCGCCGGTGACAACGCCGGGGTGCTGGAGGACTACGGCGATGTGGCTGAGGGCTTCCTCGCGCTGGCCGCGGTGACGGGGGAGGGGGCCTGGCTGGAGTTTGCCGGGTTCCTGCTGGACATCGTGCTGGAGCAGTTCACCGGCGAGGGCGGTCAGTTGTACGACACCGCCCATGACGCCGAGCAGCTCATCCGGCGGCCCCAGGATCCGACGGACAGCGCCACCCCGTCCGGGTGGACGGCTGCTGCGGGGGCGCTGCTCTCCTATGCCGCGTACACCGGGTCCGAGGCCCACCGCACCGCCGCCGAGGGCGCGCTCGGCGTGGTGAAGGCGCTGGGCCCGCGCGTCCCCCGGTTCGTCGGCTGGGGGCTCGCGGTGGCCGAGGCGCTGCTCGACGGGCCCCGCGAGGTCGCCGTGGCGGGGCCGGTCGGCGGGGAGCTGCACCGTACGGCGCTGCTGGGGCGGGCCCCGGGCGCGGTCGTCGCGGCGGGACAGGGGCCGGGTGCGGGGGCCGAGTTCCCGCTGCTGGTGGACCGGCCGCTGGTGGGCGGGGAGCCGACCGCGTACGTCTGCCGCCACTTCGTGTGCGACGCGCCGACCACGGACGTGCGGGAACTGGCGGCCAAGCTGGGCGGGTGACGCCAGCGGACAGCGCTGAGGGGCCGGTCGTCTCGTGCGGCCGGCCCCTCGTGCGTAACCCCTCAGCGATCACCCGTGCTGGTACGCCACCAGCGAGATGCCCACGTAGTGCGCGATGAACGCAGCCAGCGTCAGTGAGTGGAAGACCTCGTGGAAGCCGAACCAGCGCGGCGACGGGTTCGGCCTCTTGATGCCGTAGATCACGCCGCCCGCGCTGTAGAGCAGCCCGCCGACGATGACCAGCACCAGGACCGCGATGCCCCCGCTCCGCATGAAGTCGGGCAGGAAGAAGACCGCCGCCCAGCCCATCGCGATGTAGCACGGCGTGTAGAGCCAGCGCGGGGCGCCGACCCAGAACACCCGGAAGGCGATGCCCGCCGCCGCGGCCGCCCAGACTGCCCACAGCAGGGGCCGGGCGGTGGACTCGGGGAGCAGGAGCAGCGTCAGCGGGGTGTAGGTGCCCGCGATGATCAGGAAGATGTTCGCGTGGTCCAGGCGGCGGAGCACCGCCTCGCCGCGCGGCCCCCAGGTGCCGCGGTGGTAGACCGCGCTGACACCGAACAGCAGGCAGGCGCTGAGGATGTAGACGGCGCAGGCGATCCGGCCCAGCGTGCTGTCGGTCAGCGCGATCAGGGTGATGCCGGCGATCACGACCGCCGGGAACATTCCGGCGTGCAGCCAGCCGCGCATCCTCGGTTTGACGGGGGTGGGGTCGAGTACGACGGGGCCCGGGCTCGCGGCGTCAGCGGCAACGTCAGTCATGACTCGCATGCTACCTACGCCACCGTAGGTAGTGGATATGGGGCGCAATTGAGTGGCGATGCTCACGTGTGAGGCCCCCTGGACAGATGGGCGGATCGGTCGGATGATCAAATGAGTGCAGTCGGCACCGGATGAGCGCCAGGGGAATTCGAAGGGTACGAAGCATCCGGGTCGCAGCCCCCACGGGGCCTACAGACAACTGACACCCTCAACTAGGAGCGATCGTGGCGCGCGACATCGCGGCTCCCCTCACTGTCCCCACCCACCACCAGGAGCTGATCTCCTGGGTCGACGAGATCGCAGCCATCACCCAGCCGGACCGGGTGGTCTGGTGCGACGGCTCCGAGGCCGAGTACGAGCGCCTGTGCGGGGAGCTCGTCGCCAAGGGCACGTTCACCAAGCTGGACGAGATCAAGCGGCCGAACTCGTACTACGCCGCGTCCGACCCGAGCGATGTCGCCCGCGTCGAGGACCGCACGTTCATCTGCTCCAAGGAGGAGAAGGACGCGGGCCCGACGAACCACTGGAAGGACCCCGCCGAGATGCGGGAGATCTTCACGGGGGAGCAGGGCGTCTTCCGGGGCTCCATGCGTGGCCGGACCATGTACGTCGTGCCCTTCTGCATGGGCCCCGTCGGCTCGCCGCTCTCCGCGATCGGCGTCGAGATCACCGACTCCGCGTACGTCGCCGTCGCCATGCGCACCATGACCCGCATGGGCCGCGCCGTCCTGGACGAGCTGGGCACCGACGGCTTCTTCGTGAAGGCCGTCCACACCCTCGGCGCCCCCCTGGCCGAGGGCGAGCAGGACGTCCCGTGGCCCTGCAACACCACGAAGTACATCTCGCACTTCCCCGAGGACCGCGAGATCTGGTCGTACGGCTCCGGCTACGGCGGCAACGCCCTGCTCGGCAAGAAGTGCTACGCCCTGCGCATCGCCTCCGTGATGGCCCGCGACGAGGGCTGGCTCGCCGAGCACATGCTCATCCTGAAGCTCACGCCGCCGCGTGGGGAGAGCAGGTACGTCGCGGCCGCGTTCCCGTCCGCCTGTGGCAAGACCAACCTCGCCATGCTGGAGCCGACCATCCCCGGCTGGACCGTGGAGACCATCGGCGACGACATCGCCTGGATGCGGTTCGGCGAGGACGGCCGGCTCTACGCGATCAACCCCGAGGCCGGCTTCTTCGGCGTCGCGCCCGGCACCGGCGAGCACACCAACGCCAACGCCATGAAGACCATGTGGGGCAACTCCGTCTTCACCAACGTCGCGCTCACCGACGACGGCGACGTCTGGTGGGAGGGCATGACCGAGGAAGCGCCCGCGCACCTCACGGACTGGAAGGGCAACGACTGGACCCCCGAGTCCGCCACGCCCGCCGCCCACCCCAACGCCCGCTTCACCGTCCCCGCCGGACAGTGCCCGATCATCGCGCCCGAGTGGGAGGACCCCAAGGGCGTGCCGATCTCGGCCATCCTCTTCGGTGGCCGCCGCGCCTCCGCCGTCCCGCTGGTCACCGAGTCCTTCGACTGGCAGCACGGCGTCTTCCTCGGCGCCAACGTCGCCTCCGAGAAGACCGCCGCCGCCGAGGGCAAGGTCGGCGAGCTGCGCCGCGACCCGTTCGCCATGCTGCCGTTCTGCGGCTACAACATGGGCGACTACATGAACCACTGGGTCAAGGTCGGCGCGGACAAGGCCGACCAGTCGAAGCTGCCCAAGATCTACTACGTGAACTGGTTCCGCAAGAACGACGCCGGCAAGTTCGTCTGGCCCGGCTTCGGCGAGAACAGCCGCGTACTGAAGTGGATCGTGGAGCGCCTGGAGGGCAAGGCCGAGGGCGTCGAGTCCCCGATCGGCATCCTGCCGGCCAAGGGCTCGATCGACACCGAGGGCCTGGACCTCTCCGAGGCCGACCTCGACTTCCTCCTCACCGTCGACAAGAAGGTCTGGCGCGAGGAGGCCGCCCTGGTCCCCGAGCACCTCAACACCTTCGGCGACCACACGCCCAAGGAGCTGTGGGACGAGTACCACGCGCTCGTCGAGCGCCTGGGCTGAGCCCGCCGGTCCTCCTGAAACCCCGCGGTCGGGTCCATCGGACATCCGCCCTGACCTGTGGGGCCGAACGGCCCGCCGCGGTACGGGGCCCGTCGTCGCGCCTGTCGTGACCGGCGGCCCCGGAGGGCTCGTCCCCGACCAAGGACACCCCTCCCGGCCCCCGGAACCCCCTCACGGTTCCGGGGGCCGCCCCTTTTCGTGATGCCGTGAAGTCCGTGGCACCCGGTCCGCACGCCTCCGAAGCGCGCGGACCGGGGCCGTCAGTGGGCGCCGACCAGGTGCCCGGAGGGGGCGACGTCGGCGGCGGCGAGGGCCGCGGTGTGGGCGTCCATCCGCTCGGCGGAGAGGATGGCGGCGGTGGTGTCGGCGCGGGACGCGGCCACCAGCAGGGCGCGGCCCGCGAGGGCGTGGGCGCGACGGTGGAGGTCCGCGGGGGCAGCGTCGGTCAGGCCCGCGTGCCGGGCGGGCGGGGCGCCGCGCAGCCGGGCCACCTGTTCGGCGATCCGGTCGCCCGCCGTGCCGAGGCCCAGTTCGTCGGTGACGGCGAGCAGGGCGGCCAGATGCCCGGCGAGCTGGATGTCCAGCTCGTCCTCGCGGCTGCGGTGCGGAAAGTCCGCGTCGTCGGCCGGAGCGTGGACCGATGGGCTGCGGATCGGCTCGTACATGGATGGCCTCCCGATGGTGCGTGGAACCATCCTACATTGGAATGAGTCTAAAGTTATGTGGGGTCCGGAGGCGTGATCGGTCTACGGCTGTCCGTAACCGTCCAGGAAGGTGCCGATCCGGGTCACCGCGTCGGTCAGGTCCTCGGCCGTCGGCAGCGTGACGATCCGGAAGTGATCGGGCTCGGGCCAGTTGAAGCCGGTGCCCTGCACGACCATGATCTTCTCGGCCCGCAGCAGGTCCAGCACCATCTGCCGGTCGTCCTTGATCTTGTAGACCTTGGGGTCGAGCCGGGGGAAGAGATACAGCGCCCCCTTCGGCTTCACGCAGGTCACCCCGGGGATCGAGGTCAGCAGGTCGTACGCCACATCCCGCTGCTCCAGGATCCGGCCGCCCGGCAGCACCAGGTCCTCGATCGACTGCCGCCCGCCGAGCGCGGTGGCCACCGCGTGCTGCGAGGGCATGTTCGCGCAGAGCCGCATGTTGGCGAGGATCGTCAGCCCCTCGATGTACGAGGTGGCGTGCGCCTTCGGGCCGCAGACGGCCATCCAGCCGGAGCGGTAGCCGGCCACCCGGTAGTTCTTGGAGAGCCCGTTGAAGGTCAGCACCATGAGGTCCGGCGCCAGCGACGCCGTCGGGGTGTGGGTCGCGCCGTCGTAGAGGATCCGGTCGTAGATCTCGTCGGAGCAGACGATCAGGTTGTGCCGCCGGGCGATCTCGGTGAGACCGCGCAGCATCGCGTCGTCGTAGACCGCACCGGTCGGATTGTTCGGGTTGATGATCACCAGGGCCTTGGTGCGGTCGGTGATCTTCCGCTCGATGTCCGCGAGGTCCGGCATCCAGTCGGCCTGCTCGTCGCACCGGTAGTGCACGGCCGTACCGCCCGCCAGCGAGACCGAGGCGGTCCACAGCGGATAGTCGGGAGCCGGTACGAGCACCTCGTCGCCGTCGTCCAGCAGCGCCTGCATCGACATCTGGATCAGCTCGGAGACGCCGTTGCCCAGGTAGATGTCCTCGACGTCGAGGTCGATCCCCTTGGTCTGGTAGTGCTGCATCACCGCGCGGCGCGCGGACAGCAGCCCCTTCGCGTCGCCGTAGCCGTGCGCGCCCGCGAGATTGCGCAGGATGTCTTCGAGGATCTCCGGCGGGCACTCGAACCCGAACGCGGCGGGGTTGCCCGTGTTCAGCTTGAGGATGCGCTGACCGGCCGCTTCCAGCCGCATCGCCTCCTCCAGCACGGGACCCCGGATCTCGTAACAGACGTTGGCGAGCTTCGTCGACTGGATGACCTGCATGTCCGCGAGCTTACGGCGGCGTTTCGCGGGGTGCGCGGGGATTGCTCCCGGCGTGCTCCCCGCGGGGCGCGCCCCCGCCCCGCCGCGTCTTCCATCGCCATGCCCGTCGCCGCCCCGGACCGTGGGATCGCCCGGTCGGGACGGCGTCGGGGCTTGGAAAGGCGGCGTGAGCGGCCGGGACGGGTGAGATGCGCCACGCGGGTACCCGGGCCGGGGGCCGGGTGGACCCGGTCGCCCCGTACCCGGCCGACGCGTACGGGGCGGGTGCGTGGGGTCGGCCGGGCCGTCCGGGGCGGTCACTCGGGCAGCCGGGCGCCCTCCGGGAGCCGGATGCCGAAGTCGTCCGCCAGGACCCGCAGCGCCTCTGCGCCGTCCTTCAGCCGCCGCTCCTTGACCGTGCCGTCGTCGGCCGTCTCCACCAGGTCCAGCCCGGCGAGCAGCAGGTGCGAGCCGATCCGGGTGCGCTGCGCGTACACCGCCTGCCGGAACGGCGAGTTCGGGTGCGTCGCGACGTGCCAGTTCATCATCTCGTAGTCGGGCGCCTCGAACGGTTCCAGGGTGAACGTGTGCTGCGGCTCCCACGAGCCGCCCTTGTTCGCCTGGAGCTCCCACGTCGGCAGCGGGCCGTCGTGGGCGACCTGGACGAGCCGGTGGTGGCGCGGGGCGTCGAACAGGTCGGCGCCCTCCACCAGCTCGATCGGCTCCAGCAGGGCGCCGGTCGCCCCGAAGCCGACGTCCGCCAGATAGGGATGCGGCTCACCCTCCACGCCCACCTGTAGCAGCATGTGCGCACGCGGCCGGATGTCGCCCGGCGCCGCACCCAGCATCACGCGGGCCGTCAGCGGCGTCACGGAGAAGCCGATCTGCCGCAGGACGGCGCAGAAGAGGGTGCTGTGCTCGAAGCAGTACCCACCGCGCCCGCCGCGCACGAGCTTCGCCTCCAGGTCGTCGAGCGCCAGTGACGGGGCGGAGCCGAGGACGGCGTCCAGGTTCTCGAACGGGATGCCGGACAGGTGGGCCCGGTGCAGGGACCGCAGCACCTCCAGCGTGGGGCGGGGCTCCCCGGCCCAGCCGATGCGGGCGAAGTACGCGTCGAGGTCGATTGTCATACGCCGACCGTACGCAGCCGGGGCGCGGGCACGCCTCCGGCCACGGACCGAAGTGCGCGACCGGAGGGCCTCGGTCGCTGGGCCTCGGTCGCTGGACCGAGGCGCTCCCGAGGCGGGCGGCTCAGATCTTGCTCAACTCCGGTGAGAGCCGGGCCGTCCCGGGTAACGGTGCCCCATGAGCCTGTTCCGGAAGCCCCAGCCCCTCGCCGTTCTCGTCGTCCGCGACGCCCCCGATGTCGTCGCCGGCCTTCGGCGTGCGCTGGAGACCGCCCCGGACGCCGAGCGTCCCGGACTGGAGCGCGCCCTCGCCCTGGCCGAGGACTCCGCCGGACGCCCGGACGCGGAGCTGCGCGGCCAGTGGGTGCGGCAGCGGCTCGCCGCCGCCGGGCACGCGGGGCCGGCGGACTCGGTGGAGGCCATCAAGATCCTGCGCCAGGCCGAACCCGGACTGACGCTGCTCCAGGCGGTGACGTACGCGAAGGAGGCCGCGGCGACGGAAGCCTGACGCAGGCGCAGGCGCAGGCGCCGACGGTAGGGCGGAAGGGAGGGCGGAAGGGCGGAAGCGCCCGGTCCGCATCGCCGCGCCCGACTGTCACGCGGCGTGAGTCGCGCCGGACCGTCACGGGCCGTGAGTCGCGCCGGACCGTCACATGCCCGTCATCGAGCCCGCCGACGCGATCAGCAGGGCCGTGTCGACGCCCTGCTCCTGCGCGGTGCGGAGCAGCGTCGCGTCTCCCGCCTCCGCCACGGCGGCACTGGTGGAGTCCTCGGGCACGGGACCGCCCGCGTACGCCGCCGTCGCCGGGGCCATCGCCGTCAGCCAGTCCGCCACCAGCGTGCCGAACTCCTTCTGGTCGATCCCGGCGTCCGCCACCAGCGCGGCCGCGTGCCGGGCCCCGGCGAACATGGCGGTCATCGCGCTGAGCAGCGCCACGTCGTGCAGCGCGGCGAAACCGGGGTCGGCGCCGACGTACCGGGTGGCGACGGGCACGGCCAGCACGTCCCGGTGCGCGTCGAAGACCTCGCGCGAGCCGCTGTAGAAGACATAGCCGCCGGCCTCCGGCACGCCGACCATCGGCGGGACGGCCATGATCCCGCCGTCCAGGAAGCGGGCGCCGCGCTCGTTCGCCCAGACCGCCCGGGTGCGCGACTCGGCCGGGGTGGAGGTGGTGAGGTCGACCAGGTCCTTGCCGGTGAGGTCGGCGTCGGCGAGCGCCGCGCGGACCGAGGCGTCGTCCAGGAGGCAGACGACGACGAGCGGGCTCGCGGCCACCGCCTCGGCCGCCGTCGCGGCCACCCGCGCGCCCGCGGCGGCGAGTTCGGCGCTCCGGCCGGGGCTGCGGTTCCAGACGGTCAGAGGGTGCCCGGCGGCGAGCCAGGTACGGGCGAGCGCGGTGCCCATGGCGCCGAGGCCGAGCAGGGTGAGAGGGGCGGGAGAGGCGGATTCAACGGTGTTGTCGGACATGACGATTAGGCTGGTCGAAGAGGCCGGTGCCGACAAGTACGCACTATGGAGTGGGTGGTTACCTCGTGGATAGCGACCAGGTGGGGAGGGGCGGTCCGATGAAGCGGGTCGTACGGAGGCCGGGGGCGTTCGTCTGCGGGATCGACGCGGCGATGGACGTGATCGGCGGCAAGTGGAAAGTGCTCATCCTGTGGGCGCTGAACGAGCGGACCTGCCGGTTCGGTGAGCTGCGCCGGGCCGTGCCCGGGGTGACCGAGAAGGTGCTCAGCTCCCATCTCAGGGAGCTGGAGGACGACGGCATCGTGCACCGCGAGGTGTATGCCGAGGTGCCGCCGCGCGTGGAGTATTCGCTCACCCCGCTGGGCCTCTCGCTGAACGCGGCGCTGGAACCGCTGGGGGAGTGGGGGCGCGACCACATCTACCGGGACGCGTCCGGGACGGAGGCCGCCGCCGAGCCCGTGGCGGGGCTGAGTCAGGGGTAGCCGCGGCCGCGGCCGGAATCGACCCCTTGTGATGGCCTGACATCTGCGCCAACATGCGCATGTCAAAAGCCGGAAGATCTCCGGCCCTTGGCATCACTGGAGGTACCCCCCACATGAACAAGCCTCTCGTCGGTGCGTTTCTTGCTGCCCTGCTCCTGGGAGCGGGTGCCGCGCCCGTCGCGGCAGCCGGACCCGCCGGGAACGCGAGCGAGGTTTCGGCCGAAACCGCACCGCGGACGACGTACGCCGCACCGGACGCCGTACCCGCCGCGAAGGCCGTGACCTTCGCCGGGACCGTCGCACTCAGCAACTGTTCGGGCTCCGTAGTCCGTTCGCCCGACTCCGCCCCCACCGACCCCGCCCTCGTGCTCTCCAACGGGCACTGCCTGGAGTCCGGCTTCCCGGGCCCCGGTGAGGTCGTCGTCGACCAGCCGTCCTCCCGTACGTTCACCCTGCTCAACGCCTCGGGAGACGGCGTCGGCACCCTGAAGGCGAGCAAGATCGCATACGGCACGATGACCGACACCGATCTCTCGCTCTACGAACTCACCAGCACCTACCAGCAGATCGAGGACAGCTACGGCATCCAGGCGCTGGAGCTGGAGACCGCCCACCCGACGGCGGGCACCGCGATCACCGTCGCCTCCGGCTACTGGAAGCGCACCTACAGCTGCGACATCGACGGCTTCGTCCACCAGCTCAAGGAGGGCCGGTGGACCTGGAAGGACTCGGTCCGCTACACCCCCGAGTGCCAGACCATCGGCGGGACGTCCGGCTCGCCGGTGATCGACGACGCCACCGGCAAGGTGGTCGCCGTCAACAACACCGGAAACGAGAGCGGCCAGGAGTGCACGGACAACAACCCGTGCGAGGTCGACGAGAACGGCGAGGTGACCGTCCGCGAGGGCATCAACTACGCCCAGCAGACGTACACCATGGTCCCGTGCATCGCGACCGGCAACAAGATCGACCTCGACCGTGAGGGCTGCGCGCTGCCCAAGCCGTAGCCGCACGAGCCGCGCGCCCGGCGGTCCTGACCACCCTCAGGGCCGCCGGGCGCGCGCCGCCTCGATCCCGTCCAGCAGTACCCCGAGCCCCACCCGGAACGTCTCGCGGGCCTCCCGCTCCAGGTACGGCAGCGCCTCGGCGCCCTCCGGGCCCGCCGCCGGGTACGGCTCCACCGGCCCCTCCGCCTCCAGCCGGCTCATGGCGGGGAAGCGCTCCGCGAAGTCGGGGACCAGCTCCAGCAGGGCCGCCGAGCGCGCCGCCCACCACTCCTCGTCGGAACTCCCGGTCGCCGCCGCGGCCAGCCGCGCGTCCGCCACCGCCTGCGCCGAGCCCCGTAGATACGGGAACACGGTCCCCACCAGCCGCCGCAGCACCCCCGCCTCCAGGCCGGTCGTCCGCAACAGGGCGACCAGCGTGTCCAGGCCCGCGTACTCGTGCGGTCCCAGCACCGGCCGCGCCTGTGAGACCTGGAGCACCCAGGGGTGGCGGACGTAGAACTCCAGGACCTCCCCGGCCCAGGCGGTGAGCGCGGTCCGCCAGTCGTCCGACTCCGGATACGCGGACGGGAGTTCGGCGTGGACGGCGTCGTACATCAGGTCCAGCAGCTCGCTCTTGCCGGGGACGTAGGTGTAGAGCGCCATCGCCGTGCGCCCCAGCCGCTCGCCGACCGCGCGCATGGACAGGGCTCCCATCCCCTCCTCGTCGGCGAGCGCCACGGCGGCCGCCACGATCGCGTCCACGCTCAGCCGGGGCTTGGGTCCCGGTCCGCCGCGGGCCGGTGGCGGGGCGTCCGCGCGCCACAGAAGGGAGAGGGAACGGCGGGGGTCGCCCTGCCCGGCGAAGACCACCACTTGCAACTCCTTACGTCGTAAAGTAACATCCGGCGGGTAATTCATTACGCCGTAAGGTATCAGTGCTCTTCGGCGGTCTTCAGTGGCCTTCAGTGGCCTTCAGTGGCCTTCGGTGGTTTTCGGCAGGAGAGGGGTCGGGTCGCGATGGGGCAGGCGCTGCCGGTCACGTACGTACGGGTCGTGGACGTCGAGCGGGTCACTCCCGGCACGGCGAGGATCGGCTTCACCGCCGACGAGCTGCCCGGGCTCCTGGAGGACCGCCCCGACCAGCAGCTGAAGCTCTGCCTGCCGCGCGCCGGGCAGGCGGAGCCCCGACTGCCGGAGCGGGACGCCGACGACCCGGACGGCATGCGCTGGTACGAGGCCTACCTCGCGATCCCGGAGGCGGAGCGGCCCTGGATGCGCAGCTTCACCGTCCGCTCCTACGACCGCGAACGCAACGTGATGGCCGTGGACTTCGTGCTGCACGGAGGCGCGGAAGCCGGTGGCGGCCCCGCCGCCCGCTGGGGTGCCACGGCCCGGGCCGGCGACGTCCTCGGCATGGTCGGCCCGTCGTCCCTCTACGCCCGCCCGCTGCCCGCCGCCCGGCGGATGCTCCTGGCCGGGGACGAGACCGCGCTCCCGGCCATCGCCACGCTGCTGGAGGCGCTGCCGGCCGGGACCGGGGCCGTGGTGTTCGCCGAGGTCGCGGACGTGGCGGAGGAGCGGGAGCTGCCGCCCGCCGCCGGAGGGGCCGAGGTCCGCTGGGTGCACCGCGACCGTGGCGGCTCGCTGGCGGCAGCCGTACGGGACGCCGGAGCGGCCCTCGACGGGGTGGACGCGGCCTGGGTGGCGGGCGAGGCGTCCGCCGTCCGGGCGCTCCGCCGCCACCTGGTCGAGGACCGCGAACTGCCCAAGCAAGCGGTCGAGTTCAGCGGCTACTGGCGGCGGGCCCTCACCCAGGACGACGCCCCCACGGAGGAGGACCTCGCCTGGGCGGCCGAGCGCGCGGCGGACGCTTCCCGGTGAGCCCTCAGGCGGCCCCGGCTCCCCTGACCGCCTTGCCCGCCAGCACCGACGTCCGCTTGCCGTCCTCGATGACGAACCGGCCGTCGATCAGGACGTGCGGGATGCCCACCGGCAGCGTGCGCGGCTCCTCGAACGTGGAGCCCGCCGCCACCGTCTCCGGGTCGAACAGCACCAGGTCCGCGCGGTAGCCCTCGCGCACCAGGCCCCGGTCGGCGAGCCGCAGCCGGGCGGCCGGGCGCGAGGTCAGGTGGGCGACGCACTCCTCCAGCGAGAGGATGCCCAACTCCCGGGCGTACCGTCCGAGATACTGCGGGAACGTGCCGTACGCGCGCGGATGCGGCTTGTCGCCCTGGAGGATGCCGTCGCTGCCGCCGGTGTGCACCGGGTGGCGCATGATCTGCCGTACGTTCTCCTCGTGGCCCACGTGCTGGAGGATCGTCGTGCCGAGCCGGTCCTCGGTGAGCAGCCGCCGCGCGGTCACCCAGGGCTCCTCGCCCCGCAGTGCCGCCGACTCCGCCACCGTACGGCCCACGTACGCGGCCAGGTGGGGCGCGCTGACGCCGGAGATCTCGATGGTGTCCCACTCGATCGGCACCCCGTGACAGCCGTCCGAGCCCAGCACCTCCAGGTGGTGCCGGATCCGCTCCGCGCTCGAAGGGTCCGCGAGCCGGGTCAGGACCGACTCCGGGCCGCCCTCGCTCGCCCAGCTGGGCAGCATGGCGACCAGCGTGGTGCAGCCGGGGGTGTACGGATAGGTGTCGAGCGAGATGTCGGCCCCGGCGGCGAGCGCGCCGTCGAGGAGGGCCAGCAGGTCGGGGGCCCTGCCCTCGTTCACGCCGAAGTTCATGGTGGCGTGGGCGAGATGGAGGGCGCAGCCGGCGTTGCGGGTCAGCTGCACCATCTCCTCGTACGCCCCCAGGGCGCCCGCTCCGTAACTGCGGTGGTGCGGGCAGTAGTAGCCGCCATGGCGGGCCACCACCCGGCAGAGTTCGGTGAGTTCGGCGTCGTCCGCGTACATGCCGGGGGTGTAGGTCAGCCCGGACGACATGCCGACCGCGCCCTCCCGCATGCCCTGGTCCACCAGCTCCTTCATCCGGGCCAGTTCGGCGTCGGTGGCGGGGCGGTCGTCCCAGCCCACCGCGTACATCCGGACCGTGCCCTGCGGGACGAGGTAGGCGGCGTTGACGGCGATGCCCTGGCCGCCGAAGTTGCGGTCCAGGCGGTCCAGATAGCCGTCGACCGTGCGCCAGTCGAAGTCGATGTCGGAGCCGTCGCCGTTCCAGCCGGTGATGGAGCGGCGGACCTCGGCCAGCGTGCGGTCGTCGGCCGGGGCGTACGAAAGGCCGTCCTGGCCCAGCACTTCGAGCGTGACGCCCTGCGCCGCCTTCGCGCTGTGGTCCGGGTCGCGCAGCAGCGCCAGGTCGCTGTGGGCGTGCATGTCGATGAAGCCGGGGGCGAGCGCGAGGCCGTCCGCGTCCACGGTCCGGGTGGCGGTGGGGCGGGGGCCGGGAGAGCCCTCGGGGTGGATCTCGGCTATGCGGCCGCCGTCGAGGGCCACATCGGCGCGGTAGGAGGGCTCGCCGGTGCCGTCGACGACGAGCGCGTCACGCAGGACCAGGTCCATGGGTCACCTTTCCGATCGGGGTGGGGCCTGCGCCTCTAGAAGAACGTGCGGATGTAGTCGGTGACCGTGCCGTCCGCCGTGACCAGCGGGATCAGCTGCCACTTGTCGAAGCTGGTGCAGGGGTGCGAGAGACCCATGCCGACCCAGTCGCCCACCTCCAGCCCGGCCCCTTCCTCCGTGCGCACCCAGGTGTGCTGGTCGGAGAGGCCGGTGACCGTGATCCCGGTGGCGGGCCGCACCGAGCCGTCCCGGCCGGAGCGGACCACCTGCGCCTCGGGCAGGTCGAGGTCGTACGCCGCGTCCCGCTTGCCCGCGTTCAGGAACGCCTGCTCGCCGGTCGGGCGGGAGACGACCTGCGCCCAGAGCCGGAAGGCGGGCTCAAGGGCCCCCTCCTCGGGGACGCGGTTGAACGGGGTGAGGTGCTTGTAGTGCCCGTCGTCGTGCGAGACGTACGCGCCGGAGCGCAGCAACTTCAGGACGGGCAGGCTCAGTTCGGGAATCCCGTCGAAGACGTCGGCGACCGCGTCGAACCAGGCGCTGCCGCCCGCGCTGATCACGATCTCCTCGGCCCCGGCGAACCGCTTCTCGCCGTCGAAGGAGGCCGCGAGTGCGACGAGCCGCCGGAGCCACGCCCGTACCCGCTCGGGGTCGGCGTCCGGCACCTCGCCCTCGTACCCGGCGACGCCCACCAGGCGCAGCGACCCGGCCGCCGCCACCGCGTCGGCCACGGCCGCGCAGTCGGCGTCCGTGCGGGCCCCGGTGCGCGCGCCCTCGCCCGCGCCCAGCTCCACCACCACGTCGACCGGACGGGTGGCGCCCGCCGCGCCGAGGGCCTCGTCCATCAGCTCGACGCCGCGCACGGAGTCGGCGTAACAGACGAAGCGGAACGACGGGTCGGCCGTCATCTCGCCGGCCAGCCAGCGCAGGGCGACCGCGTCGACCAGCTCGTTGGCGAGGAAGATCCGCCCGATGCCGTACGCCCGGTAGACCCGCGCCTGGTGCGGCACGGCGGCCGTGATGCCCCACGCGCCGCGCTTCAGCTGGTCCACGAAGAGCTGCGGGGACATGGACGTCTTGCCGTGCGGCGCGAACGCGAGGCCGTGGCGCTCGGCGTACGTCTCCAGGAGGTCGAGGTTGTGCGCCACCGACTCGGCGGAGAGCGCGAGGACGGGGGTGGTGAACCCGCCGGTGAAGAGGTTGCGGCGCTCGGCGGCCAGGTCCTTGACGGTCAGGCCCTCCGCGTCCGGCGGCAGGGCCTTGAAGCGGTGGTCGACGCGTTCGTCGGCAAGGCCGGACGCCAGGGACGCGGGGGAGACGCCGGGGGCGGAAGGCGCGGGGGCGGCGGTGTGGCCGGTGGGGCGTTCGGCTGCCAAGGGGAGCTCCTCGAAGTTCGTTGCAACATATGCAACACCCATTGCGTATATCGCTCAACGCTGTCTAACATCCGAGCCGATGCCCGGTCAATGGTGACCACCGGCCCGCACGCCGATCAGCGAGGAGCCCTCAGTGCCCGGACCCGCAGCAGGGACGGCCCACGCCGCCACGACCACCGACGTCGTCTGTCTCGGTGAGTCCATGGTGACGTTCCTGCCCTCGCAGCCCGGCCGCCTCGCCGACGTGCCCTCCTTCGGGCGCGGTATCGGGGGAGCCGAGTCCAACGTGGCCTGCGCGCTCGCCGCCGCCGGGCACCGGGCGGCCTGGGTCGGCCGGGTCGGCGCGGACGGCTTCGGCGACCACCTCGTCGAGACGATCGCGTCGTACGGGGTAGACACGTCGGCCGTCCGCCGCGACCCGGTCCGGCCGACCGGCATCTACTTCCGTACGGCCACGGACCGGGGGACCGACACGCACGAGGTCGCGTACTACCGGGCCGGGTCGGCGGCGTCCGCGATGTCCCCGGCGAACGTGCCGTACGCGGAGCTGTTCGCGGGGCGCATCCTGCATCTGTCCGGGATCACGGCGGCGCTGTCCGGCGACTGCCTGGCGCTGCTGCGGGAGCTGACGGCTCCGCGTGCCGGGCGGCCGCTGGTGTCCTTCGACGTGAACCACCGGCCGCATCTGTGGCGGGGCGGCGACGCTTCCGTGCTGCTGGAGCTGGCCCGCCGGTCCGACCTGGTGTTCGTCGGGGAGGACGAGGCGGAGGAGGCGTGGGGGATCGTGGGCCCGGAGGCGATCCGCGCTGCGCTGCCGGAGCCGTCCGTCGTAGTCGTGAAGCAGGGGAGTGCGGGCGCGACGGTGTTCGCCTCGGGGCTCCGCCCCGGACCCCGCTCCTCAAACGCCGGAGGGGCTGATTCTGCCGCCGGAGCCCGCTCGTCGGGTGCGGGAGGGGCGGAAAGTGCCGCCGGACCCCGCTCCTCCGACGCCGCAGGCGCTGAGAGTGCCCCGGGCTCGCGCTCCACGGTGGGCGGAGGGGCGGACAGCGCCGCGGCCGGAAGCGGTGACACCGTCACCCACGTGCCCGCACTCCGGGTCGACGTCGTCGCCGCCGTCGGAGCGGGCGACGCGTTCGCCGCCGGGTTCCTCTCCGCCACCCTGCGCGGGCTGCCCGTCCGCGACCGGGTCCGGCACGGGCATCTCATGGCCGCCGCCGTCCTCACCGTCCCCGGCGACCTCACCGAACCGCCCGCCCGTGAGCACGCCGACCGCCTCGTCGCCCTCGGCGACGACGCCTGGGGCACACTTCGTCTCGGCCCCGGCTGGACCGCAGCCGACCGGGCCCCCGAGGAGGTACGCACACCATGAGCCAGACCGTCGACCGGGCACTGAGCATCCTGCCGCTGCTCGCCCAGGGACCCGCCGACCTCGGCCAGGTCGCCGAGCGGCTCGGCGTCCACAAGTCCACGGCGCTGCGCCTGCTGCGTACGCTCCACGAGCACGGCCTCGTCTACCGCCAGCAGGACCAGCGCTACCGCCTCGGCGCCCGCCTCTTCGCGCTCGCGCAGGAAGCCGTCGAGAACCTCGACGTCCGCGAGATCGCCCACTCCCACCTGGTCGCCCTGAACGACCGGTGCGGGCACACCGTCCACCTCGCCGTGTACGAGGAGCAGGAAGTCCTCTACATCGACAAGGTCGAGAGCCGCTACCCGGTCCGGATGTACTCCCGGATCGGGAAGCCCGTCGCGATCACCGTCGCGGCCGTCGCCAAGCTGCTGCTGGCCGACCTCACCGAGCCCGAGCGGCGCGTCATCGCCGAGAAGCTCGACTACCCCATGTACACGTCCCGTTCGACGCCCAACGCGGCCGCCTTCCTCAAGGAGCTGGCCGTCGTGCGCGAACAGGGATGGGCCACCGACCTCGGTGGCCACGAGGAGTCCATCAACTGCGTCGGCGCCCCCATCCGCGGCGCGGACGGGCGGGTCGTCGCGGCCATGTCGGTGTCCGCACCCAATGTGGTCGTCACGGCCGAGGAACTCCTCACCCTGCTCCCGCTGGTCCGGCGCACCGCCGAGACCATCAGCCGGGAGTACTCCGGCATCAACCGACCCAAGAAAGTCTGATCAGCCATGACCGAGAAGACCGCCCTCACCCCCTCCACCCACACCACGCCGCCCGCGAAGTTCTCGCACGGCGTGAAGAAGGGGAACATCCTCCAGGTCGCCGGCCAGGTCGGCTTCCTCCCCGCCGTGGAGGGCCAGGCCCCGACCCCGGCCGGCCCCACCCTGCGCGAGCAGACCCTCCAGATCTTCGCCAACGTCAAGGCGATCCTGGAGGAGGGCGGCGCGAGCTGGGACGACGTGATGATGATGCGCGTCTACCTCACGGACGTGGACCACTTCGCGGAGATGAACGAGATCTACAACACCTACTTCGCGGAGCAGAACCTCAAGGAGGCCCCCTCGGCCCGCACCACGGTCTACGTCGGCCTGCCCAAGGGCCTGCTGATCGAGATCGACGCGCTCGCGGTGCTCAGCTGACCCGTTCCGGCCCGCCGACCGTTCCTTCCCCCCGAACGCCGCGCCCCACGGATCGCTTTGCCCCACCCGCGTAACCCCTCCCGCACGCCGTACGGCACGGCGCCCCGCCCCCCGGGGGCGCCGTGCCGCGCTCCCCCCTGCCCTCCAGCACCATCGGAGTCCCCATGCTGCTCGCCGCCACACCGGCGCCGGTCGAGACACCACCGCACACCGGTGGTCTGCTCCTCCTGATCGACGGCACCGCCGGTCTGCTGACCGTTGCCACCCTCGGCATCGCCCTCCTGCTCTTCCTGATCATCAAGGTCAGGCTCCAGCCCTTCGTCGCCCTGCTCGCGGTCTCCATAGCCGTCGGCCTCGGTGCCGGGCTCTCGGTCACCGAACTCTTCGGCACCGTCCAGAAATCCGCCGCCGTCTCGGTCATCGAATCCGGCATGGGCGGCATCCTCGGCCATGTCGCGATCATCATCGGACTCGGCACCATGCTCGGGGCGATCCTCGAAGTGTCCGGCGGGGCCGAGGTGCTGAGCACCCGGCTGCTGAACGCCTTCGGCGAGAAGCGCGCCCCGCTCGCCATGGGGATGACGGGCCTCGTCTTCGGCATCCCGGTCTTCTTCGACGTGGGCATCTTCGTGCTGGCGCCGATCGTGTACGCCGCGGCCAAGCGCTCCGGAAAATCGATTCTGCTCTACGCGATGCCGCTGCTGGCGGGCCTGTCGATGACCCACGCGTTCCTGCCGCCGCACCCGGGCCCGGTGGCCGCCGCCGGACTCTTCAACGTGTCGCTCGGCTGGGTCATCCTGATGGGCGTCGTCGTCGGCATCCCGTCCGTCATCGCTGCCTGGGGCTACTCCGCCTGGATCGGCAAGCGTGTCTTCGTCGACGTACCCCAGGACATGGTGGAGGCCGCCGAGGAGGCCAAGGCCGCCGTCGCCGCCGAACAGCGCGCCGCCGGGGTCACCCCGCACGAGAAGCCGGTGCCGCTCCTCACGGTCCTCGCGATCATCGGCACCCCGCTGATCCTGATCCTCGCCGCGACGTTCTCCTCCATCGCCCTGGACCCCTCCACGCTCCGCTCGGTGATCGAGTTCTTCGGCAACCCGTTCGTCGCCCTGACGATCGCCCTGTTCCTCGCGTACTACCTGCTGGGCATCCGCCGCGGCTGGTCCCGCAAGTCCCTGGAGTCCGTCTCCACGTCCTCGCTGAAGCCCGTCGGCAACATCCTGCTGGTGGTCGGCGCGGGCGGCATCTTCGGCGCGGTCCTCAAGGGCAGCGGCATCGCGGACGCGCTCGCCGACACCTTCAACGACGTGGGCCTGCCCGTCATCCTGCTCGCCTGGCTGATCTCGGTCGTCCTGCGCGTCGCCCAGGGCTCGGCCACCGTCGCGATCGTCACCACGGCCGGGATCGTGGTCCCGCTGGTCGAGGGCCAGGACCTGTCCCAGGCCCACCTCGCGCTGATCATCATGGCGATCTCGGCGGGCTCCATCTTCGCCTCGCACGTGAACGACGGCGGCTTCTGGATGGTGTCGAAGTACTTCGGCATCAGCGAACGCGACACGCTGAAGTCCTGGACGGTCCTGGAGACGGTGCTGTCGGTCGCGGGCTTCGTGGTCGCGGCGCTGCTCAGCCTGGTCATCTAGCGAACCGGCACACACCGGGACGTCCCAGGCGCCTCCGGCCGCCCGATCCCCGCACACCCCTTGTGCTGTCCCCGCCGACTGCGCTTCCTTGATCAGCATGGCGGAGACAAGCGCAACCACAGAGACAGGGGAGCCGGCCTCCCGACCACGTAAGTCCAGCTGGAAGTACATCGGCCCCGGCATCGTCGTCGCGGCGACCGGGGTCGGGGCCGGGGACCTGGTCGCGACGCTGATCGCGGGCAGCAAGTTCGGCTACACCCTGATGTGGGCGGCGGTGATCGGCTGCGTCGTCAAGATCTCGCTCGCCGAGGCGGCCGGCCGCTGGCACCTGGCGACCGGCCGCACGCTCTTCGACGGCTGGCGCAGCCTGGGCCCCTGGACCACGGTCTACTTCGCGATCTACGTCGTGGTCTGGGGCTTCATCTACGGGGCGACGGCCATGTCCTCCAGCGCCCTGCCCATCGTGGCGCTGTTCCCCGACGGGCCGGGGCTGAAGTTCTGGGCGATCGTGACCGGGCTGATCGGGCTGGTCTTCGTCTGGTTCAACCGGTACGCCGTCTTCGAGAAGGTCATGACGGTCCTGATCGGCATCATGTTCGTGGTGGTCGTGTACGTGGCGATCCGCGTCGTGCCGGACGTCGGGGCCTCGTTCGCCGGGCTGCTGCCCGTGCTGCCCGACGGCTCCCTCCTCTACACCCTCGGGCTGATCGGCGGCGTCGGCGGCACGATCACGATGGCCGCGTACGGCTACTGGGTCAACGCCAAGGGCTGGAGCAACTCCTCCTGGATGAAGGTCATGCGGCTCGACAACCGGGTCGCCTACATCACCACCGGGCTCTTCGTCGTCGCGATGCTCATCGTGGGCGCCGAGCTGCTGCACGCCTCGCAGATCGCCCTGACCTCGGGCGACCGCGGGCTGATCGACCTGGGCAAGGTGCTGGAGGACCGGTTCGGCGCGGGCACCGCCAAGCTCTTCCTGGTGGGCTTCTTCGCCACGTCGTTCTCGTCGCTGATCGGCGTCTGGCACGGGGTGAGCCTGATGTTCGCCGACTTCGTGGAGCGGTTCCGGGCCCCGGCGGCCGGGGGCGAGGAGAAGGCCGGCCCCGCCGTCGCCGAACGGCAGCAGCGCTCGCTGCCCTTCCGCGCCTACCTCCTGTGGCTGACCTTCCCGCCGATGACGCTGCTCTGGCTGGACGAGCCCTTCGGCCTGGTCATCGCGTACGGGGTGCTCGGCGCGTTCTTCATGCCGTTCCTCGCGCTGACCCTGATCTGGCTGCTCAACTCCTCCCGCACGCCCGGGGAGTGGCGCAACGGATGGCTCAGCAACGGGATGCTCGCCCTGTCCGGGCTGCTGTTCGTCGTGCTGTGCGTCCAGCAGGTGCGCGACCTGCCCTGGTGACGCGCGAACCGGTCCGAGGCCGGAAATCCGAAACGCCGGAACGCCGCAGCGCCGCCGGGGGAGCGGCGGCGCTGCGGGTTGCGAGGATCGCTGAGCGATACGGGTTACGGCAGGCCGCGGACGTGCGGGCCGACCGCCTTCGACCAGGCGAACCCGGCCGTCGCGTCCCAGTTCGTCGACCAGGTCATCGCGCCGCGCAGCGACGGGTAGGTCTTCGAGGGCTTGAACGAACCGCAGTTGGTGCCCTTGGTCAGGCAGTCCAGCGCCGCGTTCACGATCGACGGGGCGACGTAGCCGCTGCCCGCGCCGCGGGTGGAGGCGGGGACGCCGATGCCGACCTGGGACGGGTCGAGACCGCCCTCCAGCTGGATGCAGGCGAGCGCGGTGAGGAAGTCCACCGAGCCCTGCGAGTAGACCTTGCCATCGCAGCCGAGCATCGAACCGCTGTTGTAGTACTGCATGTTGACGACGGTCAGGATGTCCTTGACGTTCAGCGCCGTCTTGAAGTACTCACCCGACGTCGACTGCATGTCGAGCGTCTGCGGGGCCATCGTGATGACCAGCCCGGAGCCGGCCTTCGCCGACAGCTGGCGCAGCGCCTTCGTCATGTAGGTGGCGTTGAGGCCGTTCTCCAGGTCGATGTCGACCCCGTTGAAGCCGTAGTCCTGCATCAGCGCGTACACCGAGTTGGCGAACGCGGTGGCGGAGGCGTCGTTGTCGACCCGGACCGTGCCCAGCTCGCCGCCGATGGAGATGATGACGTTCTTGCCCTGGGCCTGCTTCGTCTTGATGTCGGAGCGGAACTGGGCGTCGGTGTAGCCGCCAAGCCCGGCGGTGTCCAGGTTGAAGGTGACCGCGCCCTGCGTCGGCGTGGCGTCCGCGAAGGAGACCGCGATGATGTCGTAGTCGGCCGGGACGTCGGTGAGCTTCTGGACGGCCGCGCCGTTGTTGAAGTTCTGCCAGTAGCCCGTCACCGCGTGCTTGGGCACGGCGGGACCGGGGCCGGGACCGGTGCCCTGCTTGGCCGTACGGGCGGTGATCGCGGCCGACTTGGCGGACTCGCCCGCCGCGTTGGTGGCGCTCACCGAGAACTGGTAGGCGGTGTCCGCGGTCAGCCCGGTGACGGTCGCGGAGGTCCCGGTGGCGGTGGTGGCCTGCGTACCGTTGCGGTACACGCGGTAGCCCGTGGCGCCGGAGACCGCGTTCCAGGACAGGGCGACGGAGGACGTGGTGGTGGCGCCCGCCGTGAGGCCCGCCGGGGTGGCCGGGACGACCGGGGGCTCCTCGCCGCCGCCCCCGCCGTCGGGGCCGGTCACCTCGACGTCGTCGGCGAAGTAGGCTGCCTGCCCGTACCAGCCGTGGGTGTAGACGGTCACCGAGGTGGTGTTCGCGCCGGTCCTGAAGCTGGTGGACAGCTTGGTCCAGGTGGTTGAGCCCGGCGTCCAGGTGGAGACGTCGGTCGTTCCGCTGCCGGTCACCCCGAGGTAGGCGTAACCGCCCTGCACCCAGGAGCTGAGCGCGTAGGTCGAGTTGGGCTTCACCTTGACCGACTGCGAGCACTTGGCGTTGTCCTGGCCGGCCGGGGTGGCCTTCAGCGCGGACGTACCGCTGCGCACGGGGCTGGAGACGGCGGCGCCGCTGCCCCCGGAACAGGTCCAGTTGGCGAGGCCGGACTCGAAGCCCGCGTTCTTGGCGTTGTTGACGTCGGCGGCCTGGGCGGTGCCGACGAGTCCGGTGACGGTCAGGGCGGCGGCCGCGACGACGGCCAGGGTGCCACCGAGTACGGGCCGGGAGCGACGCCTTCTGCGACTGCGGCCTGTGGAGCGTTCCACTGGTGCCTCCGGGGGGAGTTGGGGGTGCCGGGGATGGGCGGTGCGCATAAACTGGTCCAGACCAATCAAGTTGTCAAGGCCTCTGGCAGGGAAAGGCCGTCCGCCCGTTCGGGCGCGAGGGGCCGTGGCCACCCCCGTACGGGGGTGGCGGACCGCGGATTCCCGGTCCGGGAGCGACCCCGCGACCACGCTCCGCCCCCCGCACGAGTGATCTTGCGGCAGATCTTCGGACGGTCACCGAAACGCCCTTACGAAAAGGGAGCCGGTCGCCTCGGAATCCAGGCTGACGTGCGCGAATGGATACCTGATCGAAAGCCGGACGCCGGATTCGGTAACGCTCCGCAGTGATAACGAAGTTGGCAGAAATCGATTTCATCCCGTTTAGCACCCGGCCCTCGTTGGAACGGTGTTCGCATGGTGTCGTACTGGTCTCCGATAACTGTTCTCTGCCTGGTGAGACGTGGCTAAAGTGCTGGGGCAGAAGCACGGAGCAGGAGCGATTGCGGCCGACGTCCCCACGTCGACCGGAGCCGAAACGGGGAGAGCGTGCCGACCGCGATAGCAGTGACGAGCGCAGACCTGGTGCTGCCGCCCACCGACCAGCAGACGCCGACCGCCGCCCTGCTCCAGGCCCCCGAGGCCCAGGCGCTGGAGCTGGCGATCGGGGACATGCACCTGCTGCTGGAACAGCACGGGTATGTGATCGCCCTCTACCCCTCGGGCATCCGGCCCGCGCACGAACGCCGCCTCCACTCCATCCGCTCGGTGCTGGAAAGCGACCGGATCGCCCTGGTCAAGGTGGATCTCCCGCCCCTCGGTGTCGCCGTACTGGTGCGCCAGCTGCGGCAGTTGTCCATCTGCGACTTCAGCCCCGGGGTGGTCGCCTCCGCCGCCCGGCTGCTCTCGCACTACATCTACGCGGGCGCCCTCCTCAACTCCGTCGCCCGGCTCGACCGGGTCCCGGTCAGCCTCAAGAGCCACGCCAAGTCCTGGGTCCCCGGGTCCCAGTTCGCCGTGCTCGCCGGACCCGAGCCGCAGCTGGTGAAACTCGGTCCGACCGCCGAACCGCCGGCGGGGCCCGATTTCGGTACGCAACTCCTGGTGGCCAAAGGGAATCTGCAGTCGGAGTGGGTACAGGAGACCCTTGCACCCGCCTGGAAGGTCCAGGCCATTCACGACACCGCTGTCCCGGCCGACTCACCGCGCTGGTGGGGCACGGGAAAGCTGGTGGAGTTCGCCGCCCATCTCCCCGACCTCTCCGTGCTCTACCAGCTGGTCTCCTCCGTACGCCGGGAAAAGTGTCACTGGTGCGCCATGGAACTCATCGGTGACCGCTGCGCATTCTGTTCCGCTCCTCTCGCGGTTTCGGAGAACCGCATGCTCCCCGCCGGTGTCCAACACCCTGGGACCGAAAAATCGCCGGGCCCGTAGTACGACCGCTCCCCGTACGCCCTTCGCCGCCCGCGCCGGGCCGCACCGCTCCCGCGCACGCAGACCGTCCAGCGCCACCGTCCCCGCCCCACCCGCCGGACCGCGAACCGCCGCTTCCTCCGCGGCGACAACGCGGCCGTAGATGTAAGCGCGTAACCGCTCCACAGCCCATAACCGCTCCACGGCACGAACCGCTCCACAGCGCGCCATCGCGCCACTGCACCGCCCGCTCCGTCCGCTGTCCGCTTCACGCATCCGCTGCACGCATCCGACTCGAACGAGGTTGTCCGGACCATGAACTCCCGCCAGCGCCGCGGCGTGATACTCCTGCTCCTGTCGGTCCTGTGCGCCTTCGCGGCCTTCGCCGGCGTGCTCTCGGTGATCAGCGACGTCAACTCGAAGGTCGGACCCGAGGTGACGGCGTACCAGCTGAAGACCAACGTGGCTCCGTACACCGCCCTGAACAGCGGCCAGTTCGAGAAGATCACGATGCCCAAACGGTGGCTCTCGGAGAACGCCGTGACCGACCTGCGGGAGGTCGAGTCGAAGATCGCGGTCACCGAACTCCGCCAAGGCTCGCTGTTGCAGTCGGACATGATGGTCCGCAAACCCGAACTCCGCGCCGGTGAGCAGGAGATCGCCATCATGATCGACGCCTCCACCGGTGTCGCGGGCAAGATCACGCCGGGCGCGACGGTCAACATCTACGCCACGTTCGCCGGTGAACAGCAGGGCGCCGCGGCCCAGTCGAAGGTCATCGTCTCCAACGCCAAGGTGCTGGACGTCGGCGAACTCACCGCCCTGGACCCGAGCGCCGACGACCGGGGCACCCAGGCCACCGAGGCCGTGCCGATCACCTTCGCCCTGAACACGCTGGACACCCAGCGCGTCGCCTACGCCGAGTCCTTCGCGGAGCACGTCCGCCTCGCACTCGTCGCCCCGGGCAGCGACGGCACCATCCGCCCGGGGGACCGCACCTACACGCTCGACAAGGACAAGTGAGGATGGGATGACCACCAGAATCCTCCCGGCGGTCGGCGACCTCGACGCGGCCCGCTCCGTCACCACCCTGCTCAGCCAGCTGCCCGACGCCGAGCCGGCGACCCCCGTCGGCGACTCCACCCAGCTCATCGACACCCTGGCCCGCCTCGCGGGCGAGGCGCTCGACGAACTGCCCGAGGTGGTGCTGGTCCACGAGCGGATCGGCCCGGTACCTGCCCTGGAGCTGATCCGGGAGGTGTCGCTGCGCTTCCCCTCCGTCGGCGTCGTCATGATCACCGCGGACGCCAGCCCGAACCTCTTCGCCGACGCCATGGACTCCGGGGCGCGCGGCCTCGTCACCCTGCCGCTGAGCTACGAGGAACTGGCCAACCGCGTCCAGGCGGCCGCCCAGTGGTCCGCCGGTGTCCGCCGCCACCTCACCTCCGGGAACGACGTCTTCACCGGCCCCGGCGGCACGGTGGTCACGGTCACCGGTGCCAAGGGCGGCGTCGGCGCGACCGTCACCGCCATCCAACTCGCCCTGGCCGCACAGGCGTCCGGCAACACCGTCGCGCTGGTGGACATGGACCTCCAGACCGGGGACATCGCCTCGTTCCTCGACGTCCAGTTCCGGCGCTCCCTCGTCGACCTCGCCCTGATCGCCGACATATCGCCCCGGGTGCTGTCCGACGCGGTGTTCTCCCATTCCACCGGCCTCGCCCTGCTGCTCGCCCCGGGCGAGGGCGAACGCGGCGAGGAGGTCAGCGACCGTTCGGCCCGCCAGATCGTCAGCGCGCTCCGCACCCGCTACGAGATCGTCGTCATCGACTGCGGCGGCCAGATGAACGGGGCCAACGCGGCGGCCATCGAGATGGCGGACGTGGCCCTGCTGGTGACGACCCCCGACGTGGTCGCGGTGCGCGGCGCGAAACGCATCGTACGGATGTGGGAACGGCTCCAGATCCGCAAGGCGGAGGAGACCGTCACCCTCGTCAACCGCTTCACCCGCAACACCGAGATCCAGCCGCCGCTGATCCAGAAGATCACCGGCACCCGGGTCGCCTCGGCGGCGGTCCCCGCGAACTTCAAGGAGCTCCAGGCGTCCATCGACTCCGGACGCCTGCACGAACTGGACGCCAAGAGCACGGTCAAGCAAGCGCTCTGGGGCCTGGCCGGAGAGCTGGGCATCGTCAAGGAGAGCGCGACGGCGAAGAAGAGCGGCAGCGCCCTGGTCAAGCGGAACAGCGGCGCCTTCAAGAACGACCGGGGCTCGATCGGACGCCCGCGCCGCCGGCGCGGCGGCTCCGGCCGCGGCGCCGGAGACTCCGAGGGGACACGTTGAGCGATGACCACCACGAGGACAGTTCGCAGCGGCATACGGGGGCGGATCACCGCCCTACGTGACCGCGATCGCCGGGATCGGGGCCAGACGGCCGTCGAGTTCCTGGGCATGACCCCCTTCATCATCCTGATCATGCTGGTGCTCTGGGAATGCGCCCTGATCGGCTACACCTTCAGCCTCGCGGGCAACGCGGCGGACGTGGGCGCGCGCAAGGGGAGCGGAGCGGAGTTCGCACCGCGGGCGGCGTGCGAGGCGGGGGCGATGAAGGACCTGCCCGACGCCTGGCGCAAGGCGGCGGACGTGGACTGCGGCGGCGGCAGCGGCCTGTACGAGGCCACGGTGGAACTGAAGGTCCCGGTCCTGGTGCCGGGCCTGTTCGACCTCGACACCAAGATCGAGGGCACGGCCGGATCGCCGAGGGAGGACCAGTGATGACGAGGCGCCCGCACCGGGAGAACGAGCGCGACCGGGGCCAGGTCGCCATCGAGTACCTCGGCTTCCTCCCCCTGCTCCTCCTCGTCGCGATGGGGGCCATTCAGCTCGGCCTCGCCGCGTACGCCGCCAACCAGGCGGGCACGGCGGCCCGCGCCGGAGCCCGTACGGCAGCCAGTGTCGACGCCCGGGGCAGCGGCCAGTCCAACGCCCGCGACGCGGTCAGCGACTGGGTGGAGAGCGGCGGATTCCGCTACGACGAGAGCGGTGGCCGGGACATCACGGTCACGGTCGAGGTGAAGGTGCCCTCCGTCGTTCCGGGTCTGGACGGCTGGTGGGCGAAGCGGAGCGCGACCATGCCCAACGAGAGATCCCCCTTCTGAACCGGCCCCGCCAGAGATTCCGACCCCGACGAGGAGAGTTACGCACATGAGCCTGCGGGCACGCATGACCGCTCCGGAGGAGCAGGGCGGGGCGCGGGAGGACAGCCACATGGTGGCCACCTACCGGGCCAAGCTGCTGGAGGAGATCGACCTCGCGGAGATGTCCTCGCTGGCCGCCGCCGACCGGCGGGCCCGGCTGGAACGCGTCCTCGGCCACATCATCAGCCGCGAGGGCCCGGTCCTCTCCACCGTCGAGCGCTCGCAGCTCATCCGCCGCGTCGTCGACGAGGCGCTCGGCCTCGGCATCCTGGAACCGCTCCTGGAGGACGCGTCCATCACGGAGATCATGGTCAACGGCCCCGACCAGATCTTCGTCGAGCGCAACGGCAAGGTCGAACAGCTCCCCATGCGCTTCGCCTCCCACGAGCAGCTGATGCAGACCATCGAGCGGATCGTGTCGACCGTCAACCGCCGCGTCGACGAGTCCAACCCGATGGTCGACGCCCGCCTGCCCAGCGGGGAACGTGTCAACGTGATCATCCCGCCGCTGTCGCTGACCGGCGCGACGCTCACCATCCGCCGCTTCCCGCGCTCCTTCACGCTCCAGGAGATGATCGGCTTCGGTTCGCTGGACGAACAGATGCTGGTCCTGCTCGCCGGGCTCGTCCAGGCCAAGTTCAACATCATCGTCTCGGGAGCCACCGGCACCGGCAAGACGACCCTCCTCAACGCGCTCTCCGGACTGATTCCGAACGCGGAGCGCATCGTGACCATCGAGGACTCCGCCGAACTCCAGCTCCAGCAGAGCCACGTGATCCGGCTGGAGTCCCGCCCGGCGAACGTCGAGGGAAAGGGCCAGATCACCATCCGCGACCTGGTCCGCAACTCGCTGCGTATGCGCCCCGACCGGATCGTCGTCGGTGAGGTCCGAGGCGGCGAGTCCCTCGACATGCTCCAGGCGATGTCCACCGGTCACGACGGCTCGCTGGCCACCGTCCACGCCAACAGCGCCGAGGACGCGCTGATGCGGCTCCAGACCCTCGCCTCCATGTCGGAGGTCGAGATCCCCTTCGAGGCGCTGCACGACCAGATCAACAGCGCCGTCGACGTGATCGTCCAGCTCACCCGGCACGCCGACGGCGCCAGGAAGGTCACCGAGATCGCCGTCCTGGACAGCCACGGCCGCGACCCCTACCGCATCGTCACGGTCGCCCGGTTCAACGCCCGGCCGATGGCCCCCGACGGCCGCGTCCACGGCGACTTCCAGTACCTCCCGCTGCCCCGGAGGGTCGCCGAGCGCCTCTACCTGGCCAGCCAGCCCATCCCGCAGGCGTTCGGCGTCGCCCAGTCCGCCGAACAGCTCGCCACCCGAGAGGCCAACTAGGTACCGAGCCATGGACAACGTCAACCTCCCCCTGGTCACCGTCGGCGTCACCCTGCTGTGCTGCGTGCTCGGCGTGATGGGCCTGCACGCCTACTCCGGTGGCAAGGCCGACCGCGACGCGCTCGTCGAGCGGCTCTCGCACGTCGGGCAGATCCCCGAGACGGGCCGCGTCCGCCGCTTCAAGGGCCTCGACCGCAGGCTGCGCGCCACCGCGCTCGGCCGCAGGCTGGAGCTGAAGCTCGCCGCGACCGGTCTGGACGTCACCCCCGGCGAGTTCTTCGTCTACGCCCTCGTCGCCATGGCCGGGCTGTGGATGATCGCCTCGTCCATGCTCGCCGCGTTCTTCGGCCCGGTCGCCGCACTGGTCGGGCTGTGGGGCACCAACGCGTTCCTCAACTGGCAGCGGGTCAAGCGCACCGAGCGCTTCATCAACCAGCTCCCCGAGCTCTCCCGCATCCTCGCCAACGCCACCCAGGCGGGCCTGGCCCTGCGCACCTCGCTGTCGATGGCCGCCGAGGAGATGGAGGACCCGGCCGGCGAGGAACTGGCCCGGGTGGCGAGGCGACTGGCTGTCGGCGAACCCCTGGAGGACGCCCTGAGCGAGCTGACCGACCGGCTCCCCTCCCGCGAACTCGTCGTCCTGGTCACCACATTGGTCCTCTCCAACCGGGCCGGAGGTACGGTCGTCAGCTCGCTGCGCAACCTCACCGAGACCCTGGAGGAGCGCAAGGAGACCCGCCGCGAGGTCAAGACCCAGCTCTCCCAGGTCACCGTCACCGCCTACGCCGTGCCCGTCTTCGGCATCGGCGCGATGCTCCTGATGAACGCGGTCATGCCCGGTGCGCTGGACCGGATGACGGGCGCCTTCATCGGCCAGGCGGCGGTGGTCGTGGCCATCGTGCTGTACGCCGTCGGCTTCGTCGTCATCCGCCGCCTGTCCCGTATCGACGTCTGACGAGCTGAGGGGAAGAACCGCCATGGACCTGCTGCTAGCCCTGGTCGTCGGCCTCGCCGTCTACGGGGCCATCCACGGCATCCGGATGTACCGGGCCGACGCCAAACTCCCCGGCGACCTGGCCGTCGCCCTGGAATCCGGCTCCTCCCGCACGAGCGCGGTCGGCTCCGGCATCGACCGCCTCGGCATCCGCTGGGCCCCCGCGGTCCTGCGGATGATGGGCCCCAAGGCCGTCAACAAGAAGCGCCGCCAGATCGACCTGGCCGGCAACCCCGGCGGCCTCACCATCGACCGTTACGCTGCCCGCCGCGCGGTCTACGGGGCGCTGGGCCTCCTCGGAGCCTTCTCCATGCTCCTCCGGGGCCAGCTCTTCCTCGCCCTCCTGATGATCGCCTTCGGCCTGTTCTGGGTGGAGGCCGGGATCTGGTCGGCGATCCGCGTCCGCCGCGAGCACATCGAACGCACCCTGCCGGACTTCCTCGACGTGCTGGCCGTCGTCGTCTCCGCCGGGCTCGGCTTCCGGCAGGCGCTGGACCGGGTCGCGGAGAAGTACGAGGGCCCGTGGTCCGACGAACTGCGCATCACGCTCCGCCAGATGGACATGGGCGTCAGCCGCCGCCAGGCCTTCGAGGAACTGCGCAGACGCAACGACTCCGAACAGGTCGCCATGTTCGTCACGACGCTCCAGCAGGGCGAGGAACTGGGCGCGCCGATCGTCGAGACGCTGATCCAGATCGCGAACGACATGCGCCGCACCGACGCCCAGAACGCCCGCCGCAAGGCGGCCAGGGCGGTCCCGAAGGCGACGTTCGCGGTGACCACGTTCCTGCTGCCCGGCACGCTCGTTCTCCTGACGGTCGGATTCGTGTACGGAGCCGATGTCGACTTCGCGTTCCTCACGGGCGGATGACATGAACGGCGGGCGGGATGGGGACGACGGGAACGAAGGAGGACGCGGGGACTCACCGGGGCCTTACGGGACGTGAGATGGAGGTGACAGGCGCATGGCATACCAACTCAGCGGCGCGCAGCCCGGACTGACCGCGGAACTGACCCGCGTCCACACCGGCACTCCGGCCCGCCCGGCCTTCGCCATCCAGGTCAACGCGCTTCAGGCGATGTGCCGCCAGGTCTTCGGCTTCCGGCTGGCGATGATCGCGATAGCGACCCCGTACGCCATCAGCCACACCGCCCCCGGCCTGCCCACCTGGTTCATCGGCTCGGCGATCCTGGTCACCTTCATGGGCTCGTACGTCCTGTTCCGGGACTGGGAGCGCTTCGGCCCGGTCCTCCTGCGCCATCCCTGGCTCCTGGCCGTCGACGCGTCCTTCGGCGCCCTGCTGCTGATCACGGCGACGCCGGAGTCGACCCTCGCGTACGTCACCGTCTGCACCCCGCTGCTGGCGGGCCTGGTCCACGGCTGGCGCGGCGCGGCGGTCTTCGCCGCCCTCCAGGTGGTCATCGTCATCGGCGTGTACGCCAGCGTCCCGAAACTGGAGGCGGGCGGCGCGACGGCCCTCCTGCTCCCCGGCTTCTGCGTGATCGCCGGGGCGGTCGGGGTCACCCTGCGCAACCTGCTCCTGCGCTTCGGAACGGCCACCCAGGCGCTCACCGAGACCCGGGCGCGCCTGGCGGTGAACGAGGCGGTGGAGGGCGAACGCACCCGCCTGGCGCGGGAGATGCATGACTCGGTCGCCAAGACCCTGCACGGTCTGGCGCTGGCCGCCGACGGACTGGCGGGCTCGGCCGACCGCATGGACCCGCCCACCGTGAAACTCCAGGCGGAGTTGGTCGCCCGAGCCGCCCGCCGGGCCGCCGCCGAGTCCCGGGAACTGCTCACGGACCTGCGCCGGGAACAGGGCCTGGAGGGCGGCGTCGACCTGGTCGCGGAACTGTCCGCCCAGGCCGAGGACTTCACCGCGCGCCACCCGATCACGGCCACGTTCCGCCGCCTGTCCGAGGAGACCCCGGTGCCCCCGGTCCCGCAGGCGGTGGCCCGGCAGCTCCTCACCGTCGCCTCGGAGGCCATGGAGAACGCGCACCGCCACGCGGCCCCGACGTACCTGATCGTCCTCGCGGGCGTGAAGGGCGACATGCTCCGCCTCAGCGTGTACGACGACGGCCGCGGCCTGCCCACCGGAACCACGCTGGAAGGGCTGCGCCGGGCGGGCCACTTCGGCCTGGTCGGCATGGTCGAGCGGGCCGCCTCGATCGGGGCCCGCATCAGGATCGGCCGGGGCAAGGCGGAGAAGGGGACGGAGGTACGGGTGGAGCTCCCGCTGGCGGCGCTGACGGGCCCGGCGGCCGGGGGCACCGTCACGCCGGGCCCGTCGTTCGCGCCGGCACCCGCATCCGCCTCCGCGCTGCCGTCTGCACCATCACCAGCACCCGCTTCCCGAACTCCAGCGCCTGAGAAGGCCACGACCCCTACCCGCAACCCTCGACCCTGAGAGGAGGTCGCAGCATGCCGGACGATGTCTTCCCCACGCCGAACCACCACGGGGCCACGGCTCACCCCCACGCCCCCCAGCACTCGGCGTCGCACATCCCGCTCACCCCGGCCCCCGGCCCCGCCGCACACCCCGGGCCCCAGCACACTGCGATCCAGTCCCCGTCCCCCTTCCCGCCGGGCCCCACCGCCCCGGCCGTCGAACGTCTCCGGGTGGTGGTCGCGGACGACAACCCGGTGGTCCGGGCCGGCCTGGGCGTCCTGCTCTCGGGCCGTGCCGACATCCAGGTCGTGGCGGAGGCGGCGGACGGCCGCGAAGCCTACGAGAAGACGCTCCAGCACCGCCCTGACGTGGTCCTGCTCGACGTCCGCATGCCCGGCGTGGACGGCATCTCGGCCCTGCCGCACCTGGTGGGCATCGCGCCCGTGCTGATGCTGACGTACAGCAGGGAGAGCGAGATCGTCCACGAAGCCCTGCGCCTGGGGGCGGGCGGCTATCTGGTACACGGCGAGTTCACGGCGGACCAACTGGTCCAGGCGGTACGCGACACGAAGGACGGCCGGGCCAACTTCACCGTCACCGCCGCGGACGCCCTCCTGGCCCACATGCGCCACGGCACGCCGCCCCACCGGGGTCCCCTCCCCGAAGGCCTGGGCTCGGCACTGGCGACGGCACCGGCCCCACCGCCCCCACACATCGCCGAACCTTCGGAAAGTCTTTCGCAACTGCAACCTGTTGTGGGACAGTCGTCTGTATCCGGGGGGTCGGTATCCACCCCCAACAGGCAGCAGTACGGGCTGAGTTCGCGGGAGGTGGAGGTCATGGACCTGATTGCGTCCGGAATGAGTAATCAGCAGATCGCCGCCACCTGCTTCATCAGTGAGAAGACGGTCAAGAACCACATCAATCGCATCTTCACGAAGCTCCACAGCGCCACCCGCAGTGAGGCCATCGCCCGCTGGCTGGGTACCGCGTCCCGGACCCCCGGGCGGCAGCCATGACCGAGAGATCCGGCAACGAGGAGACCCAGAAGGCTTTTTGGGCCCGGGAATGGGCCCACGGGCCCTCTGTGCGAGCGCTGGTTCCCTCCTATGTTTCTCACGTCGCCAGCGGCACCGGCCAGGAGGAAGCCGGTACCGATGACGGCACCGCAGATGCATGCGAGCCGGCCGGCAACCGGTCGGCCGAACCCGGAGGGGAACACCATGTCGGACATCACCCTGAAGACCGCCGTCCGCGTCAACGGCTGGGCCAACACCGCCGTCAGCGCCATCCAGAAGCGCTACGCGGCGAAGGACCGGGGTCAGACGGCGTTCGAGTACCTGGGGATCATTCTGGTGGTCGTGGCGATCATCGGGGCGATCGTGGCGACGGGCATCGGCGGTGCGATCTCGAAGCGCATCGAGGGTCTGGTGAACTCGATCACGGCGAAGTGATTCGCTTCCTGCGCAGGGACCGAGGGCAGGCCTTCCCCATCTACATCATGATGGTGGCGGGCCTGCTCTTCCTTGCGTTGGCGTTCTTCGCTGTCGGCAAGGCTTCGGCCCTGCGTAACGGATCCCAGGGTGCGGCCGACGCCGCCGCGCTGGCCGCCGCTCAGAAGGCTCGGGACAACTTCGGGCCCGGATTCCTCGGCTCGCTGCCACTCAACACGTTGGATATCTTCCTCAACGCGCCTTTCGCCGCGCCCTGCGCCGAGGCGGCACGTCTGGCTGCCGCCAACGAGGCGGACGAGAAGCTCTGCTATCCGACCCCGGGATACCTGCGTGACCGGATCACGGTCGAGGTGGAGGGGCGCAAGCCGGTGGACTCGCCGGTGATTCCTGGTTCGGAGAACAGGAAGGCCGAGGCCAAGGCCACGGCGGTGATCGAGTTCAACTGCCCCAATCCGAAGGCTTTTGATTTCAACAGTGACGGAGTCCAGGACCTCTTCGTCTTCACGTGCCGGACCGGCGAGATCGTCAAGATCACGACGGCGGAGATCACCCCTGGTCTGTGGGAGACCGTGAGCAGGACTCTCTTCGACGTGCGGTTGGTCGACCAGTGACAGCGAAGCGAACGACGAGTAGAGGAATCGGACCATGAGCATGCGACGGACCAGGACGACCAGAAGGGCGATGACGGCTGTCACGGTGACGGCCGCCCTGGCCCTTGCGCTCGCCGGCTGTGGCGGTGACGGAGGCGACGAGCCCGGGGATGAGGGCTCCAGCGCGCCGTCAGCCCCGGCCAGCCCCTCCGGGGAGGACAAGGGTGAGTCGCAGCAGGACACGGCTGCGGGCGAGAACGTGGACCCGGACGCCAAGCTGGCGGAAGCTCGCGGTCAGAATGGGCTGACGCTGGTCATCAACCAGGTCAAGCGTGACTCCGGCGGTTTCGTGACCGTGCAGGGTGAAATCAAGAATGGCGGCGACAGCACCCAGAACACGTCCAACTGGGTCGGACAGGAGTCCGCGCTGGTAGCGAAGAACCCCAACTCGGTCGCAGGTGCGACGCTGGTGGACAAGACGGGCAAGAAGAACTACTACGTGCTTCGGGACACCGACGGTAGATGCCTCTGCACGACCGCCATTGTTCCGCTGTCTCCCGGAGAGTCCGCGTCGGTCTTCATGCAGTTCCCGGCTCCTCCGCAGGAGACGATGGAAGTCGACTTCACCTTGCCGACTTTCGCCACTACCTCACTCAAGATCTCCGGGTGACCGCAGACATGAAGATCACCCGACGTGTCAAGACCACGGGTAGCGCCGGCCGCGCGGTGGCTGTCGTCGCACTGGTGATGAGCAGCGCAGTCCTGGGCGTTTCCGTTTCCCACGCCGACGACGGCCCCAGTGTTCCGCCGGGTACGGAAGCGACATCCGAGGCGCCTGTTCCCATCGACGCAAGCGATCCTGATCTGAAGATGCCCGAGGGCGGGACGCTCGCACCTGGCAAGGTTCTCGACATCGTCCAAGTGGTCGAGGACCAGGGCGGCGAAGAACGCCGCGAGGACAGCAACGCCGACATCAAGTTCGCGCTCCAGGCGGAAGTCCTCTTCGGCAAGGACAGCGCGAAACTCGGCTCCGCGGCCAACGCCCGCATCGCCGCCATCGCGGAGGAGATCAAGAAGCAGAACGCGACCAAGGTCCGCGTCTTCGGCTTCACCGACGACCTCGGCTCCTCGGCCCACGGAGACGTCCTCTCCAAGAAGCGCGCCGACGCCGTGCACGGGGTCCTGTCGAAGGAGCTCGGGCCCACGATCACGTACGAGATCCGGGGCTACGGAGAGCAGTACCCGATCGCCAGCAACAGCAACGAAGAGGGCCGGAAGAAGAACCGCCGCGTGGAGGTCTCCTTCCCGCGCGGCGAGGGTTCTTGACCTCTCCGTACCTCCTCACGACGGCCCGGCCCGGCACGCGACGACTTCGCGCGCCGGGCCGGGCCGTCTGCCGTGACCGCAGGAATCCGGCCATATCCCCGCCGACCCCGTCACCCGAACAGCGGACCGTCGTTTGCGTTGTGGGTTCCTTGGGTGGGGCGCCGAGGTGCACGGACGAACAGGCGTCGAGAACGGGCGGAAGGTGTGATGGGTGTGGAGGCCCACGCGACGAACGAACGCGTGACGGGACGCAGGTGGACGGTGCGGCTCGACCCCGTCGGCCGGGGCCGTGCGGACGTCCGCGTCTCGTGCAGCCGCCCGGCCTGCGCCGCGCAGGTGCTGCCCTCCGCGGCCGCCGGCCGCACGGCGGCGGTCGGGCATCTCAAGGCCCACCTGCGCGCGGGCCCGGCCCCCCGCCCCTCGGCGCACTGCGCTTGCCGGGCCGAGGAATGCCACACACACATCCGCCCCGTCGGACCGCGTGAGCGCCCCGCGCCCTGGAGGTGCGGGGGAGCGGTCGTCCTGACCGTCATCACGGACCGGGAAGGGCGCTGGTGGCAGGTCATGGAGTGCTGCTCGCGGTGCGCGGCCGCCCACCCCACCGCGAAGATCGTCGCCACCGCCCCGTCCCCCGGGGCGCCGGCTCAGGCCGGCGCCTTCCGGGCCGGCGGCGCCGCACCCGCGTCGGCCTCCGCCACCCCCGTGCCGGCCATGTCGGCCGTCGGCCCGCACTTCTCGCACAGCGCCCCCGGGACCGCCGTCCCGCACCAGGCGTCGGCTCCCCGGTCCACGACGAGGCCGCCGCGAAAGCGCCCCCGGCGGGGGCGGATCGCGCAGCGCCTGGTCCCGCACGACCTCCGGCCCATCGCCCTGCGCGACGAACTCACCGCGCTCGGAGAGGCCTTCCGCGCCTACCAGAAGCGCCCCGAACCCGACCTCGCGATCCTCGCCGACCTCCACGCCCGCAAGGCCGAGGCCTTCTTCGCCTGGGCCGACGTCACCGCCGACACAGCACTGCGGCTCGACGCCCAGCGAGCCGAACAGGCCGCCGCCACCGCCCGTCTCCAGCATCTGCACCGCATCGGCCAGGCCCCGGAAGGCGAAGGGCCCGCTGTGGCACGGCTGCTGACCGCCCCGGCACAGTGGAATCACGCACGAGCCGTTCTCGCGCACGTGGGCGACCACGCACCCCTGCCGGGCGCGGAGGCACGCCTGCTGGTGGTGATGCTGACGTTGCGCACCGCGCAGGCCGGCGTCGGCAACCTCGTCGGGCAGGACCTCAAGGGGCTGCCCCTGCGCGATCCCGAGCATCTGGTGGGGCAGCTGCTGGAGTGCGGCTGGCTGGATATCTCCGGGACCGTCGAGGAACTGATCGCCTCCCGCCCGGAGAGCCCCACCCAGATCAGCGTGCCGTCCCTGACGCCCGACGACAGTGACCCGGGGCCGTTCACGTTCGGCAGGAAGATGCGCCCCAAGCTCAGCGGCTGGGCCCAGCGAGTCGTCGGGGAGAAGAAGCTCCGCAAGGGCAAGACCGAGGCCGACGCACGGCTGCTTGCCCTGGCCCTGGCCACCGGAGCCGACGGCGAGGGACACCTGGGGCACGAGGGGCAGGGCATCGGTCTGGAAACCCTGTCCTCCTGGTGCGCCGTCGACCCCGGCGACCTGCCGGACCTCGTGGACCGGCTGACCGCGGCGGACTGGCTGGCCGAGACGGTCGTCACCGGCACCCTCCTCACCGGCCGGCTGACCGAACGTGTCCTCCCGCTCGGTTGCCCGCTGACCTGAGGACCGAGGACCCATGCCTACGGCGTCGCTGCCGCCGGCGTGGCGGCACGGGCGCAGACGGGCCGGGTCCGGGCGGCGTAGGAGCGGGCGGCCGCCAGGAGGCCGAAGCCCAGGCCGCCGAAGGCCAGCCCGCCGAACGCGACCATCCAGGTCACCCCGGAACCGGTGGTGAACGCACCGGACGCCTCCATCCTCGGCAGCACTCCGGCAGCACTGAGCGGGGCGTAGACCAGCAGGACGACTCCGTACACGGACAGGCCGACCGCGCACGACCAGGCCGGGAACAGGGGCAGGAGACGCGGTACCCGCCGGCCGGAGAGGAGCAGCGTCCAGCGGGGGAAGACCTGCCCCCACGGGTGGAGCAGTCCCAGGAGCAGGAAGACCGCCGCGGCCGCGGCCAGCACGGTGACGTCGATCCCCACCGATTCGAGGGCCTTCGCGACTCCCGACGCGCCCGCGTTCGCCTCCCGCCACCCCTCCGCCGTCACGCCGATCGCATCACCGCCCAGCGTCCAGACGGTCTTGACGCCCGCCCACGGCAGGATCCCGCACAGGAGCAGGTACACCGTGCGCCTGGTTCGCTTCGAGGCCGAGGAGGGGCCGGGGTGGGCGAGCGGCCCACGGAAATCCCCTGCTTCCGCGTGCGTGTGTCCGCAGCGCGGGCATCTGCCGAGCTGCCGGCGGCGGCCCGACACCGCGACGAGGATCAGAAGAGCGGCGCCCACCGCGCTCAACAGCGTGTGCACCAGGCCGGTGGCGCTTTCCACCCCGGAGAACGACGCCAGCGTCACGAAGTACGCCGGCAGGCCCGCCATCCCCATCACGAACACCGGTACGGTCAGGATCAGCGACGCCGCCACCGTCACTCGGCCACGCCCGGCGAGCGGCCGGCCGGTGGCGAGGCAGGCTCCGGCGGCCACGACGGCAAGGGCGGCCAGGAGGAACAGGACCGCCGGCGCGTACGCCACATCCGGCGACCAGGGCACGGTCGTGCCCGTCGCCGCCCACGTGACCTGGATCGCGGCGAACAGCAGGCCCCACACCGCCGCGGCGTACGGAATCCACACCGGCCAGCGCCGCGACCACCCCGTCCACCCCATGTCCTCCGACGGCTGCCCGGCGCCCGTATCCAGCTGCGATTTCCTAGAAACAACCACCGTGACCTCCAGCTCTGCGGTGCTGACGATCAAGGCTCCCCCGGGCCCGCGCTCAGACGCATCCCACGCACGGGCCATCCGCCTCCCCCGCCCGGGGGAGGAACGGACGGGCCTCGCGGATGCGTCGATCCCGCTGCAACACCCCTCCCCGTACGCCCCTTCGACCCCCTACGACACCCCCAGCTGCGCCGCCAGGTCCGCCAAGTCCTCCGCGTACACGTCGAACCGGTCGAAGGAGGTGGGCGGGTCCCCGACCGGGCGGGCCACATAGGCCGTGCGCAGGCCCAGCGCCTGGGCGCCGCGCAGGTCCCAGGCGTGCGCGGCGACCATCAACAGGCGCTCCGGCGGCCTCCCGGCGACGGTGACCGCCAGCCGGTAGACCGCCGGGTCCGGCTTGTAGGTGCGGGCGTCCTCGGCGGACAGGGCCTGGTGCCAGCGCAGTCCGGCGTGGGCGTTCAGCTCCAGCAGCGCCGTCCTGCTCGCGTTGGAGAGGCCGATCAGCGGGAAGCGCGCGGCGAGCCGGGTCAGGCCCGCCAGGGTGTCGGGCCACGGCGGGAGGCGGCGGGCCGATCGTGCCAACGTCTCCACGGCGGCCGGATCGTCGACCCCGGCGGCCTCCGCTACGAGCCCGGCGGCCTCCCGGTCGACGTGATCGCTGGGGAGGTAGGGCCGGTCGCCGTCGACGATACGGCGCTGCTCGCGCTCGATGTGCCGCTGCCACAGCAGCAGAAGCCGCTCGACCTCCGGGACCTCCGGGACCCCAGGGGAGGAGGCAAGTGCGCTGATGCCGGCGCGGAGTCCGGCGGGTTCGTCGACGAGCGTGCCGAGTACGTCGAAAACGAGAGCGTCGATCGTCAGCTCTGCCATGGCGGGGTCTCCGAGAAGTGAACGGCGTAAGGGAGGAGGCTGCGGACTGCACATGCGTCAACGCCCAAGTCCTGCTCCGCATGCCCTACTTGACCGTGACCGACTCCACGAACGCGTCCAGGTCCTCCGCATCGACCGCGTCCTTCACCGCGTTCAGCCGCACCACGAACGGAACGCCCTTCGTGTCCACGCCCGCGACCAGCACCCCGGTCATCGGCGTTCCCCTGTTCGGGGTGTCCTCCCGGCCGTCCGCCGTGAAGTCGTAGTCGATCCGGCGGGCTTCGCGGGCCTCACCCGCGTCGTCCGGACCCGCGAGGCGTACGTCCTCCGTCGCCTTGCGGGTGGAGTTCAGGCCGATGCCCGCCCCCGCCGCTGCCGCCGCCCCGGCCGCGTCGTCCACGCCCGTGGCGAAGTCCAGCTGGACCGAGACCATGCCGGTGCGGATGCCGTCCTTCTCCTGGAGAGCCACGGCCGCGTTGCTCTTCGCCCGCTCGGCCGCGGGCTGTTCCGCGTACCCCTCGCTCTTCGGGTAGCCGACGCTCAGGCTCCCGGTCTCCAGCGTCCCCCAGCCCTCGGGCACGGAGGCGGTGTCCTGATCGCCGCCGCATCCGGTCAGCAGCACGGCCGCTGCCGCGACGGCCACCGCGGCCGCCGTCACCCGCCGCCGGGAGTTCCGCGTGCTTCGCGTGCACGGCGTGCTCCGCGTCCCGCGTGCCTTCCGCGTCCTGGTACTCATCCCTCGTGTCACCGCCCGTTCAGTTCGCGCAGTAGCTGTACGGAAGATACGTGCGCGCGTCGCCCTGCGGGGCCCCGAGGAACCGCGCGTCCGCCAGTGTCTCCCTCTTCTCCTCCGTGGAGAGGGAGAACCCGAGGCTCATACCCAGCGAGATCTCGAAGCCGAACTCCTGGGCGTCGCTCTCGCCGGTGTACCGCATCGAGCTGGACAGTCCGTCCTCGAACATCAGTTGCTGGAACGGGTCGTTGCCCTCCGGGCGGGTCTCCATGCCCTGGTCGCCGAAGAGGTACGCGAACGGGGCGGTGTTGTTCCCCGAGCCGTCGAGCCACTGTTCGGCGACGCCCCGCTTGGCCTCGGTCGCCGCGTCCGTGTCCTTGCCGAAGACGATCGAGTTCGTCACCACGTCGATACCGGTCTCGCCCGACGAGTCCGACGCGCTGCCCTTGCCGCCGCGCTTGTCCTGGCCGCTCTCGCCGTTGTCACCGCCGACCTCGACCTTGCCGGACGTCGAACCGCTCTCCACCGTCTGCGTCATGTCGATGCGGACGATCTTCCCGGTCTTCTGGTCGCGGGTGACGGTGATCGCGCCGGTGCGGTTCTGCTTGCCGCCCACCGTGCCCTTGACGGGCCCCACGTCGCCGCCGGCCTTGCCCTCCAGTTCGAGCTTGGCGGTGTACGTGTACGACTCGTTGCCGTTCACGTCGTCCTTGGTGATCGTCACCTCGGGCGAGAACGTCGCCTTGCCGCCGAGCTTCGCGCCGAGTTCGCCCTCGTCCCCACCCGTGACGGCGAGGCCGCCGTCCGCGTAGGCGTTGAGGCCGACGGTCGAGTAGGAGATCTTCTTGTCGCCGATCTTCTTCTCGATGTCCTCCTTCTTCTCCGCCCACTTCATGGCGGAGTACCAGCCGCCGCCGTAGCCGCCGCTGTGCTTGGTGGAGGTCTCCCACATCTTCATTTCCTCGATGTCGTCCCGCATCTTCTGCGCCTCCTCCTCGCTCGCGAAGATCCAGGTGTCACCATGGGTGATCTTGATACCGCCACCGATGTCGACATCCGCCTTGCCGAGGCTCCCGAGCTTCACACCCGGGGTGCTGGCCGTGGCCCCGGCGGAGGCGGCGTCGGTGAACGTCATGGAGACGACCTTGTCCTCGCCGTCGACCGTGCCGTCGCCGTTCACGTCGGTGCTCGCCTGGGAGACCTTCTGCTGGAAGCCGTACTCCTCGCCCCACTCGAACCAGCCGATCTTGACCTTGCCGCCCGCCGTGTCCGAGATGCTGGAGACCTGGCACATCTTGGGCTCGTAGTCGGCGTCCGTCTTCGGCTTCGCCCCGGGATCCTGGCCGCCGGTGGAACACGAGCCGCCGCCACCGGCCAGCGAGCTGATCGCGCACCGCAGCCGCTCCCCGATCTTCCCGCCGACCCCGGCCATCGCCATCGCGCCGATCAGCATGACGACGAGGACGACGACGCCCAGGTACTCCGTCGCCGTCGCGCCGCTGTCACGCCAGTTGTACGCGTACTGCGGCGGGGGCGGCGGCCGGGTGGCGCGCTCCTCCAGGAGCCGGTCGACCGCCACCCCCGACGCCGCGCCGGCCGCCAGCGAGGCGGCGGGCATGAGGACGCCCTCGATCCCGACGACGTCCCCCGCCACGGCGAAGCCGTACAGCAGCCCGGCCGACGGTACGGCCAGGGCGGCGAGCAGATACACCGTGCGGGAGGACTCGCGGTACTCGTCGGGGAGGATGCGGGCCGCCGCCAGGACGGTCAGGAGCGTCACGACGAGCGCGGGCAGGTGGATCAGGGCCAGCCGCCAGCCGAAGGTCTCCAACCGCGCCTCGGTGCCCAGCAGTTCGAACAACGCCCGGTTCGTGAGGAATCCGGCGGCGAGGTAGACGAGGGCGCCCGTCACCCAGCTACGGGTCAACGCGAAGAACCGGCCACCCTGTTGGCCGTGGCGCGGTGCGCCGGACCCCGCGATGCCGTGGCGCCCCGGCGGTATGTGGCCCGCGCTCCGGTCTCCCCAGCCCCCGCCACCGCTCACGGTGCACCTCTCCTCGACCCAGCGCGTGTTGCCCGACGGCCGAGAGCGTACGGCCGAAAAGCCGTCCCCGCCCGGGTCCCCGGTCCCAAACCCGGTCCCAAACCCGGGCCCAAGTGCGCTGCGAGGCGGCGGTGTTGCTCCGGCGGGCGGTCGCCGTTCCGCTTGGGGCCGCCCGTGGGTCCGTGGGCCCACGCAGCCCCGGCCGTCGCTCGGTACGCTCAAAGGTGCCGGGGGTCGCCGACCACGACGCCGCGCGATGAAGTGAGCGATGGGGGTGGGCGTCGATGGGTGCCGGATTCTTCTACGCGTACCACCTGGGCTGGACCCGGCTGGACGCCCGCACCCTGCTGGGAGACCTGGAGGCCGAAGGGCTCCGCCCGGCGCACCCGGTGACCGGCAGCACGGTGCTCGTCAGCCTCGACTCCGCCTCCCTGGGGGCTCGTTCGCCCGTCACCCGGGAGCAGTTGCTGTCCCTCGCCGGCCTCCAGAGGCTGCACGAGGTCGGATTCCGCTTGTGGACCGACGGGGGCCTCGACCTCCTGGTGCGCATCCGGCGGGCCCGGGCCGGTGTCGTCGCCGTCGAGTTCTCCGTCGGGGAGCTGCCCGAGCCGGAGCGGGACCACGCGGTGAGCGCCATCCGGCGGACCGTCGGGCGGGCCTCCGTGCCGTGCATCGGCTTCGTCGTCGACCGGAGCGGCGCGACGGCCGCCACCGACTGGGACGGTGTCGTCATCGAGGGCGCCGCGCACCTCGACGCCTGGCCGGACACCGTCGCCGTACGCGACGAGACGGCGGCCCGGCACCCGCAGCTGGCATTCATGGACGCGGCGGATATGTCCCCGTGGAAGGTGTTCGGGAACGAGGTACTCGACGGCGTCTGAGCCGGCCCGCCCGGTCGGTGCCCGAGAGGGGCAGCCGGCCCGGACCACCCGGCCGCCCGGCCCCCCGCCGGACTCCCGGCCCAGGGTGCCCGTGGCACGGTCGGGCCCCCGTCGACGTCATAATCGGCCGTATGTCCGATCACCAGCTCCGCACCCGGACGCCCGCCGCTCCGGCCCCCGCCCCCCGCATGTCCGGCGGGTCCCGGGTCGCCGCCGCGTTCCGGGTCGCCGCGCCCGCGCTCGCGGTCTACGCCGCCGTGCGGGCCCTGGGGCTCCTGGTCTTCTGGGCAGCCGCGTCCGCCGCGGGGAAGGATCCCCTGGGGCCGCTCAGCGGGCGCTGGGACTCCGTCTGGTACCAGCGCATCGCCGAGAACGGCTACCGCTACACCGCCACCCTCCCGGACGGGTCCGTCCACTCCGACCTGGCGTTCTTCCCCCTGCTCCCGGGCCTCGAACGCGGCATCTCCGAGGTGACCCCGCTCACCCTGGGCGGTGCCGGCCTCCTGGTCGCCTGGACGGCCGGGCTGCTCGCCGCCTGGGGCATCTTCGCCGTCGGGTCCCACCTCCGGGGACGGCGTACGGGGGTGGTGCTGGCCGCGCTCTGGGGCGTGTACCCGACGGCGTTCGTCCAGTCGATGGCGTACACGGAGACCCTGTTCACCGCGCTCGCCGCCTGGGCGCTGTACGCCGTCCTCAAGGGCCGCTGGATCGTCGCGGGCGCGCTGTCCGTCCTGGCGGGGCTCACCCGGCCCACGGCGGCCGCCCTCATCGCGGCCCTGGCGATCACCGCCGCCGTCACCCTCGTACGCGAGTACCGCGACGAGCGCCGCGCCGGCCCGGTTCTGCGCCGCAACGCCCGGATGGTCGCGGGCGTGGCGCTGGCCCCGCTCGGCTGGCTGGCGTACGTGGTGTTCGTGGCCGTCCGCGAAGGCAGCCCGTTCGCCTACTTCGACGTCCAGGCGCAGTGGGGCAACAACATCGACGGCGGTCGCGCGCTCGCCGCCTTCATCGCCGGACTCCCGTGGCCCGCCGCCCTCGGCCTGTGCGCGGCGATCGGACTGCTCGGGTGGCTGGTCGTGCTCTGCGTACGGCAGCGGCAGCCGCTCCCGGTCCTCGTCTACGCCCTCACGATCGTCGTCATCTCGCTGATCGGCGCCGGATACTTCGGCTCCCGGCCGCGCCTGATGATGCCCGCGTTCCCGCTGCTGCTCCCGCCCGCCGTCGCCCTGCTGCGGCTGCGCACCACGGGACGCACGGTCGCCGTGCTCGCCGTCCTCGCCTGTGCGTCCGCCGGTTACGGGGCCTGGACCCTGCTGGGCGCCGGCCCGCCGTAGGGCACCCTGCCACCACCGGTCCCCGGACGAGGCACCCTGCCCCTACCGGTCCCAGGACGCCCCGGACGTCCCGGACGCGGTGGCCGACGCCGCCCTCGGCTCCACGCGTACGCCCGGCCGCACCCCCCACCGCTCCATCGCCCCGGCCTCCGCCTCCACCACGTGCCGGGCCCGCAGCCGGGGCAGCCCGAGGCGGCCGGGGCGCATCGTCGTCACCGCCAGGACGGTGAACCTCCGGTCCAGGTACGCCACATCGATGGGGAACCGCATCCGGAAGGTGTGCACGCTCCCGCACGGGGTGAGCAGCATCGCCCCCTCGATCCCGTCCCGCCCGAGCAGCCCCCTGGAACGGGCCCGGTACGAGGCCGCGATCCGCAGCGGCACCTCCGTGGCCCCGGCCCCGCCCCCGGCGTCCGTGGCCCCGCCCCCGGAATCCGTGCCGACCGTCAGCGTCCCGTCGCCATCGCGCCATGTCCTCATGGGCACCGACCGTAGCCCCCGGGGGACGCGCCCGGACCCCGAACGGCGACGCTTGGGCCCTGGTCGACCGCTCTGGGCCCCCGGACCCAAGACCCCTGCTCTTGGAGCCCGTTAGGGTCGTCCTGTGGACGCCGCGCTGCTCGTCGCCGCCGCGGTCTGGGGTGCCGTCACCGGACTGCTGATCCCGCGTGCCGCCTACCGGTTCGCCGTCGAGCCGGAGGAGTCCTGGCGTACTGCGTGCCCCGCCGGTCACCCGCTCACCGGCCCGGTCCGCGGCTGGCTCGGCCCGGCCCGGTGCGCGCCCTGCGCCGCCGGACCGGGAGCGCTCGCCGTACCCGGGGCCGACACCACCGCCGCCCGACCGGGCGCCGAACGCGAGCCCCGCACCGCCCCGAGCCACACCCCGGACCCGCCCGACCTCAGCGCTCCCGCCTCCGGCCCGCCCGACCTCGTGGCTCCCGTCTCCGGCTCGCCCGACCTCGTGGCTCCCGTCTCCGGCTCGCCCGACCTCGTGGCTCCCGTCTCCGGCTCGCCCGACCTCGTGGCTCCCGTCTCCGGTCCGCCCTCGTACGCCCCCCGCGTCCTCGCCCCCCTGGTCACCGTGGCCGCCTGTGTCGCGCTCGCCGCCGCCACCGGGACCCGGCCCGAGCTGATCGGCTGGCTGGCGCTGGCGCCCGTCGCCGTGCTCCTCGCCGTCGTCGACCGGCGGGTGCACCGGCTGCCCGACCCGCTGACCCTGCCGCTCGCGGCCGCGGCCGTCCTGTTGCTCGGCGGGGCCGCGCTGCTCCCCGGGCACGCCGGATCCTGGACCTCCGGGCTGCTGGGCGGCCTGGCCCTGGGCGGTTTCTACTTCCTGCTCTTCCTGATCAACCCGAACGGCATGGGCTTCGGCGATGTGAAGCTCGCCCTCGCCCTGGGCGTGGCCCTCGGCTGGTACGGCTGGACCGTGCTGTTCCTGGGCGGGTTCGCCGGGTTCCTGTTCGGGGCGGCGTACGGACTCGGCCTGGTGCTCCTGCGCCGGGCGGGGCGCAGGACCGGTATCCCGTTCGGCCCGTTCATGATCGCCGGGGCGCTGACCGGTCTGCTGCTGGGGGCCCTGGCCGCCGGGTGAGGAGACGCCCCGTCCCGTGGGGAGGGGTGCCCTTCCCCAGGGGCCGGGCCGGAATCCATTCGCGCGCACCGGGCCCGCCTGACACGATTCCGGTATGCCCGAACCATCCACCTCCGCCGACCTCCCCTTCGACTCCGCGGCCTCCCGCGACCGGTTCGAGGCCCTCGTGGCCGAGGCCGACGCCGTTTCCGTGGACGGGTGGGACTTCTCCTGGCTGGAGGGCCGCGCGACCGAGGAGCGCCCCTCCTGGGGGTACGCCCGCGCGATGGCCGACCGGCTCGGCCGGGCCCGCGCCGCGCTCGACCTCCAGACCGGGGGCGGCGAGGTGCTGGCCGCCGCGCCGAAGCTCCCGCCGGTGACCGTGGCCACGGAGGCCTGGCCGCCCAACATCGCCCGCGCCACCGCCCTCCTGCACCCGCTCGGGGCGGTCGTCGTCGCCGACGAGGACGAGCCGCCGCTGCCCTTCGGCGACGCCGCCTTCGACCTCGTGGTCAGCCGTCATCCCGTCACCACGTGGTGGGAGGAGATCGCGCGCGTGCTCGCCCCCGGCGGTACGTACTTCTCCCAGCAGGTCGGACCGGCCAGCGTCTTCGAACTCGTGGAGTACTTCCTCGGTCCGCAGCCGCCCGAGGTCCGCCGGGGGCGGCACCCCGAGGACGCGCGGGCAGCCGCGACGGCGGCGGGTCTGGATGTGGTGGACCTGCGCTCCGAGACCCTGCGCACCGAGTTCCGCGACATCGGCGCGGTCGTCTACTTCCTGCGCAAGGTGATCTGGATGGTGCCCGGATTCACCGTCGAGCAGTACCGGCCCCAGCTGGCCGCGCTGCACCGGCAGATCGAGGCGGAAGGGCCGTTCCTCGCCCGCACGGCCCGCTTCCTGATCGAGGCCCGCAAGCCCCGGTGACGGTGGCCGGATCTCGCCCTGTCCGTCAACCTGCTTACTCCGTACGCCCGTTCAGCCCCGTCTCGGAGGCAACGGGATCGCGCGGGCGGCCGTCCTATCCCTCGGGAGGCACGCACAGTGAAGGAGTGGGAGCGGTCATGACCGTGGAGAGGGAAGACTGTGCGGGGCCCACCGGGCGCGCGCGGCACGGCAACGCCGACTGGCTCACGGGGGCCAGGATCACCGCCGTTCTCGGCGTCTACTACCGGCCCGAGGGCCGGGCTGGCGAGCCGGAGGCCGTCGAGTTCGTCCTCGCCGAGGACCAGTCGGTCCTGCTGACCTGCGCCTCCGACCGGACGCTGCGGGTCACCGCGGGCACCTGGCCGAGGCTGCCCGACTGGTGCGTACCGGCGAGCCAGTGGCAGCAGGCCCCGCCCGCCCTCCTGCCGCCGGTGCCGTACGGGGGAGCGTGGACGGTCGTGGGCACCCAGGAGCTCAGGGACGCCGACGGGGAGGTGCTCCAAGCCGTCATCCGGTGCGAGGAAGGGGACTTCGTGGTGGTCGCCGGGGACACGATGACGATCCGCTTCGCCCCCCGCCCCTGACCCGTACGCCCTGTCCTGCCTGGTACGGCCCCCGCCCCTGACCCGTACGCCAAGTCCTGCCTGGTACGTGCCCTGACCCGTGCGCGGCGCGCCCTGCCCGTACGCTCCCCGCCACCCGGTACGCCCGCGCCTTATCCGCACGCACCTCCGTGCCTACGCGTGCGGCCCCACCGTCACCGGGCCGACCGTCAGTTCCGCCGAACCCTCCATGATCGCGGCGACCCGCTCCACCTGCTCCTCCAGCGCCCGCAGCCGGGTCGCGGACAGCGGCTTCAGCGGTTCCACCGTCACCGCGATCCGGCGGCCCGAGCGGCGCTGGTGCCAGACGCCGGCCACCGTGCCGTCCACCAGCAGCACCGGGAAGTTCCCCGCCTGCCCGCCCGCGAGAGCCCGCTCCTCCGCCGCCCCCGGGAACAGCCGCTCCCGGGGCCAGGAGGCGATGGCGAACGCGTCGAAGTACGGAAGCAGGCGCACGCCCCGCACCTTCGCCGCCGGGAAGTCCGTGTCGCCCGCGACCACCCACGCCGGGCCCTCCTCCGCGAACGCCACCTCCTCGATCGCCCCCGCCTCGGCCAGGGCGGCGAACTGCTCGGCCGCCCAGCGCTTCGGTGCCGCGAGCCACCGGGCGAAATGCGCGGGGGTGGCCGGCCCGTAGGCGTGCAGGTACCGCTCGATGAGGGCCGCCAGGGCGTCGGCGCCGGGCAGCGCCGTGCACCCGGGGTTGGTGTACGTCGCCTTCCGGCCCCGGTTCGGGGCGTAGGCGAGGACGCCCCGGTGGCCCGCCAGGTGCAGGACCTGACGCCAGCGCGGCCACATCGCCTGGAACCCGGGCATCACCAGGTCCCCGGCCCACGGCCCGGTCCGTGCGACGACCTCGTCGGAGAGCTCGTCGATCGTCAGCTCCGCCCCGGTCAGCGCCTCCCCGACGGCTGCGACGACCGCCTCCACCTGGTCCGGGGTCATCCGGGCGTCCTTGGTGAAGGGGTTCGGGCCCGTCGGCACGGCGGACAGGGCCCCGGTCCACAGGGGCAGGTCCGCCGCGGGCAGCAGGTGGACCGTGCCGCGCGGTCCGAACGTCTTCACCAGGGTCCGGTCGGTCCACAGGGCCGTACGGACGTCCTCGCGGGTCAGCCCGTCCCCGCGCAGCCCCACGGACAGCTCGGCCGCCGACAGCACCTGGGCGTGCGCCCCGAGCATCGCGGCCACCGCGTCGCCGGCGGACGCGAAGGGCGACGCGGTGGCGGCGGCATCCGGGTGGAGGTGCTGGCGGACCAGCCGCCGGGCGTTCGCCCCGGCCCAGGTCACGGTTGCCGTCGCAGGTGCGGGCACAGGGGATCGTGTCGTCATGCCCCGAACCTAGAGCCCTTTGAGGTCAGCTTCTGTCCTCTTCCGGACCCTGGCGTCAAGGCGGCGGCGCCCGGCGACCCCTCGATACGGAGGTCGATATCGGGCCGCGCAAGGGCCGCGGAGGGGCTCCGAAGAGAGCGCGGATGGGGGGCGCGTCCTGCTCGGAACGCAGTCCGGCGCATCCGGAGAGTAATGGTGGAGTGGCGTGGCACGCGTCGGCGCTTACGAAGGGTTATGGTGGAACCCCCCCCTCGGGCCGGTCCGTATCCCCCCCCACGGACCGGCCCGTTTTTTATGGGCCGGCGCGGGCGCTGCCGTTCGGCCCCGGTGCGCCCCCGCTGAATCTTGTGCGCGGGCCCCGTTGAGCCGACGTCAGCTGCGGCCGGCCCAGATGTTGGTGCCCGCCGTGTCCACGGCGAAGGCGTCGATCTCCTTCAGTTCCTCGGCGGTCAGCGCGGGACCCGCGAGGGCGGCCACGTTCTCCTCCAGCTGCTTCACGCTCGACGCGCCGATCAGTGCCGAGGTCATGCGGCTGTCGCGCAGCACCCACGCGATGGCGAGCTGGGCCAGCGACTGGCCGCGGCCCCGCGCGATGTCGTTGAGCCCGTTGAGCCGGCGGACCACCTCGTCGGAGAGGAGACCCGGGTCCAGCGACTTGCCCTGGGTGGCGCGCGAGCCCTCCGGGATGCCCTGCAGGTACTTGTTCGTGAGCAGGCCCTGGGCGAGCGGCACGAAGGAGATGCAGCCCATGCCGGCCGCCTCCAGGGTGTCGAGCAGCCCGTCGTCCTCGATCCAGCGGTTGATCATGGAGTAGGACGGCTGGTGGATCAGCGCCGGCACGCCCATCTCCTTGAGCAGCCCGGCCGCCTCGGCGGTCTGCTCCGCGTTGTACGAGGAGACGCCCACGTACAGCGCCTTGCCCTGCTGGACGGCCGACGCGAGGGCGCCCATCGTCTCCTCCAGCGGGGTGTGCGGGTCGAAGCGGTGCGAGTAGAAGACGTCGACGTGGTCGAGGCCCATCCGCTTCAGGGAGGCGTCGAGCGAGGACAGCAGGTACTTCCGCGAGCCCCACTCGCCGTACGGGCCGGGGTGCATCAGATAACCGGCCTTGGTGGAAATGACCAGTTCGTCACGGTACGGAGCGAAGTCCTGGGCGAAGAGCTTGCCGAAGTTCAGCTCGGCCGAGCCGGGCGGCGGACCGTAGTTATTGGCCAGATCGAAGTGGGTGACGCCGAGGTCGAAGGCCCGGCGCAGGATCGCCCGCTGGGAGTCCAGGGCCCGGTCGTCGCCGAAGTTGTGCCACAGGCCCAGCGAGAGGGCGGGCAGCTTGAGGCCGCTGCGCCCGGTCCGGCGGTACTCCATGGAGTCGTAGCGCGAATCGGCGGCGCGGTGGTACAGGTCGGGGGAGAGGTAATCAGTCACGTTTCACTCCTTATCACGGAGTTGTGACAGACCGGGTTGGGCCCCCGTGACCCGGTCGCAGTAATGTGGCCGCTTCGGGGAATGCCGGTGTGCGGCGCGGCGATGGCCCGCGCGGCCCGTACCAGTGGTAGGGGTGCGGACCGCCGAGGGGTCGTGCGGGCGGCGCAGGCCGTGTGGCGATCCCCTGCGGGGGACGGCCCCCGGACCCCCGGCGACGGGGAGGGCGGGCCCCGGGCCCGTACGGAACCGAGAGGGTGAACGCAGTGAACTTCCGCGACCTGGTGTACAGGCTCTACGCGCGCCGGGTGGAAGGCCGCCTGGACCACGACCAGGTGCCGAAGCACATCGGGGTCATCCTCGACGGCAACCGGCGGTGGGCCAAGGCGTCCGGCGGATCGGCCGTGCAGGGCCACCAGGCCGGTGCGGACAAGATCTCCGAGCTGCTCGGCTGGTGCGACGAGACCGATGTCGAGGTCGTCACCCTGTGGATGCTGTCCACGGACAACTTCGACCGGCCCGAGCACGAGCTGAAGCCGCTGCTCGGCATCATCGAGAACACCGTGCGCAACCTGGCCGCGGACGGGCGCTGGCGCGTCCACCACGTCGGCACGCTCGACCTGCTCCCGGCGGAGACGCAGACGGTGCTGAAGGAGGCCGAGGAGTCGACGTCCGGCATCGACGGGATAATCGTCAACGTCGCGGTCGGCTACGGCGGCCGTCAGGAGATCGCGGACGCGGTGCGCTCCCTGCTCCTGGAGCACTCGGAGAAGGGCACGACCTTCGAGGAGCTGGCCGAGGTCGTCTCCACCGACCTGATCTCCGAGCACCTCTACACCCGGGGCCAGCCCGATCCCGACCTGGTGATCCGGACGAGCGGCGAGCAGCGGCTCTCGGGCTTCATGCTGTGGCAGAGCGCCCATTCGGAGTACTACTTCTGCGAAGTTTTCTGGCCGGCCTTCCGGAAGGTCGACTTCCTCCGGGCGCTGCGCGACTACGCCGCCCGCCACCGCCGCTACGGGGCCTGAGCGCCCCTGTCGCACGTGTTGCCCGATGGCTCCCCTCTTATAGGGGGGCCATCGCGTATGTCCGGGGTCATCGCGCGTCCACCGGGACTTCGCCGCACCGTGTCATATGCAGCGGCATGGCTTCGCACGGAAAAGGGAATACCCCTGTCAGGTCGACGTCCGGTCATCAACCAGGCGGATGTCGCATCCAAGTGAGCGGTGCCAAGACCGCTCGCCCGGGAGGCCCTTTGCACACGAAGGACCGTAGACAGTCTGCGGCCGACGCGGTGGCCGTGGTCCGGCCCGTGCACGGGGCCCGATCCCGGTCCGTCCTCTCCCTTCGGGAAGCTCCGCGACCGTCTGTCGCACTCCCCGACCTCGTCCGAGGGGGTACGTCCTTCCGTGGTGACCAGTAGCAAGCGCCGCATGCCCGACCGGCGCACATACGTTCTCGACACCAGCGTCCTGCTGGCCGATCCCGGTGCCATGGCCCGCTTCGACGAGCACGAAGTCGTGCTGCCGATCGTCGTGGTCACGGAGCTGGAGGCCAAACGGCACCATCCCGAGCTCGGCTACTTCGCCCGGCAGGCCCTGCGCCTGCTGGACGACTTCCGGGTCCGGTACGGCCGGCTGGACGCCCCGATCCCGCTCGGGGATCTGGGCGGGACGCTCCGCGTCGAGCTGAACCACTCCGATCCCGGCGTCCTGCCCGCCGGCTACCGGTTGGGGGACAACGACTCACGGATCCTCGCGGTCGCCCGCAGTCTCCAGGCCGAGGGGTACGACGTCACGGTCGTCTCCAAGGACCTGCCGCTCCGCATCAAGGCGTCCTCCGTCGGCCTCCTCGCCGAGGAGTACCGCGCGGAGCTGGCCATCACGGACTCCGGCTGGACCGGTATGAGCGAACTGTCCCTCGCCGGGGAACAGATCGACCTGCTGTTCAGCGAGGAGACGCTGTACGTCCCCGAAGCCGCCGAGCTGCCCGTCCACACCGGCCTGGTCCTCCAGTCGGAGCGCGGCAAGGCGCTCGGCCGGGTGACGGCCGAGGGCAACGTGCGGCTCGTGCGGGGCGACCGGGAGGCGTTCGGCATCCACGGGCGCAGCGCCGAGCAGCGCATCGCGCTCGACCTCCTCCTGGACGCGGACGTCGGCATCGTGTCGCTCGGCGGACGCGCGGGCACCGGCAAGTCGGCGCTGGCCCTCTGCGCGGGCCTGGAGGCGGTGCTGGAGCGCCGGCAGCACAAGAAGGTGATGGTCTTCCGCCCGCTGTACGCGGTGGGCGGGCAGGAGCTCGGCTATCTCCCCGGCAGCGAGGCCGAGAAGATGAGCCCCTGGGCGCAGGCGGTCTTCGACACGCTCTCGGCGGTCGCCGGGCGCGAGGTCATCGAGGAGGTGCTCGGGCGCGGGATGCTGGAGGTCCTGCCGCTCACCCACATCCGCGGCCGGTCGCTGCACGACGCCTTCGTGATCGTCGACGAGGCGCAGTCGCTCGAACGGAACGTCCTGCTGACCGTGTTGTCCCGCATCGGGGCGAATTCGCGTGTCGTGCTCACCCACGACGTGGCCCAGCGGGACAACCTCCGGGTCGGCCGGTACGACGGAGTCGTCGCCGTCGTCGAGAAACTGAAGGGCCATCCGCTGTTCGCGCACGTCACGCTCACGCGGTCGGAGCGTTCGCAGATCGCCGCGCTGGTGACCGAAATGCTGGAGGAAGGCCACATCTGACCTGCATGCCCCATTGATGCCGCCCGGCGAGCCAAGGAGCTTAGCCGGGCGGCATTGTGCTGCGCCGTCATTTCCGCAAAACCGGAGGGCCAAACGGGGTGTGACCTTTCCCACGCAACACAGAATTGCCTCGCGGTGTCCCCGTCCGGCAGAGTCTTGCTTCCGTCAGGCCCCGCATACGGCACTTGGGCACCTCCAGAGGCGCCACGCACCACACAACTCAACACGAGACGCCCGTATGCCGCCCGCGAGCACCACGCGGCAGCCTCCTCACCGGGGTTGCCCATCGGGCCCGTGCCTCCCGTGACCCACGCAGTAGGGAGGCCAGTGCCAGGGGCACGAACGCGCCCGCGAGGTCACCTAAGCGGACGATGCTGGAAGGACACCATGTGAGCCGGATCTCGGTCCGGGGGTTCGCCGTGGCATCCGCCACCGCGGTCACCACCGTAGGCGCCGTCGTAGGCGTTGCTGCGGGCGGCACACCTGCCGCCGACGACAACAACTTCGAGGCGGCCGCAGCCGACACCACGCTGCTCGCAGACATCCCCGCGGGCCAGCAGGCCCAGGTCCAGACCGCTTCGCTGACGCAGCAGGCCGACGCCCAGGCGTCCGCAGCCGACGCCTCCGCGAAGAAGTCGGCCGAGGAATCGGCCCGCATCCAGGCCGCCAAGGACGCCAAGTCCAAGAAGCAGGCGGCCGAGGACCGGATCGAGGCCGAGCGCAAGGCGGAGCAGGAGAAGAAGGAAGACGCCGAGCGCGCCAGCCGTTCCTCCGTCCGCGACGCCTCCTCGTTCTCCGCGCAGGGTTCCTACAGCGTGGCCGAAGTCCAGGCGATGGCCCGTCAGATGGTCCCCGCGGACCAGTTCCAGTGCTTCAGCAACATCGTGAACCACGAGTCGACCTGGAACTACCGCGCGACCAACCCGTCCTCCGGGGCGTACGGTCTGATGCAGGCGCTCCCCGGCCACAAGATGTCGTCCGCCGGCGCCGACTGGCAGACCAACCCGGCCACCCAGATCAAGTGGGGCCTCAGCTACATGGACGGCCGTTACGGCAGCCCGTGCGGCGCCTGGTCCTTCTGGCAGGCCAACAACTGGTATTAGAGGGAGCGGGCGGAAGTCCACGGACCGCCCTCTCAACCTCGCGAGGCCCCCCACCGTCCAGACGGTGGGGGGCCTCGCGCGTGTACGGTCGCATCCCGGCGGTCCCGGAGCACGTCGAGCGGTGCGCAGAGAAGGCGCCGAGAAGCGTCGCGGGGCGCTGGAAGGCGAAGATGGGGGAAGGAAAGCAGGCATGTCGAAACTACCGGGCTGGCTGGGCCGCTTCGGGTCCGAACTGACCGCGCTGGGCGCGCGACTGGACGAGCGCCGCGCGAGGGCCGCCGCCGATGACGAGCCCTTCACGGCGAAGGGGGCCGCCCCCGGGGCCGACGACCCCGGGCAGGTGCCCGCGCCTCCCTCGTACGCCCCCTCGGTCGCCGCCAAGCCGGATCCGGTGGCGGCGATCCCGTGGGGGATGCGGGTCGCCGCGGAGGCCGGCTGGCGCCTGCTCGTCCTCGCCGGGACGCTCTGGGTGCTGATGCGGGTGATCAGCGCGGTCGAACTCGTGGTGCTGGCCTTCGCCGCCGCGCTGCTCGTCACCGCGATGCTCCAGCCGACCGTGGTCCGGCTCAAGCGGTTCGGGCTGCCGCACGGGCTCGCGACCGCCGTGACCGCCGTTCTCGGGTTCGTCGTCATCGGCCTGGTCGGCTGGTTCGTGGTGTGGCAGGTGATGGAGAACCTCGACACGCTCTCCGACCGCGTCCGTGACGGCGTCGACGAGTTGAAGCGCTGGGCGCTCGACAGTCCCTTCCACGTCACCGAGTCGCAGATCAACGACCTCGCCAAGAACCTCAACGACACCATCGGCACCAACACCGAGGAGATCACCTCCGCCGGGCTCCAGGGCGTCACCGTGATGGTGGAGTTCCTCACCGGGCTGCTGCTGGCGATGTTCTCCACGCTGTTCCTGCTCTACGACGGCCGGCGCATCTGGGAGTGGTCGCTCAAGCTGGTGCCCGCCGCCGCCCGCCCCGGCGTCGCCGGAGCCGGACCGCGCGCCTGGCGCACCCTGACCGCGTACGTGCGCGGCACGGTGCTCGTCGCCCTGATCGACGCCATCTTCATCGGCTTCGGCCTCTACGTGCTCAATGTGCCGCTCGCGGTGCCGCTGGCCGTCTTCATCTTCCTGTTCGCCTTCATCCCGCTCGTCGGCGCCGTGGTCTCCGGGGCGCTCGCGGTGGTCGTCGCGCTGGTCACCGAGGGGGTGTGGACCGCGCTGTGGGCGCTGGTGGTGGTCCTGGCGGTGCAGCAGATCGAGGGCCACATCCTGCAGCCGTTCATCCTCGGCCGCGCCGTCCGGGTCCATCCGCTCGCGGTGGTCCTCGCGGTGGCGACCGGCGGTCTGGTCGCGGGCATCGGCGGCGCGGTGGTCGCCGTACCGCTGGTCGCCGTGATCAACACGGTGGTCGGCTATCTGCGGTCGTACGGGGAGCCCGGCGAACGGGGCGGTCATCATGGGGCCACCGCCCTGTCGATGACCCCGGCGTACGCCGGGCCCGCGCCGACGCCACCCGGTCCGGCGGCGGGGCCCGCTGACGCCCCGGTCGAACGCGCGCCGGAGAACCGGCCGCCGCCGCAGGAGTAGCCGGAACGGCCGGCACGGCACGGAACGGAACAAAAAGAAGAGCCCCGGGGACGGTCGGTCGTCCTCGGGGCTCTTCTCGTATCAGGGGTGGCGCGGTGTCACTGCTCGGCGAGTACGGCCTCGGCGTCGAGGGTCACACCGACCGCCTGGATCACCGAAGCGACCTTGACGGCTTCCTGAATGGTCTCACGGTCCACGCCGGCCTTGCGGAGCACCTGCTCGTGGGAGTCCAGGCACTGGCCGCAGCCGTTGATCGCGGAGACGGCGAGCGACCACAGCTCGAAGTCGACCTTCTCCACGCCCGGGTTGCCGATGACGTTCATCCGCAGGCCCGCGCGGAGCGTGCCGTACTCCGGGTCCGACAGCAGGTGCCGGGTCCGGTAGAAGACGTTGTTCATCGCCATGACGGCGGCCGCCGACTTCGCCGCGGTGTACGCCTCCGGCGACAGGTTGGCCTTCGCCTCGGGCTCCAGCTCGCGCAGCACCTTCGGCGAGCGCGAGGCGATCGCGCACGCCAGCACGGTGCCCCACAGCTGCTGCTGCGGGAGGTCGCTGTTGCCGATGACCGAGCCGAGGTTCAGCTTCAGGTCCTTGGCGAAGTCGGGTACGGCGGACTTCAGTTCGTCGAGAGCCATGTCGGTATCAGCTCACTCGCCCGAGAGGAGCGCGACCGGGTCGAGGGTGTTCTCGCCCTTGGTCCAGTTGCACGGGCACAGCTCGTCGGTCTGCAGGGCGTCGAGGACCCGCAGGACCTCCTTGGGGTTACGGCCCACGGAACCGGCGGTCACCATCGTGAACTGGATCTCGTTGTTCTGGTCGACGATGAAGACGGCGCGCTGGGCGAAGCCGTCCTCGCCCTCGATGCCGAGGTCACGCATGAGCTCGTGCTTCGAGTCGGCCAGCATCGGGAAGGGCAGGTCGGTCAGGTCCGGGTGGTCCTTGCGCCAGGCGTGGTGCACGAACTCGGAGTCACCGGAGAAGCCGAGGACCTGGGCGTCGCGGTCGGCGAACTCCTCGTTCAGCTTGCCGAAGGCGGCGATCTCGGTGGGGCACACGAAGGTGAAGTCCTTCGGCCACGCGAAGACGATCTTCCACTTGCCCTCGTAGGTCTTGTGGTTGATCTGCTCGAACTCCTTGCCGCTCTCCAGCGAGACACAAGCAGTCAGGTCGAACTCGGGGAACTTGTCACCGACAGTGAGCACGCGCTCTCCTTGCAACGTCTGGAATTCCCCTTTTGAGGGTCTTCCTGAGGGTTGGACGGGCTCCACCTTGGCACAGAGTGCATTGATCACGGAAATAGCTACACTCGGTCCAGATGATCGGAGGTGCCTATCAGTGGTGCAGGTAAATCAGGGCCTACGCCCCAAGCAGTCCGGTAAGTCGCCCGCCAAGCAGCCCAGCCTGTCGCAGCTGCGCGCCTTCGCGGCCGTGGCGGAGCATCTGCACTTCCGGGACGCCGCGGCAGCAATCGGGATGAGTCAGCCCGCACTCTCCGGAGCGGTCTCCACCCTGGAGGAGGCACTGGGTGTCCAGCTCATCGAGCGTACGACGCGCAAGGTCCTGCTCTCGCCCGCGGGGGAGCGGCTCGCGGTCCGGGCCGGAGCGGTGCTGGAGGCCGTCGCCGCGCTGACGGAGGAGGCGGAGGCGTTCCGGGCCCCGTTCACCGGGGTCCTCCGGCTCGGCGTGATCCCGACCGTCGCCCCGTATCTGCTGCCCACCGTGCTCCGCCTCGTCCACGATCGCTACCCGGACCTCGACCTCCAGGTCCACGAGGAGCAGACCTCCTCGCTGCTCGAAGGGCTCGCCGCCGGGCGGCTGGACCTGCTGCTGCTCGCCGTGCCGCTCGGGATGCCGGGGGTCACCGAGATCCCGCTCTTCGACGAGGACTTCGTGCTGGTCATGGAGCAGGACCACTGGCTCGGCGGCCGCTCGGACATCCCCCGCGACGCGTTGCGCGAGCTGCCGCTGCTGCTGCTCGACGAGGGGCACTGCCTGCGCGACCAGGCCCTGGACATCTGCCGCGAGGCCGGCCGCACCCGGGGCGCGCCGGTCACCACGACCGCCGCCGGGCTCTCCACCCTGGTCCAGCTGGTCGCCGGAGGGCTCGGGGTGACGCTGCTCCCGCGCACCGCGGTGACGGTGGAGACCGGCCGCAACGAGGCGCTGGCCACCGGGTACTTCGCGGACCCGGCGCCCACCCGGCGGGTTGCGCTGGCGATGCGGACCGGGTCGGCGCGGGGCGGCGAGTTCGAGGAGTTCGCGGCCGCCCTGCGCGAGGCGATGAAGCCGCTGCCGGTGCGGGTGATGGACCACCCCGACGGGGACTGAGACGTACGCGGCCGGGACCCGGTCCTTCCGGGCCCCGGCCGCGTACGGGGATCACGCGGGTGTCACTCGGTGCGCAGCCCCTCCGGGCGCATCATGCGCCACAGCGGCGGCAGCGACAGCAGGGTGACCAGCACGATCAGCGCGCCCCCCGCGCCCACCATCGGCCAGAACAGCCACCAGTCGGCGACCGACTTGCCGATCATCCAGGCGAGCGTCCCGCCGAGACCCAGGCCGCCCGCGACCGCGACCGCGAGGCCGAGCGCCACCGGCACGGCGGTCTGCCACAGCACCGACCAGCCCAGCGTGGAGCGCCGGGTGCCGAAGGCGACCAGCACCGACAGCAGCCGTCTGCGCTCGCGCAACTGCTCCAGCTGGGAGACCAGCATCGAGGCGGCGATCAGCAGCAGCACCACGGTCGCCCCGACCCGGAGGCCGGTCTGCACGCTGTCGTACTGGCGGTCGCGCGCCACCGAGTTGAGCTCGACGAAGCGCATCCCGGGATCGATCGCGATCGCCGTGTTGCGTACGTGCTCGGCGACGTCCGGCACGCTCTCGTCGACCCGGATCTGCGCGACGATCGTGGCGCCGGGCAGCTTGCCCGCGTCCAGCGCCCCGGTGGTCGCCATGATCCCCCAGTGGACCTCGCCCGTCGGGTCCTCGCGGCCGGTCACGGTCGGGGTGTCGGCGGGCAGCGTCCACCGGAACGGCTTGCGGCCCATGCCCTCGCCGATCAGGACCGTCCTGCCCTTGCGCGCGGTCTCGTCCACCCAGTCGGCCTGCCCCTGGTCGCCCGGGGGGTGCACGACGAAGGCGTCGCCGTCCTCGCAGGCGTCGATCCGGGCCAGTTCGCGCAGGGTCGCGCAGGTGCCCACGGTCAGCGAGGTGGTGGGCTGGATCTCGTCGTCCGTGTACGTCCCGGGCTTCGTCGCGTACGCCTCCACCGAGCCGATCACCAACTCGACGCCCCGAGTGGCGCGGAACCGCTCGATGGCGGAGGTGGCGGCCTCGCCGGTGACGTCCTCGGAGTACGCGGCGAACTGGGCCCGCGAGGGGTCCTGGCCCGTCACCCGGTGGAAGTCGGCGTTCATCGCGGCGAACAGCATCTGGAGAGCGATCGCCCCCGCCACCGCGACCGTCACACCGCTGACCGCGCGGGACGCGGCCCCGCTGCTCAGCTGGAGCCGGCGGGTGGCGAGCTGCCAGGGCACCGGGCCGCCGCGCAGCCGGTTCACACAGGCCTCGACCAGCCACGGCAGCAGCAGCGCGAGACCGACCAGCGTGAGCACCGCGCCCGAGGCTATGGCGACCGGGTTCACCGGCTCGTACCCGTTGGTGCGTCCGGTCGAGGCGAGCACCGCCAGACCGGACGCCGGCATCAGCAGCCGCCACCAGAGCCGGCGGCCCCGCGCACGCCCCCGGCGTACGACGCCGAGCGGCTCGATCACCACGGACCGCATCGCGACCAGCGTGACGAGCACGGCGGTGAGCGGCACCGCGACGGCGATCAGCAGCGCCAGCGCGGGCGCGGGCACCAGGTCGGCGGGGAACGCGCTGACGTCCCAGATCTCCACCGAGCCGACGAACTCCCGGCCCACCAGGAAGAGCATCCATCCGATCAGCAGCCCGAGCACCGCCCCGAACAGGGCCTCCCCGGCGGCGATCCGCCGGGTCGTCCGGATGTCCGCGCCGACCAGGCGCAGTGCGGCCAGCCGGCGGTCGCGGCGGTCGCCGCCGAAGCGCACGGCGGTGGCGATGAAGATCGCGACGGGCACCAGCAGCACGACGCAGACCATGACGACGAGCACGATCAGCAGCGGCGGAAGGGGGTCGCCCGCGCGCTCGTCCCCGTACCCGGCGAGGCGGTGGCCGCCCTTGGCGGTCGTCAGGGTGTCGCTGCCCGCGTAGTAGAGGAGTTCGCCCGGGGAGCGCAGCCCGGCGTCTCGAATCGTGCCGGTGATCTCGTACGGCAGCCGCTCGCGCAGCAGCTCGTTGCCCGGGGTGGTGAGCAGCTCCTTCAGCGCGGGGGAGACCACCATCGTGTCCGCCCCGGGGAAGCGGTCGACTCCCGGCGGCACGACGGGACGTGAACCGTCCGGGCGCATCAGATACCCCGCGACGGTCCGGTCGCGGTACTCGGAGGTGGCGTTGATCCGCACCACCGAGGTGTCCGTCTTCGTGGCGTTCGCGTCGGGCGAGTCGGAGATCCGGGTCTCGCCGCGGGCCTGCTCGCGCGCGCTCTGCTCGTCGAGCAGATGCGGTACGGAGGAGGCGAGCAGCAGCAGCGCGACGCCGAGGCCGACGCCGACGGCGGTCAGCAGCGTACGGATCCAGCCCTCGCGGCCGCCGGCGGCGGCGAACCGGATGCCGAGGCCGAGATCGCGGAGGGTCGCCGCGCCCCGCGAGGGTGGCGCGGGACGCGGGGGAGCCGCGGCCCGCTTCTCGTCGAGCAGGGTCATACGGCGTGCTCCAGATCGCGGGCCCGGCCGTCGCGCACGGTGACGTCGCGGTCGGAGTAGGCGGCGACCCGGGCCTCGTGGGTCACCAGGACCACGGCGACGTTGGCGGAGCGGGCGGCCTCGGTGAGCAGCTCCATGACCCGCTCGCCGTTGAGGGAGTCCAGCGCGCCGGTCGGCTCGTCCGCGAAGATCACCTTCGGCGACGCGGCCAGGGCGCGGGCCACGGCGACCCGCTGGCCCTGGCCGCCGGAGACCTCGCCGGGGCGCTTGGCCCCGACGTCGTCGACCTCCAGGCGCTCCATCCACGCGCGGGCGGTGCGCTCGGCGGCCTTGCGCTTCACGCCGTTCAGCCGCAACGGCAGGGCGACGTTCTCCACGCAGGTCAGCTCCGGGACGAGCTGGCCGAACTGGAAGACGAAGCCGAAGTCGCTGCGCCGCAGGGCGCTGCGCTCGGCGTCCGACATCGCGGACAGCTCGCGGCCCGCGTAGGTGATGGTGCCGGAGTCGGGCGTGATGATCCCGGCCAGGCAGTGCAGCAGGGTCGACTTGCCGGAGCCGGAGGGGCCCATCACGGCGACGACCTCGCCGGGATGCACGGAGAACGACGCGCCGTCCAGGGCCGGCGTGGAGCCGTAGGTCTTGCGCAGCTCGTGCGCGGCGAGCAGGGAGCCTTCGGGAATCACGGAGCCACCACCTTGGCGAGCTGGTCGAGCCGGGCGGCGGTCAGTTCCAGCCAGCGCAGATCGGCTTCGAGGTGGAACAGGGCGTGGTCGCAGATCAGCTGGTCGGCCAGATCGCCCTTGCGCTTGCGGTCGGTGAGGATGCGCATCATCCGCAGGTGCGCCGAGCGCTGGGTGTCCAGCAGATCGGCCGCGCTGCGGTCGGTGAGCAGCGCGAGGACGACCTTGGTGTAGAGCGTCGACTGGAGGTAGGGCTCGGGCTTCTCGGGCTGCGCCAGCCACTGCGAGACATCCGTGATCCCGGCGTCGGTGATGGCGTACCGCTTGCGCTCGGGGCCTCCTTCGCTCTCGACGCCGTCGACCTCGACGAGCCCGTTCTTCAGGAGCCGGGACATCGTCGAGTAGACCTGGCCGTAGTGGAGCGGGCGGTCCTGGCCGAACTTCTCGTCGAAGGTCCGCTTCAGGTCGTAGCCGTGTCGGGGGCCGGACTCCAGGAGCCCGAGGAGGGTGTGACCGATAGACATGAGGAGCACTGTACACGGGGTGTATACCCTTGATGTATACGCGTCCGAAAGGCGACCCCGGCCTATGGAGCGGGCCGGGGTCGCTGTGTCGCCGGGGTGGGAGAGAGGGCTACGGGGTGTCCTGATCGCCCGCCGTGGGCGGGGTCTCCGGCTCCTCCGGCGGCTGTCCGGGCGGTCGCCCCCGCCGGGCGATCGGCCGTGCGGACCCCGGCAGCCGGCCCGCCTCCGCGAGCGCCCGCCGCAGCAGGAACTCGATCTGCGCGTTGGCGCTGCGCAGTTCGTCGGAGGCCCAGCGGGCGAGTGCGTCGTGCACCGCGGGGTCCAGCCGCAGCAGCATCTGCTTGCGCTGCCGCGACCGGGCCGCCGGTGTCCGCCGGGGAGGCGTTCGGTCGGTCACTGGTAGAGGGAGCCCGTGTTGAGGACCGGCTGGGCCGCGCGGTCACCGCACAGCACGACCATGAGATTGCTGACCATGGCGGCCTTCCGCTCGGAGTCCAGCTCCACGATGTCCTGCTCGGCGATCCGGGTCAGGGCCATCTCGACCATGCCCACCGCGCCCTCGACGATCTGCTGGCGGGCCGCGACGACCGCGCCGGCCTGCTGGCGCTGGAGCATCGCGGAGGCGATCTCGGGGGCGTACGCGAGGTGGCTGAAGCGGGACTCGATGATGCGGACGCCCGCGGCCTGCACCCGGGCGGTCAGCTCGGCGGCCAGCTTCTCGGTGATCTCCTCCGCGTTGCCGCGCAGCGAGAGGCCGTCCTCCTCGTGGGCGTCGTACGGGTACTCGATGGCGATGTGCCGGACGGCCGCCTCGGTCTGGGTGGAGACGAACTCCAGGAAGTCGTCGACCTCGAAAAGCGCCTGCGCGGTGTCCTCGACCTTCCACACGACGATCGCGGCCAGCTCGATCGGGTTGCCGTAGGCGTCGTTGACCTTGAGGACGGCGGTCTCGTGGTTGCGGACCCGGGTGGAGATCTTCTGGCTGGAGGTCAGCGGGTTGACCCAGCGGAGCCCGTCGGCGCGGATGGTGCCGACGTACCGGCCGAAGAGCTGGATCACCCGGGCCTCGCCCGGAGCGACCATCTTCACACCGCTCATGCAGAAGAACGAGATGATCACGAGGAGCACCCCGAAGATGAAGAGCGGGACGCCGACCGCATTGTTCCCGTCCGGCCCGACCACGCCGCCGACGATGGCGAGGCCGACCCCCGCGATCACCCCGAGCACCGTGGCCAGCAGCCCCAGGCCGCCCGGGATCGCGTGCGCGAGTATCTCCCTGACCTGCGGTGCGGGCATGTCGGGAGCGTCGATGGAAAGATCCGCCGCCGGGGCGTCCGGGTGGTGGTTCTCGTGCTGTCCGGTCATGGGGTCCCCCGTTCGGCGCGGTATCGCACCGCGCTAGCAATGTGCTTACACATTATCGATTCTCGCAACCTTGTCCACCCCTGGGGAGTCGGTTCCTAGGGAGCGGGTGCTGATTCTCACGTCCGTAAAAGACCGGATCGCTTGTCTTTTGTCCCTGTCGTCGGTGTTAGCTGGCAGGTCTGAGCGAACTGAGGAAACCGAGCGAACCGGTCGAGCAGAGAAGCGGGAGCAACACACCAATGGGTCGAGCGGATGCGCGACGAGCCCAGGCGCAGGAGTCGCGCCGGGCCCCGAAGAGCGGCGGCATACGCAGACTCTTCACGTGGAAGAAGCTGCTGGGCACGTTCTTCGGGATCGTCCTGCTGGGCATGGGCGCCTTCGGCGCGCTCTACCTGTACGTCGACGTCCCCGCCGCCAACTCCATGGCGGAGCGGCAGAGCAACGTCTACCAGTACAGCGACGGCACCGTCCTCGCCCGGACCGGCAAGGGCGTCAACCGCCAGATCGTCGACCTGGACGAGGTGCCGAAGAAGGTCCAGCACGCCTTCGTCGCCGCCGAGAACAAGACCTTCTACAAGGACCAGGGCGTCGACCTGAAGGGCACCACCCGCGGTCTCCTCAACACGCTCAGCGGCAAGGGCAAGCAGGGTGGCTCGACCATCACCCAGCAGTACGTGAAGAACTACTACCTGACGCAGGACGCCACCGTGAGCCGCAAGCTCAAGGAGCTGGTGATCTCGCTCAAGGTCGACCAGAAGAAGTCCAAGGACGAGATCCTCGCCGGGTACATCAACACCGCCTACTACGGGCGCGGCGCCAGCGGCATCCAGGCCGCCGCCCAGGCCTACTACGGCATCGACGCCAAGGACCTGAACGTCTCCCAGGGCGCCTACCTCGCCTCCCTCCTCCAGGCCCCCAGCCAGTACGACTGGGCGACCGCCACCGACACCGGCAAGAAGCTGGTCAAGGAGCGCTGGGCCTACACCCTGCGCAACATGGTCGAGATGGACTGGCTGACCGAGTCCGAGAAGGCGAAGCTGGAGTTCGCCCGCCCGCAGAAGCCGAAGCCCGCCGCGGGCATGGAGGGCCAGACCGGCTACCTCGTCGAGGCGGCCAACAAGGAGCTGGAGAAGCAGGGCGTCTCCGCCGAGGACCGCGACGCGGGCGGCTGGACCTTCACCCTCACCGTCGACAAGAAGCGCCAGCAGGCGCTGGAGAAGTCGGTGGACGACCAGCTGGAGTCCAAGCTCGACCGCGAGGGCAACAAGGTCGACGCCACCGTCCAGGCCGGCGCCACCTCCGTCGACCCGAAGACCGGCAAGGTCGTCGCGCTGTACGGCGGCGAGGACTACATCAAGCACTACATCAGCAACGCCACCCGCCAGGACTACCAGCCCGCCTCCACCTTCAAGCCGCTGGTGCTCGCCTCCGCCCTGGAGAACGAGTCGACGACGCAGGACGGCAGCCTCATCGGGCTCAACACCGTCTACGACGGCACCAGCAAGCGGCCCGTCGTCGGCAGCGACACCCCGTTCGCCCCGCAGAACCAGGACGACCGCAGTTACGGTCCGGTCTCCGTCCAGAAGGCCTTGAACAGCTCGGTCAACTCCGTCTTCGCGCAGATGATCGTCGACGTGACGCCCTCCGCCGTCAAGGAGACCGCGCTCGACCTCGGCGTACCGGACAAGAACTTCCCCGAACGCCCCGCCGTCACCCTCGGCACCATGAACGCCTCGACCTGGGACATGGCCGGCGTGTACGCCACGCTCGACAACCACGGCCAGAAGGTCACCCCGCACATCGTCCAGTCCGCCGAGCACCGCGACCGTACGGTCAACGCCGAGAAGCCCAAGCGGGAGCAGGTCATCAGCCGCGCCTCGGCCGACACCGTGACCAAGGGACTCACCGGGGTCGTCGACGCCGGTTCCGGCGGCGCGGCCAACAGTCCCGCTTACGACGCGGCGGCCAAGACCGGCACCTCCGAGGACAACAAGTCGGCCTGGTTCGCCGGATACACCCCGGAGCTAGCGACGGTCGTGGCCCTCTTCGGCGAGGGCGACGGCGGCCGCAAGCAGGTCTCCCTGACCGGTACGGCCAATTCCGGCCGCGCCAGCGGCAGCGGCTTCCCGGCGAGAATCTGGGCCGACTACACCCTCGGCGCCCTCGGCGGCGGGTCCGGCAAGACGTTCGACCTCCAGGACGTGGAGCGCGGCGAGGTCCCCGCCCCGCCGACGCCCACCGAGACGCCCTCGGAGGAGCCCAGCGAGTCCGAGGAGCCCACTCCCTCCGACACGCCCTCCGAGACGCCGAGCGAGACGACGCCGAGCGAGACCCCGACCACGCCCGCACCGCCGACCACCAGCCCGCCTCCCACCACGCCTCCCACGAGCCCGGAGCTGCCGCCCCAGCCCGGGGAGGACGACGGCCGGCCGGGCGAACGGCCCGGCGGCAACGGGCTGCTCGGCCAGTGAGGGCCTGACGGCATGAGGGAGGGGG
>NZ_JBHXPF010000019.1:0-121216 GCF_042718715.1 Streptomyces sp. NPDC058576 | reverse complement strand
GAACAGGGCGGCCACCCCCGGAGCAGGGGTGGCCGGGGGCTGTCAGACCAGGTCGTAGCGGTCCAGGCCCATGACCTTGGTCCAGGCGGCGACGAAGTCCGTCACGAACTTCTGCCGCGCGTCGTCGCTCGCGTAGACCTCGGCGAGGGCACGGAGCTCGGAGTTGGAGCCGAAGACCAGGTCGGCGCGGGTACCGGTCCACTTGACCCGGCCGCTCGCGTCGCGGGCCTCGAACTCGTCCTGCGTCGACGACGTCGACTTCCAGGTGAGCCCCAGGTCGAGCAGGTTCACGAAGAAGTCGTTGGTCAGCGTGCCCGGGCGTTCCGTGAGGACGCCGTGCTTCGATCCGCCGGAGTTGGCGCCCAGCACGCGCAGACCGCCGACCAGGACGGTGGTCTCCGGGGCGCTCAGCGTCAGCAGGTTCGCCCGGTCCAGGAGCAGGTACTCGGCGGGCAGGCGTGCGGCCTTGCCGGTGTAGTTGCGGAAGCCGTCGTACGCGGGCTCCAGAGCGGCGAAGGACTCGACGTCCGTCTGCTCCTGCGTGGCGTCCACCCGGCCCGGGGTGAACGGCACCTCCACCTCGACACCGGCGTCCGCGGCAGCCTGCTCGACGGCCGCGCTGCCCGCGAGGACGATCAGGTCGGCCAGCGAGACCTGCTTGCCGCCCTTGGCGTTGAAGGACTGCTGGATACCTTCCAGCGCGCGCAGGACCTGGGCCAGCTCGTCCGGGTCGTTCGCCTCCCAGCCGCGCTGCGGCTCCAGACGGATCCGGGCGCCGTTGGCGCCGCCACGCTTGTCGCTGCCGCGGAAGGACGCGGCCGAGGCCCAGGCGGCCGAGACCAGCTGCGCCACCGTGAGGTCCGTGGCCAGCACCTGCTCCTTGAGCGCGGCGATCTCCGCGGCGCCCAGCACCTCACCGGCGCGCGCGGGCAGCGGGTCCTGCCACAGCAGCACCTCGGAGGGCACCTCGGCGCCCAGGTAGCGCTGGATCGGGCCCATGTCGCGGTGCGTCAGCTTGTACCAGGCGCGCGCGAAGGCGTCCGCGAACTCCTCCGGGTTCTCGTGGAAGCGCCGCGAGATCTGCTCGTACGCCGGGTCGAAGCGCAGCGACAGGTCGGTGGTGAGCATCTGCGGCTTCTGCTTCTTCGACGCGTCGTGCGCGTGCGGGATGGTCGCCTCGGCGTCCTTGGCGATCCACTGGTGCGCACCGGCCGGGGACTTGGTCAGCTCGTACTCGTAGGCGAAGAGGTTGTGGAAGAACTCGTTGCCCCACGTGGTCGGGGTGCTGGTCCAGGTCACCTCCAGACCGCTGGTGATGGCGTCCCCGCCCTTGCCCGACTTGTACGAGTTGCGCCAGCCGAGGCCCTGCTCCTCCAGCGGGGCGCCCTCGGGGTCCGCGCCGACGCTCTCGGCCGGGCCCGCGCCGTGCGTCTTGCCGAAGGTGTGGCCACCGGCGATGAGGGCGACGGTCTCCTCGTCGTTCATCGCCATCCGGCGGAAGGTCTCACGGATGTCGCGCGCGGCGGCGATCGGGTCCGGGTTGCCGTTGGGGCCCTCGGGGTTGACGTAGATCAGGCCCATCTGGACCGCGCCGAGCGGGTTCTCCAGCTCACGGTCGCCGGTGTAGCGCTCGTCGTCCAGCCAGGTGGTCTCCGGGCCCCAGTAGACGTCCTCCTCCGACTCCCAGACGTCCTCGCGGCCACCGGCGAAGCCGAAGGTCTTCAGGCCCATGGTCTCCAGGGCGACGTTGCCGGTGAGGATCAGCAGGTCGGCCCAGGACAGCGCCTGGCCGTACTTCTTCTTGACCGGCCACAGCAGACGGCGCGCCTTGTCCAGGTTGCCGTTGTCCGGCCAGCTGTTCAGCGGGGCGAAGCGCTGCTGACCGGCGCCCGCGCCACCGCGGCCGTCGCTGATGCGGTACGTGCCGGCGCTGTGCCAGGCCATCCGGATCATCAGCGGCCCGTAGTTGCCGAAGTCGGCCGGCCACCAGTCCTGCGAGGTGGTGAGCACCTCGGCGATGTCCCGCTTCACGGTGGGCAGGTCGAGCGCCTCGAACGCGGCCGCGTAGTCGAACTCCGCACCCAGCGGGTTCGCCACGGCGGGGTTCTTGGCGAGGATCTTCAGGTTGAGGCGGTCCGGCCACCACTGGCGGTTCCCGCCGCCCTGCGTGGGGTGCGGCGCGCGGCCGTGGGCCACGGGGCAGCCGCTCGCCTGCGCCTCGGGCTTGTCGGGGACGGCCGTCTCGGGCGAATCCGGGGTGACGGGGTCGAAGACGTGAGACTCGTGGTTCTCGGTCATGGGGCAATCCTTCCGGACCCGGCGGGTCGTGGGGCGCTGAACGGGGGAGGAGGATTCGGGCCGTACAGAAGGGGCACGCTGGTCTCGGGTCTCGTCGCGGGCCGCCCGAGCGCCGCACGCCCACCGGACCGGACGCTCCCGGGCGGTGCAACGGCGACGGCGCTGGGCCGGCGGGCGGCACTGCGCGGTCGACCGGTGGTGTCCCGTCGCGTGTCTCTGCTGCCGTACCGGAGCCTTCCTGTCTCTTGGATGTCGCCGGGATCGATCCTACGATGGACTTCGTCCAAGTCAAGAAGCAGGCTAAAGCCATAACGACGGGGCGCGGCGTCGCCGGCATCTTCGCGCGAGCCGCCCGCCCCCTCCACCGAGCGGAGCAGGTGAAACGGGATGAGCGACCTCCTTCGACGGCTGCGGGGCCGTGGCTGGCGTCTGACCTCGCAGCGGCGTGTCGTCGCGGAGGTGCTCGACGGCGACCATGTGCACCTGACGGCCGACGAGGTGCATCTGCGGGCCGCCGCGCGACTGCCCGAGATCTCCCGCGCGACCGTCTACAACACGCTGGGCGAGCTCGTCTCGCTCGGCGAGGTGCTGGAGGTCTCCACCGTGGGCCGGGCCAAGCGCTACGACCCGAACGCGCGCCGCCCCCACCAGCACCTGGTCTGCTCCGGCTGCGGCACGGTCCGCGACGTCCACCCGGCGGGTGATGCCCTCGGCGACCTGCCCGAGGAGGAGCGGTTCGGGTTCGCCGTCGGCGCGGTGGAGATCACCTACCGCGGGCTGTGCCCGGGCTGCGCCCGACCGGGGCGGGGTCCGGGGGGTCTATAGGGTGGTGTGGCAATAGCGCACGGGGCACGGGGGAAACATGGACGAACTGGTCGAGTTCACGACGGACAGTGGCGCTTCGGTCGTGGTCGCCGTCGAGGACGAGAGTCGCGGTGCCCGGCCGGTCTCCCGGGGGGACGGCGTGCTGCGGCAGGCGGGACAGACGTTCGACGGGGCGCTGGAGAGCATTCACACCGCGGCCGAGTCCGCACTGCGCGTCTTCCGGGACGGCGAACTCAAGCCCGACGCCGTCGAGATCGAGTTCGGCGTGAAGCTCACCGCCGAGGCGGGCGCGGTGATCGCCAAGACCTCCATGGAGGGTCACCTCGTGGTGAAGCTGAGTTGGACTCCGGCGGCCGCTGGGGGAACCCCGGCGGGGTGATGAGTTCCCAGTCCTGGCAGGTGCGGGTCCTCGGGAGCGGCGTCGGATCCGGGTTCCTGGTGACCGAGCGCCACGTGATCACCTGCGCGCACGTCGTGGACGGCGCGGATCGCGTCGAGGTGGTCTTCGCCCAGTACCCGGACCTCGGCCCGCTCGCGGCCACCGTGATCGCCGCGGGCGAATGGTGCGGAACCGGTGAGGACCGCGGCGACGTCGCCGTGCTCGAACTCGAACGCGCCGTGGGGGTGGCACCGGCCCGGTTCGCCGCCGTGCACACACCGTTCGTCCAACAGGCGGTCAGGCTGACCGCGTACGGCTTTCCGCGCGGGTACGACGAGGGGATCCTCGGCGAGTTCCGGAGCACCAGCGACCAGTTGATCGCGGGGGAGTGGCTGCAGCTGGAGGCCTGGACGGGCCACGGCCCGCCCCTGGAGGAGGGCTTCAGCGGCGCGGCCGTGGTCCGGGAGGACACCGGCGAGGTCGTGGGCATGGTCACGGCCAGGTATGCGGCGGGCGGCGGCGGAAGGATGCTCCCCGCCCGCGCACTCGTCCGGCGCTGGCCGGGCGCCGCCGAGCTGGTGCCCGTACCCGGCCACAGCCGGGAATCCGTGTCCCGCCTGCGCGACCTCGTCCTCGGATGCGGGGATCACGGCGCCCCGGAAGCCACGTACCGGAGTGTCATGGAGCCGCTGGCCGCGCTGCCGCCACTGCCGCCCGCCGGGGGATTCCTCTCCCTGTGGGACGTGGCCTGGTTCCTGCTGACGGAGGTCGAACCCGCACCGGGCACCGCGCCCTGGGCGGACTTCGCCGTCCATCTCGCCGAGCGGACGGAGAACCACGCCGTCCGGCAAGCGCTGCACGCGTGGGCCCGGGACCACCGGGCCGGAACCGTTCCCCAGGCTCCCGCGCGGGAGCGCCCGACGCCGGGCGGGAGCACGACCTGGTCCCCGATCCTCGTCGAGATCGAGCACAGCGGCGCCGACCGCGATGTGTATCTCGTCTCGGTCTACGCCGTCCTTGACGGGCGGGCGCAGCTCGTCGCCAGCAGCACCGTCGCCCGGCAGAACGCCCAGGAGTGCGTGAGGGAACACCTCGACCAGGCCTTCGGGCGGATCGACCCCGAGGGCGAGGAGCTGATCGCCTTCGCGCTGCCCGGGGACTGGCTCGGCGAACCCGTCGACGAGTGGCGCACCAGCGCGGACGACGCGGCTCCGCTGGGATGCTTCTCGCCGGTCGTCCTGATGGACCTGGGCCGACGCCGCCAGTCCCGGCTCCAGTTCAAACTGGAGAAGGCCTGGCAGACGCTCGACCGTCGTCCGGGCGGCGCCGCCTGGCACCGCGTCGAGTGCGACAGCCCCTCGGACCCCGCCAAGCTCACCGTACGGCTGCAGGGGCTCGGAACCGCCGTGGGATACGGCGCGCACCCCCTCACCGAGCAGGCGCGCGACCTGTTGCGGGCGGGCCTGAACGCGGCGGCGCCCGTCATCGTCTGGTCGCGGGAAGGCTGCTCGGGCCCGCACGACGCGGACGCCCCGGCCGGGCACTCCTGCACCGGTGCCCGCTTCCTCGACGCCCTGGAGACGGGGCTGGCGTCCGTACCTCTGGCAGAACTCCCGCGTCACGTTCGCGACCTGCGGCGGGAGGCGTTTCTCGCCGAGGAACCACAACCGCACTGGGCCACCGGCCTGGTCCTCGTCTGGGAGGACCCGCGATGGTTCCCGGAAGCGAACATCTATCCGCGATCCCCGGTCCGTTGAGCGGCAGTCGAACGATCTGGAGAACCTCCATGCCCCTGTGGCCCGTGTACACCGGTACCGACGAACCGCACGACCGTGTGACCCAGCTCCCCGACCCGCCACCCTGGCGGGCCTTCGACGGCGGACCCGCACTGCTCTCCCCGCCGGACGAGGACGACACCGTGTCCCGCGACCGGCAGCACCGGGCGGGCACCTATCGGGCGACCCCGGAGAGCGTCGAACTGGTCAACGCGGCCCTGGTTCTGCGCAGGCCGCTGCTCATCACCGGCCCGCCCGGCAGCGGCAAGTCGTCCCTGCCCTACGCCGTGGCGCGAGAGCTGAAACTGGGACCCGTACTGCGCTGGAACATCACCAGCCGCAGCACCCTCCAGGACGGCCTGTACCAGTACGACCCGATGGCCCGGCTCTACGCGGCCGGCAAGAGTGCGGGGCGCAAGCCGTCGAGCGGGGCCGACGACGGGACCCCCGCCGGGGACGCCCTCGAAGACCATCTGCGACTCGGACCGCTGGGCACCGCGCTGCTCCCCTTCGACCGGCCCCGCGTCCTGCTGATCGACGAGATCGACAAGAGCGACCTCGACCTGCCGAACGACCTGCTCAACGTGTTGGAGGAGGGGCAGTACGAGATCCCCGAGCTGGTCCGGGCCGCCGAACGGACCCCCACGGCAGAGCTGATGGCCGCGGACCGCGAGACCCGGGCCACCGTCGACCGGGGGCTCGTGCGCTGCCGCGCCTTCCCGTTCATCGTGCTCACCAGCAACGGCGAGCGGGAATTCCCCGCCGCCTTCCTGCGCCGGTGCGTCCCCCTGCACCTCCGCCGGCCCGAACCGGACCACCTGGAAGCGATCGTCCGAGCCCACCTCGGAGAGCTGGACGGGGAGACGACGCGGCTGATCTCGATGTTCCTGGAGCGTGGCAGCCAGGGCGAACTGGCGACCGACCAGCTGCTCAACGCCATCTACCTGTCCCGCGTACCCGGCCTGTCGGCCGAGTCCCGCGAGGCGCTGGCCGCCGGCCTCATGACCCATCTCGGCCCGGTCGCGGAGTTCCATGATTTCTGACCCGGCACACCCGTCCACCCCCTCCGAGCTGAAGCGCCTCCTCGACATCCTCGACCGGGCGAGCGGACACGGCGCGAACGCGAGGGAGCTCGCCGAGCTGATCTGGCTGGCGAGCCGCAGCGGCGCGCCAGCGCAGCCCACGCGGCCACCCTCCGAGGAGCCGACGCCCGAAGCGCCCACCTCCTCGCCCGCCGGACCCACGGGCCCCGCCACCGGCCCACAGCCGTCCCGAGCGCCGGCCGGCCGGCGCCTCGCCCCGGCGCATCGCTCCGACGGCGCGTCGTCGGACGAGGGCCCGTCCCGGTCGCTGCTGGCGCCGCTGCCGCCCATGCTGGCCCACCCGCTCCCGCTCCAGCGCGCACTGCGGCCGTTGCGGCGCCAGGTGCCTTCGAGCCTGGCCACGGAGCTGGACGAGCCCAGCACGGCCCGGCGCATCGCCGGCCTGGGCGCGCTTCCCGGCACGTGGCTGCCCGTACTCCGGGCGAAGCCCGAGCGCTGGCTGACCCTCTACCTCGTGTACGACGCGGGCCCGACGATGCCTGTCTGGCGCCCGTTGTGGCGAGAGCTCCACCGGGTCCTGAGCCAGACGGGCGCCTTCCGCGGGATCACGCTGCTGGTGCTCACCCAGGACGGCCGGCTGCGCCAGAGCCCCGGCGGCCGCCCGGCCGCTCTGCCGCCGCGGGACGGCCGCGCCGCGGCGCTGGTCCTCAGCGACTGCAGCGGCCCGCACTGGTATCCCGGTCACGCGTCGACCGCGCACTGGTACCGCGTCCTGGACCGGTGGGCGCGCACGATGCCGGTGGCCGTCGTCCAGCCCCTCCCGGAGCGGCTCTGGCGGCGCACCGCACTGCCCGGCACGGCGGGTCTGCTGACGTCGGGCGGACCGGCCGCCGACAACTCCGCGCTGCGGTTCACCCCGTACGACCCGTCGGGGGAGGAGCACGCGGGGCTGCCGCTGCCGCTGCTGGAACCCTCCGGCCGCTGGTTCGGGCACTGGGCGGACCTCGTGGCGGGGGCCCCGGGAACCGAGGTGCCGGGGGTGGTCGCGATACCGGCCGCCGACCCGCCGGCCACGGTGCTCGAACCCGGAGACGGCGCCGTCGAGTTGCTGTCGCCCGAGGAACGCGTCCTCGACTTCCGCGCCCACGCCTCACCCCAGGCGCTCCGTCTGGCAGCCCACCTGGCCGCGGGCGAACTGAGCCTTCCCGTGATGCGGCTGGTCCAGGCCGCCACGGAACAGCGGCCCGAACCCCAGCATCTGGCGGAGGTCATCCTCAGCGGCCTGCTCACGACAGCCCCCGGGGAGCCGGCCTCTTCGGGCCACTACGTGTTCCGCCCCGGTGTGCGTGGGGTGCTGTCGCGCGCCCTGCCCCGCTCGACGGCCGCGCGCATCGGCGCCGTCATCCAGCAGCATGCCGGGTCCAGGCCGGGAGAGTTCCCCGTCGTGGTGTCGACCGGAGACCTGGACGAGGCCGAGGGGCGCCCGGGCGGGGAGCCTCTGGGGGTGGTGACCGAGGAGACGGTACGGAGACTCGGCGGGCGCCCGAACGCGGGCCCGGACCAGGACGACGCCGACGCGAGCACCTCCGCCGGTGACCCGAGCGCCCTCGTGGATGGACGCTACCGGCTGGTCATCCGACGCCACGCCGGACCGACGGCCGACCTCTGGCGGGCGAGGGACGAGCGACGGGAGCGGCAGGTGACCCTCAAGCTCTTTCACGCACCGATCACGGATCCCGCCAGGAGGTACGGCTTCCGCGTCGACGCGGAGCGGCTGGCGGCGCTCGGGATCCAAGGGCTGGCGCGCGTCGAGGATTTCGGGTTCCACGACGGTCGTCCCTACGTGGTGACGGGGCTCGTCGACGGGGAGGACTCCCAGCAGTTGCTGAGTCCGCCCGCCGGCCCGATGTCCTTGGAAGAGATCAAGGCGACCGGCGCACAGATCATCAGGACACTCGCCAAGCTCCACCTGAACGGCGTGGCCCACCTGGACCTGAGTCCGGCGACCCTGGTGACGCGTGCCGACGGGCGGGTGTTCGTCACCGACCCCGGCCTGGGCGCCCACGGCTTGCCGGCCCTCGACCGGGACGAGCACCGGCGGTGGGCCGACGATCCGTCCGGTCCCCTGCCCGCCTACCGATCGCCCGAGGAACTCTTCGGGCGCGTCGCCGACGAGCGCAGCGACCTGTACGCGCTCGGCTGTCTGCTCCATGCGATGGCCACCGGGTCCGCCCCGGCCCTGGACTCCCGTGCCGTGCGCAACGCGTGGGTACACCGCATACCGCACCGTCAGCCGGAGCATCCTCAGCCGAAGCCCCGTTCGGGCTTGTCCGCCGAGTTCGACCGGCTCGTCACTGATCTGCTGGCTGTCGAGCCCCGGGACCGGCCGAGTGGCATGGAGGCGATGGCGAGGCTCGACGGCGTGGGTGCGCAGGACGCGGAGCTGAGCGCGGTCGCCGACGCCGTACGGACTCTGGACCCGGACGGCGGCCGTCTGGGGCGTGTACTGCGGGACACCATCGACTCCCTGCTCGACGGGCCCCGGACCGGCCGCTACGACTGGGCGCAGCTCTTCAAGACGGAGAAGACCCACATCGGGACCCTCGTGGAGATCGCCCTTCAGCGTGAGTTCGCGTTCCCCGACGGGGACCTGATGGACTACCGGATCGCCGGGGTGGAGGTGGACTGCGTCTACTCACAGAGAATGGGCAGCTGGCTGATCCCGCCGGAGACCGAGAACCAGCTGTGCCTCCTGGTCTGCGCGGACGACTACGCCGGCCGCTGGAGTGCCGGCCTGATGCGCGTCCGCCGGGAATGGCTCAACTCCGGTACGAACCGGGACGCGAAGTTCACGATCATGCGGGCCCACCACGACAAGATCGTCTGGCTCTGGCACGACGCCGCGCTGCTGGAGAACACCCTGCTGCACCTGCCCGCCGAGGACCGCGAAGCGGTCTTCCGCCATGCGTCCGGCCAGCGCCGCGTCAACGAGCTGTTCCGACGGGCGCAGCACCGCCGGATCAGCCGGAACACGGTGGGCACCGTCGCCCGGCAGAGCGACTACGGGAAGCGGGTCCGCGGAGCTCGCACCCTGCTCCGGGACGAAGGGATCATCATCCTGAGCCACTACCGGGCCCACCAGAACATCGCCCGTCAGCTCGGGCTTCCTGTCCCGCAGGACGGGGAATTCGTCAGCGCCCGGCTGGTGAGGGCCGTTCCCGGCAGCGACAGGTCCGTCGCCGAGTTCGACGGGGCACAGTGGTCGCCGGCGCACCCGGAGGACCCCGAGGTCCGGGCGCCCGAACTCCCGCACCAGTTCTGACAGACCGCCCGCTCCACCGAGGCCGGTCCGCGGGATGATGGCCACGCCCGTGTCCGCCACCCTTCCGCGCGCAGGAGCCAGACGGCGCGTCGACCGGCTGACCCCGCGGGAGCGTGACCTCCTCGCCTTGCCCGACCGGTACGCGGATGGACTTCGCCGCCATCATGAGCCGCAGGCCGGCCGGCCGCGCGAGCCGCCGCTCAGCAGTCGCGGATCGACGTCACGTCATAGACGAGCGCGGAACTGTTCGCCGGTCCGCGGCAGGTCAGTTGGCGCGCCGGCGTGCGCCGGGCCCGTACCTCGATGTCGAACACCCTCGCGTGCGGCGCCCGACCGCTGACGCGGACGTGCCAGCCGTCGATGTCGCGGACCGTCGCGGTGACCGCGTGATCGTGTCTGCCCGCCGGGCCGAAGCGCCGGAGCACCGCGGCCACCGCTGCCTGCTGCGGCGGGCGGAGGGTGGTGTAGCCCCGCAGGTGGTCGGCGCGGATACGGTCGGCGAGGTGCTCCTCGACCACGGTGACCGCCGACCGGGCGTCCAGATTGCCGTAGTAGACGCCGTCGGGCACGACGACGACATTGGCCGCGAACCTGTCACCGCCCACGTGCGTGCATTCCCACACCAGGTCGGGCCAGCGCGCGCTGAGGGCCTGGCCCACGGGCCGCCCGCGCACCGCGCAGCAGGCGTCGTGCAGGCCGTGGGCGCAGACGAGGACGACGGGGGCGAGGCCCGGCATCCCCGGGGAGTCGAGGGCGGTCACGATCCGCGCCAGGTCCTGGTCGCGGCGCCAGCTGCCCCACTGCTGGCGCAGCGCGCCGGAGTTGTCGTGGTGCAGTACCGCCCACCGGCTGCTCCCCTCGGGGCGGCGGCGTCCGTGCCGCCGGATGAGGAGGATCCGGGCCCGGCTTGCCCGGGCCGCGGTGAACACGAGGGTCTTGGTCTCCGGATCGAGGTCGAGGCCGTCGAAACCGTTGGCGGGCCAAGCGCGCCGGTACTCGATGAGAACCCAGGCGGAGCCGAAGGGAGCGGTGCCGACGAACGCGTCGTCACGGGCCCGGGCCGCGTCGGCGCAGAAGAACCGATCCGGCGTGCTCACCGGTCCGCGGGCACCAGCACGCCCGCCCGCAACAGCCGCCCGGCGAGCGCGAGGCCGAGCTCGCCGGCGGTGCGGACCCGGCCGTCGAGCAGCCGGGCCACGGGTACGAGGTCGGGCGCCGTGAAGTCGAGGTGACCCACGCGGGTGAACAGCCGCGTTCCTTCCAGCCGTGGCTCCAGTGCTTTGCGCAGCCGCACCTGTGACGTCGTTCCGAGGCCGTTCAACGCGGTGAGCTGGGCCACCGGCCCCAGGGGAGCGGGGCGGCCCTGGGACCGCCGCGCGCGGTGGAACAGCGTTGCGGGGTCGGCCCCGGCGACGGCGGCGAGCAGGCGCTCACGGACCAGGTCCATGTCGCCGTCCGAACCGTTCGAGCCGGCCGCACCGTCCACATCGTCCGGGCCGTCCGCGCCGCCCGGGCCCCTGGTCCCCAGGGGAAGGGAGCGCCGCATGGACGGATCGTCGCACAGCGCCGCGAGGGCGGCCCGGGTCAGCTGCTCGGCCAGCGCATACCGGGTCCACACGTGGACCCCCAGCGTCAGATGGACCGAGACCTCTCCCTGGGCCCGCGCCGAGTGCAGCCAGCCGCGCGGCAGATAGAGCACATCGCCGGGACGGAGCAGGGTGTCCAGGTGGGGCGTCCCGTGCGCGGCCCGGTCGGCCACGGCCGCACGGTGATCGGTCCACGGCTGATCGCGCAACGGATCCGGCAGCACCGGCTCGTGGATCACCCACCGTTTCGCCCCCTCGATCTGGAGGACGAAGACGTCGTGCACGTCGTAGTGCGCGTCGAACCCCCGGTTCTGCGGCGGGGTGACGTAGGCGTTCGCCTGTACGGGATGCCCCAGCTCCGTACTCAGTCCGGAGACCAGGTCCGCCACGGGCTCCCAGGTGCGGTGCAGCGCCTGAAGAACGAGCGTGGCACCGTCCGCGAACGCACGCCACAGGGCGGTGTCGTCGAGCTGATCGGCGACGGTGGCCCCGACCCCCGCGGGCGCCGTGAAGGACGAGGAAGGAAGGGTCGCTCCGTCCTGGGCGACCCGGAGGAACGGCGTACGCAACCCGCGGCGGGAGATCAGCTCGTCCACGGCTGACGTGGAGAAGACATCGGAGAAATCGCTCGCGTCGCGCGTCAGCGCCGCTGTCCGTGCCCAGACGTCACGGGCGAACTCCTCCCGGCTGAGCCTGGTCAGGCGGGACTCCAGGATTCCGGCGCCCTCGCGGACGCCGGAATCCTGGAGCTCGGTGCGGGGCTTGCTCAAGAGCGGCTGCCGGCCTCATCGGCTCCGCCGTCCGCGCCGCCGTCGGCTCCGCCGTCGTGGACGCCGGGGCTACCGGCCGCACCACCATCGGCGGGCCCTTCGGCTCCGCCGTCCGCGCCGCCGTCGGCTCCGCCGTCGTGGACGCCAGGGGTACCGGCCGCACCACCGTCCGCGGGCCCTTCGGCTCCGCCGTCCGCGCCGCCGTCGGCTCCGCCGTCGTGGACGCCGGGCGTCCCGGCCGCTCCGCCGTCCGCCGGTCCCTCAGCTCCACTCGCGTCGTGCTCTGTCATCATTCCTCCTGGGATCGCACCATGGGGACGATGGCTTTCCGTTCTCCGGAAACCCGGTCGCCGGGACGTCGATCTGCACTGAAATAACCCGTAATCACCGTATCCCCGTGGCTGAGAAACATCGATTCGAGCAGCGAGAAGTCCTCCGATTGCCGGAACTCACGCCCCGCGTCCGACACCGGCGGAACGCGGCTTGTCCGCGAACACCCACCGGTTGCCCGCCAGCGCGTCGTTCGGCTCGGGCAGGGGGCCGCGGCCGTGCAGGCGGGTGAAGTCGAAGGGGGTGTGGACCGAGGTGGACCAGCCCCGGTCCGCCAAGCGGCCTGCGGAGTCGGGGCGGGGATTCAGATCGAACAGGTCCCGGAGGTCGATGCCGATCTGGTCCCTCGTGGAGGTGTACAGCGTGCTGTCGCGCTACTCCAGCAGGTCCTTCTCCAGCTTGACCTCGAAGGCCGGCGCGCAGATCCATCGGGGCCGGGACGCGTGCTGCCTTCGGGGCGGCCGAAAGACCGCCGAGCACCCGGTGCTTGAAGGCCAGCACCTCCTCCCGGTCGACCTCGAAGACCACGCAGCCGGGAGGCCAGTCGAGCCGGCCCGCGCGTGCGTCCAACCCCGCGCCGAGGAGGACCACTTGGCGGGCGCTCCGCGCGTGGGTGGTGCCGAGCACCGGGATCGGGCGGCGGGCCTGGGCGAAGGCCACGGCGTGCGGCGCGTGGGTGTGGGTGACCCCGCCGATCGACGGGAAGGCCCGGTAGAGACTGCGGTGCGTCTCGGTGTCCGTAGAGGGGCGCAGGTCCCCCTCGACGACCCGGCCGTCGTCCAGCGCGACGACGACGAGGTTTCCTCGCGCAGCCGGTCGTAGGGCACTCCCGAGGTCTTGACATCGGCGGCCTGGTCCTTGGGGGTCCTCAACAACGGCATGAACCTCGTCGGCGTCGGCACCGACTGGCAGCAGGTGATCAAGGGCCTGGCGCTGCTGGCCGCGGTCGGCTTCGACGTCGGGAACAAGCGCGGGGCGGGCTCCTGACCGGCCCCTGCCCCTGCCGCGAACAGCGCCGGTCCGTTCATGATCGTCTTTCGGGGGTCGGCGGGGTGGTCCACCATGGGAGGTACGTCGACATCCGTCTGGAGGCGTCACACCATGCGCCGTGAAGACCTCCCGGCCCCCGCGTCGGGCCTGCTCCTCACCCACTTCCTGACCGTCGCGGACGTTCCGCGTGCCCGTGCGTTCTACGCCGACGTCCTCGGCGGCGAAGTGGTCCTCGACGAGAATCCGTGCATCATCAAGCTCGCGAACAGCTGGCTGATCATGAACCCCGGCGGTGGCCCGACCCCCGACAAGCCCGACGTCACGCTTCACCCGCCGACCGATCCCGGCACCGCGACGAGCTTCCTGAACATCCGCGTGGCCGACATCGAACGCTGCTACCGCGAGTGGAGTGCGAAGGGAGCCGAGTTCCTCACCCCGCCGATCGACCGGAAGGCCGAGATCCGCTGCTATCTGCGCGACCCGGACGGCTATCTCATCGAGGTCGGCCAGGCCACGGGGCTGCTCGAAGGCATCCTGGCCGATCCGCCCGCCGGTCAGGACTGACGGGGCCGTGCCGGGCGTGGGGCCCACCGCTTGATCGTCTCCGGGCGGGGTAGCGAAACGGTATGACCACTGACAGAACATCGCCCGCGGCCGGCGGGTACGTACAGCCGGAGCTCGACGTCCGGGCGCTGACCGAGGTGCTCGACGGCGAGTACGCCGAGGTCCGCGACCTGGTCCGCGCCAACCTGGTGACGCACGCCTCCGTGCTGGACGAGGCCGACGAGCTCGACATCGACGCCTACCGCGAGCGGGTGCGCGAACTCGTGGTCGAGATGGCGGCGACGGGCCAGACCGGGATGGGCTTCCCGAAGCAGTACGGCGGAGGCGGCGACGTCGGGGCCTCGATCGCCGCGTTCGAGACGCTCGCCTTCGGTGATCTGTCGGTGCTGGTGAAGGTCGGGGTGCAGTTCGGGCTCTTCGGCGGCGCCATCCTGCACCTGGGCACCGAGCGCCACCACGACGCCTATCTGCCCGGCCTGGTCACCGGGGAACTGATGGGCTGCTTCGCGATGACCGAGACCGGGCACGGCTCCAACGTCCAGGCGCTCGGCACGATCGCACGCTACGACGTCGACAGCCGGCAGTTCGTCATCACCACCGAGGGCGACCAGGCGCGCAAGGACTACATCGGCAACGCGGCCCGCCACGGCGAACTCGCGGTCGTCTTCGCCCAGCTGGAGGTGGGCGGGGAGGCCAGGGGCGTGCACGCGTTCGTCGTGCCGATCCGGGTCGGCGGCGAGCCGGCCCCCGGGGTCCACATCGAGGACGACGGCCGCAAGATGGGCCTCAACGGCGTGGACAACGGGCGCATCCAGTTCGACGGGGTGCGGGTGGAGCGCGAGGCACTGCTCAACCAGTTCGCCGACGTCACCCCGGAAGGCGTCTACGAGAGCCCGATCGACAACCCCGACCGCCGCTTCTTCACCATGCTCGGCACCCTGGTGCAGGGCCGGGTCAGCGTCGGCGGCGCCGGGGTCAACGCGGCCAAGGTCGCCCTCGCGATCGCCGTGAAGTACGCCCTGCGGCGCCGGCAGTTCGCGGCCGGCGCCCAGGACGAGGAGCAGCTGCTCCTCGACTACGGACTGCACCAGCGCCGTCTGCTGCCGCTCGTCGCGCAGACCTACGCCCTGCACTTCGCGCAGGACGTCGTCCGCACGCAGCTCCACGACGTCTTCTCCGACCTGGAGAGCGACCCGCAGGCCCGGCGCCTGCTGGAGGCCCGCGCCGCCGGAACCAAGGCGCTCGGCACCTGGCACGCCACCCGGGTGATCCAGGAGTGCCGCGAGGCGTGCGGCGGCGCCGGCTACCTCGGCGTCAACCGGTTCGCCGCGCTCAAGGCCGACAGCGACATCTTCACCACCTTCGAGGGCGACAACCACGTCCTGCTCCAGCTCGTCGCCAAGGGCCTGCTCACCGACTACGCGAGCGAGTTCGAGGACCTCGACCAGCTGGGCATGGTCCGCTACGTCACCAACCTCGCCGTCGAGACCGTCATCGAGAAGACGTCGGCCCACAAGCTGCTCGAACGGGTACGGGACCTGCTGCCGGGCGGCGACGAATGGGACCAGGAAGCGGGCCTCCTCGACTCGGAGTACCAGCTCGCCATGGTCCGCTACCGCGAGGAGCACATGCTCGCCGGGGTGGCCCGCAGGCTCAAGCGCGGAATCGACCAGAAGGGCGATCCGGGCGCGGTCTTCTCGCAGGTCCAGGACCACGTCATCGCCGTCGCCCGGGCCCACATCGAGCGGCTGGTGCTGGAGGCGTTCGTCGAGAAGACGCGTACGCTGCCCGAGGGCGGCAACAAGGTCGCGCTGGGCCTGCTGTGCGACCTGTACGCCCTGTCGACGATCGAGGCGGACCGGGCGTGGTTCATGGAGCACGGCCGGCTGACCGTCCAGCGCTCCAAGGCGATCACCCGCGAGGTGAACGACCTCTGCCGCAAGGTCCGGCCCCTGGCGGGCGGCCTCGTCGACGCCTGGGGGATCCCGGACGCCATGCTGCGCGCCCCTGACCTGGTGGGCGGAGCCTGAACTCTTCACCGACGGACCCCGGGCCCGCTGCCCGGGGTCCGTCGGTGAACCGTCAGCCGGTGAACAACTGAGTGGCCTTGCGGACCAGTTCGTACAGCCCGTAGGCGAGCGGAGCGCCCACCCACAGCCAGGTGAAGGCGATCAGCGGCCGCCGGTCCCTCCCCGCGGAGGCATCAGGCGGACTCTGACTGCTGCTGTCGGACATCGGGCGCTCCCTTCTGCGCGGTGACGGCGGCGAGGTGGTGGGACGGGTGGACCGGGCGGACCAGTTCGTTGGCCACGAAGCCGACGACGAGCAGGGCCATCATGATGAGGAGGGACGTCCCGTACAGATCCGCGCCGTCCTTCCCGGCCTCCTCCTGCCGGTCGGCGATCCAGTTCACGATCAGCGGCCCCAGCACACCCGCGGTGGACCAGGCGGTGAGCAGACGGCCGTGGATCGCGCCGACCTGATAGGTGCCGAACAGGTCCTTGAGGTAGGCGGGGATCGTCGCGAAGCCGCCGCCGTAGAAGGAGAGGATGACCAGCGCGCAGAGGACGAACAGCGGCTTGGAGGAGTCTCCCACCAGGGCGATGAGCGCGTACATGAGCGTGCCCGCGCCGAGGTAGAGGCGGTAGATGTTCTTGCGCCCGACCAGGTCGGAGGTCGAGGACCAGCCGATCCGGCCGGCCATGTTGGCCGCGGACAGCAGGGCGACGAAACCGGCGGCCGCGGTCACCGACACGGGCGTTGAGGTGCCCGCGAAGAAGTCCGTGATCATCGGCGCGGCCTTCTCCAGGATGCCGATACCCGCGGTGACGTTCATGCAGAGCACGACCCACAGCAGCCAGAACTGCGGGGTGCGCAGCGCCTGGCGCGCCGACACCTGCGGTCCGGCGGGGGCGGCGGGGCTGCCGTCCGCCCGTCGTTCCTCGGTGCGCGGGCGCGGCACCCGTACCAGCAGGACGCCGAGCAGCATGAAGACGGCGTAGGTCAGTCCGTGCACCAGGAAGGCCAGGGCGATGCCGTGGCTGTCGCTGCCGAAGGACTCCAGCATCTGCGCCGACCAGGGCGAGGCGATCAGCGCGCCGCCACCGAACCCCATGATGGCGATGCCCGTGGCCATGCCGGGGCGGTCGGGGAACCACTTGATGAGCGTCGAGACGGGCGAGATGTAGCCGATGCCGAGGCCGATGCCGCCGACGAAGCCGTAGCCGAGGACGATCAGCCAGAACTGTTCGGTCGCGGCGCCGAGTGCGGAGAGCAGGAAGCCGGACGAGAAGCAGACGAGGGCGACGGTCATCGCCCATCGGGGCCCCCTGCGCTCCACGAGCGTGCCGCCGAAGGCGGCGGAGAGCCCGAGCATGACGATGCCGAGCTGGAAGGGGAGGGCGCTCTGCGTGCCGCTCAGACCGAGCGCGTCCTCCAGCGGTGGCTTGAACACGGACCAGGCGTAGGCCTGACCGATGGAGAGGTGGATCGAGAGGGCGGCCGGCGGCACCAGCCAGCGACTCCAGCCCACGGGGGCGATGGGGGGACTCATGAATCCCTCACCGTAGTGAGTGCGAATCTGGTTGAGAAGGCTGTTGATTAAACTTTCACCTTGTTCGTTTCGCGTGAGGGTGACGGATCCCCGCCGGCCGCCGCGCTACTCCCGGGGTGACGTCGCCGCGAGCACCAGCTCCACGCAGTGCGCCTCCAGTCGCTCGCGCGGGACGTCGAGCGTGCCGTGCAGCCACCCGGCGAAGAGGTTCGCGAGGCCGCCGACCAGGGCGTGCGCGGCCATCCGGCGGTCGATGTCGTCGCCCGTGGCGGAGAGCTGGCCGCCGACGAGGTCGGTGAACACCGGCATGAGCCGGTGGCTGCGGGCCCCGAGCACCGGGTCGGCGAAGGGCTCCAGGAGCAGCAGGCGGCCTTTGTGCGGTGCGTCCAGGACCAGGGCGACGAAGGCGGAGACGGCGGCCCGGGCCCGGACCTCGCGCTGCGGGTCGCTGAGCGCCACGGCTTCCTCCAGAGCGCTTCTGGCCTCGTCGGCGACCCGCTCGAAGGCGGCGAGGAGCAGGTCGTCGCGGCCGGGGAAGCTCTCGTAGAAGTAGCGGTCCGTCAAATGTGCCCGGCGGCAGACGGACCGGACCGTGACGGCCGCGCAGCCCTCCTCGCCGGCCAGGCGCTCGGCGACGTCCAGGAGGGTCTGCCGACGGGCGGCGCGACGATCGGCGAGCTTGGTCCCGCCCCAGCTCCGTTCCGTCAACTCCGGTTCCCCCGTGTTCTGTTCACGCAAGCGTGTGCTGTTCACGTCATTGACGACAGGTGTCCGCACATTTTAACCTGAGGACAGGTGTCATCAGATTGCTCTCCACGACCTCGCAACGGAAACCCCCAGCGGAGGTACACGTGACAGCGTCAGCGCACGGACCGGACCCGACCGGCCCGAGACCCCCCGAACCGCTCGGCCCCGACTCCCTCACCTGGCGCTGGTTCGGCGACTGGCGAGGTCTCCTCCTGGCTCCCTGGGCCGGATCGATGCAGAACATGCACCCCCAACTGGGCGCGGGCGTCGCCGAGCACTCGCGCTTCTTCGAGGAGCGCTGGGAGCGCCTCTTCCGCTCGCTGTACCCGATCGGGGGAGTGGTCTACGACGGGCCGCTCGCCGTCCGGACCGCCCGCGAGGTGCGCGGCTACCACGCGTCGATCAGCGGGGTCGACGAGCGCGGCCGTCCCTATCACGCACTCGACCCGGGCACGTTCTACTGGGCGCACGCCACGTTCTTCATGCTGACCGTGCACGTCGCCGAGCGTTTCGGCGGCGGCCTGACCGAAGCCCAGCGGCGCACGCTCTTCGACGAGCACGTCCGCTGGTACGCCTTGTACGGCCTCTCGATGCGGCCCGTTCCCGGCAGCTGGGAGGAGTTCCAGAGGTACTGGGACCACATGTGCGCCGACGTCCTGGAGGACAACCGGCCGACCCGGGAAGTCCTGGACATGCGCCGTATCGCCAAGCCGCCCCTGCTGAGGCTGCTGCCCACGCCGCTGTGGGCCCTCCTGCGTGTCCCGCTCGTCCGGCTGACGCTGTGGATCACGGTCGGCCTGTATCCGCAGGCCGTCCGGGACCGCCTCGGACTGCGCTGGACGCCCCACGACGAACGGCTGCTGTGCCTGCTGGGCCGGTCGGTGCACCACACCTGGCGGTACGTCCCCGAGCGCCTCCGCTACCACCCGCGCGCCCGGGCGGGCTGGGACCGCGAGCGGGGCCGGCCGGTGTCCGGCCCGCTGGAGACACCGGCCCGGAACCTGCCGCCCGAGGATCGACAGGGGCTCCCTCAGCACTACGCGCCGCCCTGCGACTAGTTTGTGCGGAGGACAGATGAGCAGGCCCGTGGTGGCAGAGACGCACGGGGGACGGGAGGTAGGGAAGAGTGTCGCTGCGCGGAGGCGATCCAGCCGAGATCGGCGGTTACCCGCTGGAGGAGCGGCTCGGTTCGGGTGGCATGGGCACGGTCTTCCTGGCCCGTACGAGTTCGGGCCGGCCTGTCGCGATCAAGCTGATCCACCAGCAGTTCGCGGCGGACGAGGAGTTCCGCATCCGGTTCCGGCAGGAGGTGGCGGCCGCACGGCGGGTGAGCGGCGCGTTCACCGCCGCCGTGGTCGACGCGGCTCCCGAGGCCGAGCAGCCGTGGATGGCGACGACCTACATCGAGGGGCTCACGCTCGCCCAGCGCATCACCGAGCAGGGCCCGCTGAACGGGGTGGAGCTGAGAAAGCTCGCCATCGGTCTCGCGGAGGCGCTGCGCGACATCCACCGGGTGGGCGTCGTCCATCGGGATCTCAAGCCCTCGAACGTCGTGCTCTCGCCCGAGGGGCCCCGCGTCATCGATTTCGGCATCTCGCGCGCCGCGGACCAGCAGACGCTGACGATGACGGGGCGGGTCATCGGGACGCCGCCCTTCATGTCGCCCGAACAGTTGCAGGCGCCGCGCGGCGTGGGGCCGCGGTCCGACGTCTTCTCGCTGGGGACGCTCCTGGTGTACGCGGCGACGGGCCACGGGCCGTTCGACGCGGACAGCCCGTACATCACGGCCTACCAGGTGGTGCACGAGGAGCCGTCGTTGGGGGCGGTGCCGATGGCCCTGCGGGCGGTCGTCGAGCCGTGCCTGGACAAGGAGCCCGAGGGGCGCCCGTCGGCGGACGAACTCCTCGTGCTGCTGCGGGATCTGCCGGCCGAGCTGGGCGGGACGGACACGGGCGGACCGGGAGTCGGCCGTACCCGCGACATGATCACTCAGCATCACCTCACGACCCCGGCCAGCCCGACCCCGGCCAGCCCGACCCCGGCCGCCCCAGCCGCATCCGGATCCGGGGACCGGGGCACCGGGGACACCGGCGTCGTGGGCACCGGTCGTCGGCGTCTGCGGTGGCGGCCCGTGCTGGCCGCGGCGGTCGCGGTTGCGGCGATCGGCGGGGGAGTCGCCGCGCTGACGTCAGGCGGTGCCTCCACGGACGGCCGCGGCGGCGGCGCGGGCCCGAGCACCGCGGCCCCGGCCGGCACCCTCCCCGAGGGCTTCGCACCGTGGCGCAGAACCGTGCTGGGCGGCCGCGAGGACATCCCCGACGAGCTGCGCTGCGTCGCGCGCGGCGAGGCGCTGTTCTGCGGGGGAGGCGGTGTGGTCGCCACCCGCCTCGACGCCAAGGACGGGTCGCGGGTGTGGACGGCGAAGAGCCCGGGCGTCCCCGTCCAGGGCATGCACCTGGTGGGCGCCACCGACGACACGGTGATCGGCTACCGCATCGCCGACCAGGATGCCCCGCAGGGCCCTCCCCAGGAGGTGGTGGCCCTCGACGCGGACAGCGGCCGGGAGCTGTGGTCCGTGCCGTCCGGCGCTCAGTCGACGGCCGTCACGGGCCGGAGCATGGACGCCGTCGTGGTCGGCTCCACGGTGGTGACGGTCGACGCCGCCGACTCCCGCTTCGAGGCCCGGGATGCCCAGAGCGGAGAGGTGGCCTGGACGACCCCGTTCCCGGCGGGGGCGCAGTGCGCGCCCGTCCCGGTGGGACAGCGGCTCCTCGCGATGTGCGCCACGGAAACGGAGATGAACGCCCTCCAGGTGCGCCACCCCACCGTGCGCACGCTCGCCCTCGACTCCGGCACGCTCGGCGAGTCCATCGCGGTCGACGGCCCCGTCGTGCCGATGGGCGTCGCCGACGGCCGGCTCGTCCTCCTCTCCCAGCACTACGAGGGCCCGGAACCCGCCGGGTACGACGGGGTGGCGCGGGTCGATCCGGCCTCGCGGAAGGTCACGTACTCCCGGCTCGACACGGCGTACGACGGCACGCCCGGCATGGCGGACGGCACCGTCTACGTGAGCGGGCAGACCGGCCTCGTGACGGCGTTCGACCCCGCGACCGGACGGAAGAAGTGGTCGCGGCAGACGGGCGTCGAGGGCGCGTCGGGGCCCGCGTCCGGGCCCGGCGCGGTGTACTTCAGCTCGGCCACCGGCCGGGTGGTCGCGCTGTCGCCGGACGACGGCGAGCGGCTGTGGACGACGGACCCGCAGGCCGACGGCCTGACGGGGGAGCAGAACGCGAGCCCGCGCGTGACCGTCGCGGGGCGCGCGGTGTTCGTGGCCGCGGACGACAACACGCTCTTCGCCTTCGACGCGCAGAGGCCGCCGAGGTCGAGCTGACCCCGGCGGCCTCCTGGGGCGTGTCGCATGGGCCGGCTGATCGTGACCCCCTCCGACTTGCAGGTCGGCGTCATAATGCCGCTCATCGGCGCGCCCGTACTGATCCTCCTGGTGCGATGCGCCGCTCGGTCGTGGTCTGCGGGCTGCTGTCGGCACGAAGCTGCTGCTGGTCGGCCTCGGCGTGGCCGCGACCGCCGCGGTGACCGCCGCGGCGGGCCCCATCGTCTTCGTCGCCCTTGCCGCGCCGCAGATCGCCCGCCGGCTCGGCGCTCGTCGGCGCGCTCCTGCTGCTCGGCGCCGACATCGCGGCGCAGCACGCGACGGAGGGGGTGATCCTGCCGCCTCGCGACCTGCTCAGTCGCCGAGGATCCGCTCCCACAACAGCCCGTCCCGCCAGCCCCCGTCGAGGAAGATCGCGGCGTGCGCGACGCCGTACGGGGTGAACCCGTTGCGGCGCAGCACCCGTTGGGAGGGCAGGTTCTCCAGGTTGGTGGACGCCTCGGCGCGGTGCAGGCCGAGTTCGTCCCGCATCACCCGGAGCGCCAGCTCGACGGCCCGCCCGGCGTGGCCCCGGTTCTGGGCGACCGAGGCGATCCAGTAGCCGACGGAGCCGCGGCGCAGATGGGGCTGCGGCAGGATGCCCCCGACGGTGATCTGCCCGACCACCTCGTCGCCCGCGAGCACCACTCCCGGCCAGACGGTGCCGGCCCGGTGTCCGGCCAGCAGGCCCGCGATCCGCTCCGCCTGGCCCTGAGGGGTGAAGAAGTCCTCCGGCTGGGCCGGTTCCCACGGCCGGAACGCCTCGGCGTCCCGCACCCGGTGGGCGGCGATCGGGGCGGCGTCGGCGGGCTCTATCAGGCGGATCCTGGTGCTGCTGGGCATGGGCCGGTCCTCGTCGGGATGGCGGATGGGACCGGCCCAACCTATGCGAGGGGTCCTAAGGGACCTTCACCCAGTCGAGGGTGCGCTCCACCGCCCTCTTCCAGCCCGCGTAGCCCTCCGCGCGCTGCTTCTCCGACCACTGGGGCGACCAGCGCTTCGACTCGTGCCACTGGGTGCGCAGTTCGTCGGTGTTCTGCCAGAAACCGGTGGCGAGCCCCGCGGCGTAGGCGGCGCCGAGAGCGGTCGTCTCGGCGACGACGGGACGGCTGACCTCGACGCCGAGGACGTCCGACTGGATCTGCATGCAGAGGTCGTTGGCGGTGACGCCGCCGTCGACCTTGAGCACGTCGAGATGGACCCCGGAGTCCTGCTCCATCGCCTCGACCACATCGCGGCTCTGGTAGCAGATGGCTTCCAGCGTGGCCCGCGCCAGGTGGGCGTTGTCGTTGTACCGGGCCAGGCCGACGATCGCGCCGCGGGCGTCGGAACGCCAGTACGGTGCGAACAGGCCGGAGAACGCGGGCACGAAGTACATCCCGCCGTTGTCCTGGACGCTGCGGGCCAGCTCCTCGCTCTCGGGCGCCGACTTGATGATCTTCATCTGGTCGCGCAGCCACTGCACCGCGGAACCGGTGACGGCGATGGAGCCCTCCAGGGCGTAGACCACCGGTTCGTCGCCGAACTGGTACGCCACCGTGGTGAGCAGTCCGTTCTGCGAACGGACCAGCTCGGCACCGGTGTTGAGCACCAGGAAGTTGCCGGTCCCGTAGGTGTTCTTGGCCTCGCCGGGGGAGAAGCAGACCTGGCCGACGGTGGCCGCCTGCTGGTCGCCGAGGACGCCCCCGATGGGGATGGCGGCGCTCAGCGGACGGGAGGTGCGGGTGGACCCGTAGGCCTCCGGGTGCGACGAGGGGTTGATCTTCGGAAGCATCGCCCGGGGGATGCCGAAGAAGCCGAGGAGTTCCTCGTCCCAGTCGAGGGTCTCCAGGTCCATCAGCATGGTGCGGCTCGCGTTGGTCACATCGGTGGCGTGGATGCCGCCGTTCGGGCCGCCGGTCAGGTTCCACAGGACCCAGGCGTCCGTGTTGCCGAAGAGCGCGTGCCCGGCCTCCGCCGCTTCCCGTACGCCGTCGACGTTCTCCAGGATCCACTGGATCTTGCCGCCGGAGAAGTACGTCGCCGGCGGCAGCCCGGCCTTGCGGCGGATGACCTCGCCCTTCCCCGAGCGCTCCAGGTTCGCCGCGATGACGTCGGTGCGGGTGTCCTGCCAGACGATGGCGTTGTAGTAGGGCCGCCCGTTGCGCGGGTCCCAGACCACCGTGGTCTCACGCTGGTTGGTGATCCCGATCGCCACAAGGTCGGTCGGCGACAGACCGCCGTGCCGCAGGGCGTTCTGGATCACCGAGTTGGTGCGCTCCCAGATCTCCACGGGATCGTGCTCCACCCAGCCGGAGCGGGGCAGGATCTGCTCGTGCTCCAGTTGGTGCCTGGCGACCTCGTTGCCGCCGTGATCGAAGATCATGAATCGGGTGCTGGTGGTCCCCTGGTCCACCGCGCCGATGAAGTCCGCCATGATGTGCTGCCTCTCCGGGCGCTGTGGTTCAGTCCGTGGGTGCCGGGACGCGACCCGGCGGTTCGGGCTCGGCGGACGGCAGGAAGCGTCCGACGAGGAACTTGTAGAGCCCGGCGCCCAACAGGCCGCCGAGCAGCGGGGCGATGATGGGCACCCAGAAGTAGAGATTCCCGTACTGGTCCCGCCACGCCCCGCCGTACCCGGTGAGGAAGCTCGCCAGCCGGGGGCCGAAGTCGCGGGCCGGGTTGATCGCGTATCCCGCGTTGGTGCCCCAGGCCATGCCGATCGCGACCACGACCAGGCCGATGATGAACGGGCCCATGTTCGAGCCGGGCGGGGTGTTCAGCAGGTCGGTGATGGCCATGATCAGCAGCAGCAGGATGGCGGTGCCGATGATCTGGTCGCGGAACGCGCCCCACTCGTGCACCGGCAGGGCCGGGTTGCCGTTGGCCGGCAGGGTGGAGAACACCCCCTGCGTCTTGATGGTGTGTCCGGGGTCGGCCTTCGCCAGCGCCTCGCTGTAGTTCCAGCGGACGATCAGCGCGGCCACGAACGCACCGGCCGTCTGCGCCACCGCGTACGGAGCCACCTTCTGCCACGGGAACCCCTTGAACGCGGCCAGCGCCAGGGTCACCGCCGGGTTGAGATGGGCCCCGCTCAGCCGCGCCGCCACGTAGACGCCGAGCGTGACGCCCAGCCCCCACGCCCAGGCGATGCTGTCGTGGTCCCCGAGCCCGCCGGCCGGATCCGTCAAGGCTCCGCCCGCCGACACCTGGGCGACGACTCCGCACCCGAAGAGGATGAGGATCATCGTGCCCGCGAATTCGGCCGACAACTCGCCGACCAATCCCGACTTCTTACCTAGCTCAGCCATGGAAGCTCGCCCTCCGCCGACGGCGCCGGCTGTCGACTATCCGAGCAGTGTCAGCAGGCTAAGGCGTTTCGACAAGAGAGGCATATCGGGAGGATTGGATGACGGGTGGGCGGCCCCGACGGTGGGCCGTTCGAGTGGCGGCGGGACGTCGGCCCGGCAGAGGCGCCATGGCGCGCGAGGTCCGTTTCGCGGGACCATCGCGGTCGCCGCACGGCACGAGCCCTGTCCGGAACGGAACCATCCGCACCTCACCCCACGGGAGCGCCGTATGACCACTCCGCACCGACCGTCCCGCCGCCGGATCCTCGGCACCTCGCTCGCCCTCGGCGCGTCCGCCGCGCTCGGACTCCCCGCCACCGCCCGTGCCGCGCGTCGCACGGCCGGCGCCCCGGGCGCGTCCGCAGCGAGCGAGGTCGTCCCCGTCGACTGGGCGGCGATCGGCCCCTACCCGGTCCAGGACGCCGCCGGACAGCGTGTCCGGACGATCCTGGCCGGCAGCTCCCGCCACCTCATAGGCCCGTGGTACGCCGACACCTACCGCACCTACCTCCCGGACGGATACATCGACCTCAAGGGCACCGACGAGCGGGCGATCCGGCTGCCCGCCATGGCGGCCGTCGCCACCGTGACCGCCCTGATCACCGGGGCGTACGACCCGAGAACCCTCTCGGCGGCCAACGCCACCATCCGCACCCGCAACCTGATCCGCACGCTCGCCGCCCGCCACCTGGCCAACAACGCCTCCACCGCGACCCGTTGGGGCAAAGGCTGGCAGACCGCGCTCTGGGCGTACTACACCGCCCTGGCCGGCTGGCTGTTCTGGAACGAGCTGGACGCGAAAGCGCGGGAGGACATCGCCGCGATGACGGCGTGGGAGGCGGACCGGCTCACCACCGGCGACGATCTGTACCTGGTCGGGAGGGGCGGCCACCAGCTGTACGAGAAGCGCCGCGACGGCAGCGCGGTCACCCCCGGCGACAGCAAGGCCGAGGAGGACAACTGGAGCGCCGCGGTCCTCTCGCTGGCCGAGGTCATGATGCCCGGCCACCCGCGCGCCGCCGCCTGGGGACGCCGCAACATCGAACTGCTGCTGGCGGCCGCCGCCTGCCCCGCCGACCTCACCGGGGACCGGACGGTCAACGGCATCGAGCTGTCCCGTTGGCTGCGCGGCACGAACATCGCCGACGACGGCACCCTGGACAACCACCACATCCTGCACCCGCTCTACATGGTCGCCTTCGACCAGAGCCTCTACGAGGGCTTCGTCTACGGCCTCGCCGACCGCAGGGCGCCCCGCGCCGCGCTGCACAACATCACCCGGGTCTACTCCGCCCTGGTCGACAAGCCCTTCCCGGCCCCCGACGGCTCGACGAGGACCATCTACCAGCCGGGCTCCGGAGCGATCCACTACCCCGAGGGCAACGACTGGGGCACCCACTTCCCCTTCTACTTCGGCAACTTCGATCTCCTGGTCTCCCTCACGGCCCAGGACACGGGCATCGACCCGTCCGCCGCCACCTGGGAACGCCTGCACAACGAGGAGCAGCTCCGGCTGATGGCCCGCTTCACCGACGGCCGGACCTACGGGCCGTCGGGGGAGAACACCTACTACGGCCGCGAGCACCGCATCGGCGCGATGGCCGGACAGGCGTTCCTCACCCTGTTCATGGCGCGCAACACGGTGCGGAACCGGCTGAGGTTCGCGTAGCCCGCTGCGGGCCGGCGTCCGGTGCACAGCGCCGGGCGTCCGCCCGCAGCGCGGGCAGGGTGCGCCAGGTGCGACCGGCCGCCGCCCCCGGCCCAGGGGCGAGACCACGGGTCTGAGACGCTGTCCCGGCACGTGCCTGACCAGGCGCTCCGCCCGTCAGGCGGCCACCGCAGCCGATCCACCCGCAAGGAAGACATGCAGGGAGTTCTCACCGGATTCACGGTGATCGCCACCGTGATCGCCGTCGGGTACGTCATAGGGCGCCGCGGGTACCTCGGGCAGGACGGCCGCACCGTGCTGACCCGGCTCGCCTTCAACGTCGCGACCCCGGCCCTGCTCTTCACGATGCTCGCGGGCGCCGACCTGTCCGTCGTCCTGTCGGAGCGTCTGCTGGTCACGGCCATCGCCACGGGAGCGGCGGCCGCCGTGTTCGTCGTGGTGGCCGGGCCGTTCCTGCGCTGGGACGCGGGGCGGGTCACGATCGGCGCCCTGTGCTCCAGCTACGTCAACGCCGGGAATCTGGGCATTCCCATCGCCGTCTACGTACTCGGCGACGCCTCGCTCGTCGCACCGGTTCTGCTGCTCCAGCAGATCGCGGTGACTCCGCTGGCCCTGACCGTCCTCGATCTCAGCCGGCCCGGGGAGCCGGTGTCGGTTCTGCGGCGGCTGTCCACCCCCCTGCGCAACCCCATGGCCATCGCGTCGCTGTCCGGTGTGGCGGTGGCCGCCGCCGGGTGGACCGTGCCCGGTCCGCTGCTCGAACCGCTCGTCCTCATCGGCAACATGTCGGTCCCCGCGGTCCTCCTCGCCTTCGGGATATCCCTGCGCGGCGGCGAACGGCCGGGCCGTGGCGAGGACCGGGGGGCGCTGTACCTGTCCGCCCTGCTGAAGACGGTGGCCCAGCCGCTCGTCGCCTGGGCCGTCGGCGCGGGCCTGTTCCACCTGCGGGGCGAGGCGCTGCTGGACGTCGTCGTGATCGCCGCTCTCCCGGCCGCCCAGAACCTCTTCACGTACGCCTCGCACTACAGGGTCGCCGAACGGTTCGCGCGGGATTCCATCCTGCTGTCCACGCTGCTGTCCGTTCCGGCGCTCATCACCGTCGCGGCGCTGCTGGGCTGACGGCGCGGCACCCGGGACATCCGCATCGGAATGCGGCAGCGCCCACCGTGTTCCGCTCGGCGGTGGAGGCGAACCGAACAGAGCACGAGCCCGCCGAGTTCCCCCGGAACCCATCGAAAAACTACCGATTTCGGGGACATACGGCGGAAAGGGAGGGGCACGAGGCTGTCAGCGGTTGATGAGGAAAAGGAAAGCCCGCCCGGACAACGACCAACCGGCGCCGGCGACCGCCCGCCAACCGCCCCGAATACCTCATGCATTTCCGTGCGAACGAAGGAGTTTCTTATGTCCGAGAACCTGTGGGGATACCAGCCGACTGCCGGTCACACCGCCGGCACCGACCTGATCGGCTACAAGGTCGAGGCGACGGACGGCAGCATCGGCAAGGTCGACAAGCACTCCGACGACGTCACGTCCTCGTACCTGGTGGTCGACACCGGCGTATGGATCTTCGGCAAGCACGTCCTGCTTCCGGCGGGCACGGTGAGCCGGATCGACAACGGCGACAAGAAGGTCTACGTCGACCTCACCAAGGACCAGATCAAGGACTCCCCGGAGTTCGACAAGGACAAGCACATCGGCGACGCGGACTTCCACCGCACGACGGGTGAATACTACGGCCGTCCCGTGCGCTTCTTTTTTTCGCCCCTACCCCACCGCGGGGGGGCCCCGACCAATCTGGCGTCGGGCCCCACCCGCTGTCCGTGTCTCCCTCGCGTCAGTGCTCGCGCGGCGAGGCTAGGACGTACACCGTCTCCTCCGGGATGTGCCGCGTGTCCCGGCGCGCCAGCAGCCAGTACAGCACCGCCGGGACCACGAGGCCCACGATCCAGGAGACGTCCGCGCCGCCCAGCGGGCCCGCCAGCGGACCGGTGTAGAAGTGCGTCACCAGGAACGGGAGCTGGGTGAGGACGCCGATCCCGTAGACGGTGAGGGCGTCCCAGCGCCAGGCGCCGTAGCGGCCCCGGGGGTCGGAGAGGGCGGGGATGTCGTACCGCTCCCGCGAGATCAGGTAGTAGTCGACCAGGTTGATCGCCGACCACGGGGTGAAGAACGTCAGCAGGAACAGCAGGAAGTCCTTGAACGAGGTCAGGAAGCTGTCCTTGCCCAGCAGCGCCAGCGCTGTCCCCGCCACCATGATGAGCCCGATGTACACGGCCCGGCCGCGCGGCGACAGCGTCCGCTGCCCCCGGAATCCGCTGATGCTCGTCACCATCGACATGAACCCGCCGTACGTGTTGAGCACATTGATGGTGAGCTTGCCGAGCGCGATCACGAAGTACAGGAACGAGGCGATCAGGCCCGCGCCGCCGAGGCCGACCACATAGCCGACCTGGTTCGCGAGGAAGGCCTCCCCGGCGGTCGCCGCGACGAGCACCCCGAAGGTCATCGACCACTGCGAGCCGATGGCCGACCCCGACAGCGTCCACCAGAACGTGGACCGCCCCGACGTCGTACGCGGCAGATAGCGCGAGTAGTCCGCGACGTACGGTCCGAAGGCGAGCTGCCAGGACGCCGAGAGCGACACCGCCAGCAGGAACATCGGCAGGTCGAAGTGCGCGTCGCCGAGCAGCGCCGAGAGGTCCACCCGGTCCAGGAGGCGGATGCCCAGATAGACGAAGGCCAGCGCGCAGACGACGCTCGCCACCCGCCCCAGGACGTGGATCACCCGGTAGCCGACCGCCGCCATGACGGCCGTGACCACCGCGAAGACGACGATGCCGGTGGTGTCGTTCGTGTGCATGAGCCGGGCCGTCGCCTGGCCGGCCAGCACGCTGCCGCTCGCGAAGAAGCCCACGTACATGAGGATGACCAGCAGCAGCGGAACGACCGCGCCCTTCACCCCGAACTGGGCCCGGGACTGGATCATCTGGGGCAGACCCAGCTTCGGGCCCTGCGCGGAGTGCAGGGCCATGACCGCGCCGCCGAGCAGATTGCCCAGCAGCAGGCCGACGACGGACCACACCACGTCGCCGCCGGAGACGACGGCGAGCGCGCCCGTGACCACCGCCGTGATCTGGAGGTTGGCGCCGAGCCAGAGGGTGAACTGACTGAACGCGGTGCCGTGCCGTTCGTCGTCCGGGACGACGTCGATGGAGCGGCGCTCCACCAGGTCTTCGGCTGCCATGAATGCGGCTCCCTGGTCTCTCGGTGGTGTGGTGCCGCCCGCCCGGCCCCGGCATCCCGGGACCGGGTGCGGCTACTTCTTGATGCCGTGCTCCGCCGCCCACTCGTACGCGACGTCCTCGGGGTCCTTCCGGTCCTTGTCCACCAGGCGGTTCAGCTCGGTGAGGTCCTTCGTGGTCAGCACCGCCCCGAGGCGGGCGAGCGCCTTGCGGACCGTCGAGTCGGCCTTGCGGTCGGCGATCAGCGGGACGACGTGCTGGCCGGGGATGAGGTTCTTGGGGTCGGTGAGGACGACCCAGCCCTCGGCGGCGATGTCGGTGTCGGTGGTGAAGAGGTTGGCCACGTCCACATCGCCCTTCTTGAGGGCCCCCTTGACCAACGGGCCCGAGGAGTCGAGGGACTTGAACTCCTTGAACTCCACGCCGTACACGTCCTTGAGGCCCACCGAGCCCACCGTGCGCTTCTTGACCTCGGGGGCCGCGCCGATGACGAGCTTGCCGTTGTGCTTCGCGAGGTCGGCCAGGGACTTCAGGCCGTACTCGTCGGCGGTCTCCTTGGTCACCGCGAAGGCGTCGGCGTTCTCCGCCTCGCCGTACGGGAGGATCTGCAGGCCGCGCGGCAGGAGCATCGCGAGGGCGTTCTGCATCGTGCCCTCCTCGGTGGCCGTGGCCTTGGTGTCGAGGTAGTGCAGCAGCGCGCCCTGGTACTCGGGCAGCAGATCGATGTCGCCGCCCTTGAGCGCGGGGATGAGGATCTCGCGGGTGCCGAGGTTCGGGCGGACCGTGGTCTTCACCCCGGCCGCTTCGAGGGCGGCGGCGTAGAGGTGTCCGAGGACCTGGTTCTCGGTGAAGTTGGCGGTGCCGATGGTCACGCCGCCCTTGCTGGAGCCGCCGCCCCCGCCACCGGACCCCTCCCCGTCGAGGGAGGTGATGCCGCTGCTGCACGAGGCGAGCGCGGGGACGGTGGCGGCGGCGAAGAGTCCGCCGAGGAGAGCTCTGCGGTTCATGTGGTTCAGGCGGTTCACGCGCTTCATGCGGGTCATGAGGGGCTGACTCCTAGGACTGCGGGGCGGGGCGGTGGCGGAAGAGGACACGCTGGAGGGCGGAGAGCGCGAGGTCGAGGACGACGGCGACGAGGGCCACGAGCACGGCGCCGCCGAGGACCTGGACGAGGTCGCGCTGGGCGAGCCCGTCGAAGACGTACCGGCCGAGTCCGCCGAAGGAGACGTACGCGGCGATCGTCGCCGTCGCGACGACCTGGATGAGCGCGAGCCGCAGCCCGGTCATGATCAGGGGCAGCGCGAGGGGCAGTTCGACCTGGAAGAGGACCTGGTGCCAGCGCATGCCCTGACCGCGCGCCGCGTCCCGCACCTCCGGGTCGACCGCCGTCATCCCGGCGTAGGTGTTGGTGACGATGGACGGGACCGCGAGTGCCACCAGCGCGATGTAGACCGGCCACATCGACAGACCGCTGGCGAGGAAGACGAGGACCACGAGACCGACCGTGGGCAGCGCCCGCCCGAAGCTGGACAGGTTGATCGCGACGAACGCGCCGCGCCCGGTGTGGCCGATGAGCAGGCCGACGGGCAGGGCGATGGCGGCGGCGACGAGGGTGGCGAGCAGCGAGTACTGGAGGTGCTCGGCGAGCCGGTGGCCGATGCCGTCGGAGCCGGTCCACTGCTCGCCGCTGACCAGCCAGGAGCCGAGGCCCTTGAGGAGTTCGTACATGAGGTCAGGCCCCCTGCTTCTGCCGGCGGGTCCACGGCGTCAGGACGTACTGGAGGGTGACGAGCAGCGCGTCCGCGACGAGCGCGAGGAGCAGGGTCAGGACGACGCCGACGATGACGGGGGTGGGGAAGTTGCGCTGGAACCCGTCGGTGAAGAGCTGGCCGAGCCCGCCGTCGCCGATGTACGTGGCCACGGAGACCAGGGAGATCGCCATCACGGTCGCGATCCGCACGCCCGCCATGATCACGGGCAGGGCGAGGGGCAGCTCGACGGTGAGCAGGGTGCGCAGCGGCCGGGTGCCCATCGCCTTCGCGGCCTCCTTCGTCCGGGCGGGGACGGAGTCCAGGCCCTCGACGGTGTTCCGCAGGAGCACGACGAGCGTGTAGATCGTCAGGCCGATGACGGTGGTGGTGCGGGTGAGTCCGCTGACCGGGAGGAGGAGCACGAACACCGCGATGGACGGGATCGTGAACAGGACGTTCGACAGGCCGAGGAGCAGTCCCCGCAGTCTGCGCACCCGGTGCGCCAGCACGGCCAGGGGGAGCGAGATCAGCAGGCCGAGGAGGACGGCGGTCAGCGCGGCCTGGAGGTGGGAGAGCGTCAGGGTGGTGAGGTCGTCGGTGTGGTCGGCTATCCACGACCAGTCGACACTCACACCGCCACCGTGCTCGCCGCGCTGTGCACCTGGCCGGCCCGGTCGTGGATGTCCTCGCGGGAGGTGACGCCGGTGAGGACGCCGTCCGCGTCGACCCGGGCCACCAGGCCGCTCGGCGCGGCGATCGACTCGTTGAGAGCGGAGAGCAGCGAGTCGGTGTCCCGCAGGGGCCGGACGGGTGTCTCCGCGCCGCCCTTGCCCTCGCTGTCGCGCCAGGCCAGCGGTTTACGGGCGGCGTCCAGGGTCAGCTGCCAGCGGGTGCCTTCGGGCGCGGGCCCCTGGGCGACCTCTTCGAGCGTCGTCAGGGACAGCAGCTTCAGACCGCGCTCCGCGCCGAGGAAGTCCTCGACGAACGCGTCCGCGGGGCGGGCCAGCAGCTCGGCGGGGGAGGCGCACTGCACGAGGTGGCCGCCGGTACGGAAGACGGCTATGCGGTCCCCGAGCCGGACGGCCTCGTCGATGTCGTGCGTGACGAAGACGATGGTCTTGTTCAGCTCTCTCTGGAGGCGCAGCAGTTCGTCCTGGAGCTGGGTGCGGACCACCGGGTCGACGGCCCCGAAGGGCTCGTCCATCAGGAGGACCGGCGGATCGGCGGCGAGCGCGCGGGCCACGCCGACGCGCTGCTGCTGGCCGCCCGAGAGCTGGTGCGGGTAGCGCCTGGCCGCGTCGGCGGCGAGGCCGACCGTCTCCAGGAGCTCCGCCGCCCGTGCCCGCGCCTTCCTGCGGCCGTGGCCGAGCAGCAGCGGTACGGTCGCGATGTTGTCCAGGACGGTGCGGTGCGGGAAGAGCCCCGACTGCTGGATCACGTAACCGATGGAGCGGCGCAGCTCGGCGGCGTCCTGCTCCAGGACGTCCTTGCCGCCCACCCTGATCGTCCCGGAGGTCGGCTCGACCATCCGGTTGATCATGCGGAGCGTGGTCGTCTTGCCGCAACCGGAAGATCCGACGAGGACGGTCACGCCCCCTTCCGGCAGATCGAGCGTGAGGTCGTGCACCGCGGTCGTGCCGTTGGGGAAGCGCTTGTGGGCCTTGTCGAATTGGATCATGAGGAGTCCCTTGCCCGGCTGCATATCATCATGCAGAGTTCTCGGTGACTGAATAGATTGTCAATAGGTCGTCGCCGCTCGGGTGCAAATCCCTGGTTACTCATGGCCGTAGGACAAGACGGAGTGCCCGACAGAGGAGGAATTGCAACTGATGTCGTCTCACGTATCGGACAGGGTGGCCGATGGCAACGATGCGGTCGTCGTCCTCGACGGTCGCCGACTGATGGTCGCAGATGTCGTACGCCTGGCCGAATCCGTCGCCAGGCCCGTACCGGCCACCGAGGGCATGAAGCGCGTGGAAGCCTCGTGGAACGCCGCGCGGGAAATCGCCTCGTGGGGGCGCGTCTACGGCCGCTCCACCGGCGTCGGCGCGAACCGGAATGAGTCCGTGCCCACCGAGGCGGCCGCCGACCACGGCCTGCGCCTGCTGCGCAGCCATGCCGGAGCGATCGGCGAGGAACTCCCCGCACGGCAGGTCCGCGCGATGCTCGCCGTCCGTGCCAACCAGCTCCTCGCCGGTGGCGCCGGGCTGCGCCCGACCGTCGTCACCGCGCTCTGCGAGGCCCTGGAGACCGGCGCCTACCCGAAGGTCAACGAGTTCGGCTCGGTCGGCACCGGCGACATCGCGGCGCTCGCGCAGATGGGCCTCGCGCTGGCGGGCGAGCACCCCTGGCAGGGCACGGGGGCCGCCCCCGGGCCACAGCCGCTCGACAACAACGACGCCCTCGCCCTGATCAGCAGCAACGCCCTCACCCTCGGCCAGTCCGCCCTCGCCCTGCACGAACTGCGCGCCCTGATCGGAGCCACCCAGGTCGTGGCGGCCCTGTCCCTGATGGCGATCGACGGCAGCTACGAGGCCTACGCGCTGCCCGTCCACGAGGCCCGGCGGCACACCGGTTCGTACGCGGTCGCCGAGCGGATGCGGCTGCTGCTCGGGGCCCCCGACCGCCCGACGCCCCCGCTCGGCCGGATCCAGGACCCGTACGGCCTGCGCTGCGTGCCGCAGATCCACGGGCCCGCGCACGATGCGGCGGACGCGCTGGAAGAGGTCCTCGGCGTCGAGATCAACGCGGCGGCCGAGAACCCGCTGATCTCCGCGGACGACATGGCCGCCTACCACCACGGCGGCTTCTACCTCGCCCAACTCGCCCTTTCCCTGGACCACTTCAGGCTCGCGGTGACCCAGGTCGCCCGGCTGTCCACCTCCCGCCTCTCGACGCTGAACGAACCGGGCTTCACCCGGCTGCGCCCGTTCCTCGCCGACGGCGAACCGGCGTCCTCGGGCGTGATGATCCTCGAATACGCGGCCGGGGCGGCCCTCGGCGACCTGCGGGCCTTCTCCGCACCCGCCTCCCTCGGGCACGCGGTGCTCTCGCGGGGCGTCGAGGAGCAGGCCAGCTTCGCGTCGCTGGCGGCGCGCCAGACCCTGCGGGCGTGCGAGGCGTTCCGGCTCGTCGTGGGATGCGAACTCGTTGCAGCCGTACGGGCGTTGAGCCAGCGCGAGCTGCGCCTCGACCCGGAGCTGCCCGTCGGCCGCGCCTTCGAACTCGCGGCCTCGGTGCTCGACGCGGACTCGGCCGACCGGCCGTTGACGGACGATGTGGCGGCGGCGGCAGGACTGCTGGACCGGTTCGCCGAGCTGTGGGCGGCCTCGGGGCCCGGGGGTCACCCGAAGGTGAAGACGTAGGCCTGGAGGCCTTCGTCCACGCGCAGATCGAGGCGTGCGGTCCGGGCGTCCTTGTCGTCGGTGAGGCGGTAGAGCGTCGGCGAGCCGGTCACGTTGATCGTCTTGGTCGCCTCGCCGTTCACGAGGACGGTGACCTTTCCGGTCCCCGCGAGGACGAGGTTGGCGTTCTTCGCGCGGTAGGTGAACGCCAGCCGGGCGTCCTTCCCCGCCGTGAACTGCTCGTACCCGGCCGTCCATGTGCCGTCCAACGACAGCTTGTTGACCGGGAGACTGCCCTTCGGGAAGCGGTAGGCGGTCGCCTTGTCGTCCACCAGAGGCACCCCGACGTAGCCGCGGATCCGCAGATTGCTCAGATACGTCTCGGGCGTCCGGCCGGCGGCCAGGTCGTCCATCGCACGGCCCGTGGGCTTCGGGAGGGCGACGGTGGGATCGGCCTGCCGGAGCAGCTCGCGGATCATCTTCTCGGTCTTGTCGTACTCGCCCTCACCGAACTTGAAGTAGCGGACGGTGCCTTGGGCGTCGATCAGATACTTGGCGGGCCAGAAGCGATTGCGGTAGTTGTCCCAGGTGGCGAGGTCGTTGTCGAGGGCGACGGGCCAGGTCACACCGAGCTTCTCGGCTCCGGCGACGACGTTCCCGCGCTTCTTCTCGAAGGCGAACTCGGGGGAGTGCACGCCGATGATGCGCAGTCCGGCGTCCTTGTAGGTGCGCTCCCAGTCCTGCAGATGCGGCACCGCACGCTGGCAGTTGATGCAGGAGTACGTCCAGAAGTCGACCAGGGTGACCTTGCCGCGCAGGCTCTTCAGGTCCACGGGCCGGTCGCCGGGGGTGTTGAACCAGGAGTCGATGCCCTCCAGCGCCGGGGCCTTCCCGCACGAGCGGAGTTCGTCGGCGCCGTCCTCGCAGCGGGAGAGCTCCTTGTTGGAGTTGTCGTACAGGCCGGACAACTGCTGCCGGGCGGCGTCGCTGTCCTCGATCTTCTTCTGCACGCCGGAGGTGTAGTCGGGCAGCGACCGCTGGATCGCCGCCGTGACGTCGAGGGCCAGACCCAGGGCGAGGACGATCATCAGGGAGCCGGCGGCGATCCGCAGCCCCCGGGCGCGGCGGCGGAACGCGGCGACCCGGTCGGCGACCCTGCGCCCGGCCAGGGCGAACACGAGCAGGGGTACGGCGGTGCCGACGGCGAACGACAGGGTCAGCACCACGATGTCGGAGCTGATCTCGCCCCGGGCGCCCGCGATGGTGATCGCCGCCAGCACGGGGCCGGCGCAGGGCACGTACAGCAGACCGAGGCCCAGGCCGAGGGCGAAGGCACTGCCCTCCTTGTTGACCTGGCGCTGCGGGATGCGCGCGAAGGGCTTCTCCAGCAGGCGTTCGACGGGCGGGAAGATCAGGCCCAGGCCGATGAGGACGAGCAGTCCCAGGCCGATGTAGCGCAGGATGTCCTGCGGCAGGCCGAGGGCGGAGATGATCGTCACGCCGAGCAGGGTGAAGAACGCGAAGCTGACGACGAGCCCGGCGACCACGGCGTACGGACGCCGATTGCGCGGGGAGCGTTCGGGTGCGGCCGGGGGAGCGTTCCGGGAAGCGGTCGCCACCGCGCCGCCCGCCCCGCCCGCCGTCCCGCCGCCGCCGTCGCCTCCGGCTTCGCCGGGGGACCGGGCCGGCTTCCCCGCGTCCTCGCCCCGGCCGGTGCCGCCGGCCAGGAACACGACCGGCAGGACGGGCAGAATGCACGGCGAGACCGCGGTGATCAGCCCTCCCAGCAGCCCGATGAGGATCAGCGTGATCATGACGTACCGCCTCTCGCGGGAGAGAGCGGCAGTGTCCGCGGCCCTCACCACCTATTCGGCGCCGGGCGATCACCGGATTGGTGGCCGGGAGGCCGCGCACCGGGCGTGCGGCCCCGGCGGACGACCCGGGGCACGTGGCGCGGCGGGGCAGCGCGTACCGTACACGGCGAGGAGACCGGCGCGTGCGCTTCGGGAAGCGCCGGCGGTTCCTGGCCGTTGCGGAGGGGGAGATGACGGTGGTTCCCGCCATCGCCGCGGACGGCGCGACCGTCGCACTGGGCGACACCACACTGCTCGCGCCGACGACGTTCTCGGTGATGCCGGGCGAATTCTGGTGTGTCACCGGCGGCAACGGCTCGGGCAAGACGACGCTGCTGCGTGCCTTCCTGGGCAGCCGGACCCTGACCGCCGGCACCTGCTCGGTGCTGGGAGACCCCGTCGACCTGGCGAAACCCCGGCACCGCCGCCTCGTCGCGTCGCTCGTCGACCCGATCCCGTACGCCCGGGACATGACGCTGCGTGAGCAGGTGACCCTGGTCGCCGCCTCCTGGTACGGCAACTCCCCGAGCACCGCCGAACGCGCCGGGCGGATCATCGACCGGCTGGGACTGGCCCCGCTGGGCGAGCGGTTTCCCCATCAGGTCTCGTCCGGGCAGCTGCAGCTCTTCGGTCTGGCACTGACGCTGGTCCGCCCCGCCGACGTCGTCCTGCTCGACGAGCCCGAACGGCACCTCGACAGCGACCGCGTCGGCCTGGTGGCCGCCCTGCTCACCGAGCGGGCCGAGCAGGGCACCGCCTTCCTGGTGGCCACGCACGAGGAGGCGCTGGTGGCGGTGCGGGACGGCCGCGTGCGCCTGTGACGACGACGCGCCCCGTTGCCCCGGCCGTGTCCGACGCGCGCGCCCGCGTGCAGGCCGTACGGCAGCGCTACGCGCGGCGCGGCGGCCGGGCCACGGTGCGGGGCCGCGCCTACCCCGCCTATCTCGTAGCGCTGTTCACCGTCTTCTACCTGGTGCCGGTCGTCCACGCCCGGAGCACATCGGCGGCCTCCCTCTCCGTGTCGTCCGTGAGCTTCCCGGCCGGAGCCGTGCCGCTGGTCTGCGCGCTCGCGGTGGCCGCGTGCTGGGGCGGCCAGCTCGCCGGCCGGTTCTGGGGGCCGCTGGTGGTCCAGCCGTTCCTGCTGCACGTGCTCATGTCCACGGACCTCTCGCCGGCCCACTACCTCGGCACGATCGCCCGGCGTCGCCTGGCGTACGCGGGCACGGTCGCGTTGCTGTCGGTCTGCTCGGCGGCCTACCTCGCGACCGACCTGTTCGACCGCCCCGGCACCGCGCTGCCGGGGCTCGCGGTCCTGGCCGGGATCAGTGCCGTCGCCGCGACGGCCTGGCTGTGGGGTCAGGTCCGGGCGGTACGCGACAACCTCCTGCTCGCCTGTGCCGGCGGCGCCTTCGCACTCGTCGTGGCCGGGGTGAGCGGCGCGGCCCCGGACGGCCTTTCCGGCCACTGGCTCGCCGTCCTCGTCCCCGCGGTCCTGGCAGCGGCCATCGGACCGGCGGCGTTCCGCGCGCTGCCCGCGATCGACCTCGCCCGCCTCGCGCGGGAGTCGGCGCGCGCCTCCCAGGCCCAGGCGTACGCCTTCACGGGCACGCTCCACCACGCGCTCGACCTGTACCGGCCGGAGCCGCGCGGGTTCACCTCCGCCCTGATCCGCGCCGACGGACTCCTGCGCGGGTATCTCGCCCAGGGGACGGTGCGGGCGCTGCGGACCCCCGGACGCGCGGTCGCGGCCGCGACGCTCCTGGCGGCCGGCGGCGCCTCGCTGACCCACGGGGTGGCCGGATCAGGAGGCGGCCCGGTGTGGGGGTGGTGGGCGGCGGGCTCGGTCGCGGTGTACCTGGGGTCCGGCTGGGTGGGCGAGACCTGGCGCGGGCTGCGCGACGAACTGACGCTGGCCCCGCTGTTCGGTGAGCGGTGGGGCGGGCTGCTCGCCCGGGCGCCGGCCTGGCCCGTCGTTGCCGTGACCGTGGGAACCTGCCTGGGTGGTGGCCTGGTTGTCCTGCTCCGCCGGCCGCTCGCCGATGGCCGGGCGGGGAGCACGGTCCTGCTCGTCGCGGGAACGGTGGTGCTGGTGCTCGGCGCCCGGTTCCTGCGGGAGATGAAGCTGCACCTGCCGCTCGAACTGCTTCTCCCGGTCATCACCCCGCTCGGCGATCTGTCCGGACTGCGCGTCGTGGCCTGGCAGTTCGACGGAATCCTCGTCGTGGTGACCGGGGTAGCCGTGATGAACGCCGTCCCGTCCGCGACCGGTTCGGCGGCGCTGGCGATCTGCCTGGCCGCCTGCTGCGTCTGGGCGGGGCTGCGCCGGACCGGATGGGCGCACCGGGGGGTCTTCGCCCGTCTCCACCGGGGGTAGCACCGCGAACAGGCCATGCTTCGCGGCGCGCTCCCGGTGAACGCTCCCGCGCGGGGCGCACGGACCGTCTCCTCAGGAGCGGGTGGCGATGTCGCAGCCCTCGTCGTCGCCTTCCCGGGTCCGCTCCTCGATCGGCGTACTCCGGTCGTACGGATCGATCGCCGGGCCGTCGCCCCCGTCGGCGGTCGTGCGGTCGGCGAGGAACGCGGGGATCAGATAACCGGTGGAGGCGCCGCAACCGCCGTTGGTGGTGTCCACCTGGTAGGAGACGAGGGAGAACGTCCCCGGCTCGATCACGATCTTCGCCGGGTCGTCCCAGCTCATCACCACCTCGCGGCGCACGATGGTCCGGGTGACCTCGTCGTCCCCCGAGGCCCGCATGACCGGGTAGACGTAGGTGGCATCGGTGGAGATCTCCACCGCGCCCTTCTCGCCCTCCCGGAAGGTGACCCGGCCGCGCGTCTTCACCACGTCGCCGACCGGCCGCACATCGGCGGACCGGAAGCGGCTGAACAGCAGGAGGGGGTCGTTCTCCCGGTCGGGCGCGCGGAACGCCTTCGCCAGGTAGTCCTGGACGTCCGTCTGGTGCGGGTTGATGAGCGCCATGGCCTTCGCGGGCCGCTCGCCGCGCAGCACGGCGGGGTCGAGGCTGGAGGCCGCCAGGAAGTCCCGGGTGCGGTCCAGCGCCTTGCCGACCTCCGCCTCGCTCATCCAGCCGGTCGCCCGTGGCGCGGGCAGCTGGATGCCCGCCGCGCCGTCGGCCCACCGTGCCGCCGGTGATCCGGCGAAGGGCTCGTCCGGGGTGGGCAGCGGCCCGTTCGCCTCCTGGGCGGGCGGCCCGCCCGGGCGCTCCGACTCGGCGGGGAGGGGCAGGGTGTTCACCGCGTCCCCGCCGTCGAACCAGCCGACGATCCGGCCGGGGGCGACGGCCACGGCCACCAGCAGGACGACGACGACCGCCAGCCCGAGCGCGTACCGGCCCTTGCCGCCCCGGCGCCGGGGCGGCTGGTGCGTCCGCCACCCCCTCGGCGGCCCGGGCTCCTCCTGAAGCCGCCGTGTCACCATCCGGGCCCGCGCCGACGGCTCCTCGGGCGCGCCCGGGCTTCCGGCCTCGGACTCCCTCAGGAACCGCTCCCACTCCTCGTCCGGTACGGACGCCCCACCCTTGCTCAACTCACCGCTCCTGTCCCCGTTTCCGCGCTTGGTCCCTCCCCAGGTCCGAGCGCTGTACGGGGCATCATCACACGGTCCGCCGACATCGACGGCGGGCGGCCCGGTCACCGCCCGGGCGCCCCCACACGCAGACCGTCCATGACGAAATCCAGAAGCCGGCCGGCCCTCGGCTCCCAGTCCTCGCGCGGATCGATCTGCCAGAGTCCGGCGATGGCGAGGAAGAAGTCGTCCGGCGTGACCCCGGGGCGGACGACGCCCGCGTCCTCGCAGGCGCGGAGCAGGGTTCCGGCCGCCTCCATGACCGGGGTGGGGCCGGGCTTCGCGGGCCCGCCCGGCGCACTGGTCACCAGCCGGATCGCGTCCGCCAGACCGGCCTTGGTCATCGCGAAGCGGGCGAGGCGGTCCATCCACTCGCGCAGGGCCCGTTCCGGCGGACGGGTCTCCAGCAACGCGCACGCCGCGTCGGCGACCTGCTGCATCTCGTAGCGGTAGACCTCCATGACGAGCGCCTCCCGGTGCGGGAAGTTGCGGTAGAACGTGCCCTGCCCCACCCCCGCCTTCTTGGCGATCGCGCTGAGCGGGGCGTCCGCGCGCAGGGTCAGCTCGGCCGTGGCCACCCGCAGGATGCGCTCGCGGTTGCGCTGCGCGTCCGAACGCAGGGCGGAGTCCTTCTTCGGCTGGGACACGGTTCCTCCTCGCGGGTTCGTGGCCGAAACCCGTCCTTGTTAACCGGACAGCTGTCCGTTACGTTTTCCAGGTAAGCGGACAGCAGTCCGGTTAGGGCTACCTTACTCCCGACCGGTGCCGGCGGTCGTCACCGAGGCCCCGGTTCCTCGCCACCTGACACCAGAGAAGGCTGAACATGGCCCCAGCGCCCTCGACGACGTCCAGTGCGATCACCCTGAACATCAACGGCGAGAAGCACCACCTGCCCATCGACCACCGCACCACCCTCCTCGACGCCCTGCGCGAGCGCCTCGACCTCACCGGCACCAAGAAGGGCTGCGACCAAGGACAGTGCGGCGCCTGCACCGTCCTCGTCGACCGACGGCGCGTCGTCTCCTGTCTCAGCCTCGCGGTCGCGGCCGAGGGGCGCGAGATCACCACCATCGAAGGCGTGGCCGAGGGGGACGAGCTGCACCCCGTCCAGCAGGCCTTCCTCGACCTCGACGGCTACCAGTGCGGCTACTGCACACCCGGCCAGATCTGCTCGGCCATCGCCGTCATCGAAGAACACGCGGCCGGCCGGCCGAGCGCCGTCACCGAGGACCTGAGCCCTGACGCGGGACCACAACCACTGACGCCCGACGAGATCCGCGAGCGGATGAGCGGCAACCTGTGCCGCTGCGGGGCCTACGTCTCGATCGTCCAGGCCGTCGCCCGCGCCGCCGAGGAGCACGCCGAGGCCCGCACCGAGGCCCCCGCCACCGCCGCGAAAGGGGCCGTCGCATGAAGGAGTTCGGCTACCAGCGCGCCCACGACGTCACCGGTGCGGTCGCCCTCCTCGCCGCCGACCCGGACGCGCGGTACCTCGGCGGCGGCACCAACCTCGTCGACCTGATGAAGACCGGCGTGGAACGCCCCGCCCTCCTCGTCGACGTCCGTGAACTCCCCCTGGACCGCGTCGAACCCACCGCGGACGGCGGCCTGCGCATCGGAGCGACCGTCACCAACAGCGACCTCGCCGCCCACCCCGAAGTCCGCCGCCACTACCCGGCGTTGGCCCAGGCGCTGCTGGCCGGAGCCTCCGGGCAGCTGCGCAACATGGCCACCGTCGGCGGCAACCTCCTCCAGCGCACCCGCTGCGGCTACTTCACCGACGTCTCCCAGCCCTGCAACAAGCGGGCCCCGGGCTCGGGTTGTCCCGCCGTCGAGGGCGAGCACCACAACCACGCCGTCCTCGGCGCCTCCGACCACTGTGTGGCCGTGCACCCCTCCGACATGGGCGTGGCCCTCACCGCGTTCGACGCCGTGGTCTCCTACGAGAGCGGCGACGGGCCCGGCGAAGCGCCGATCACCGACTTCTACCTCCCCGTCGGCGACACCCCGCACCGGGAGACCGCCCTGCCGCCCGGCGCGCTGATCACCCACGTGACCCTGCCCGCCGCGCCCGTCGCCGCCCGCTCCCACTACCGCAAGGTGCGCGAACGCGCCTCGTACGCCTTCGCCATCGGCTCCGTCGCCGCCGCGCTCGACATCGAGGGCGGCGTCGTACGGGACGCGCGCCTCGCCCTCGGAGCCGTCGCCTCCCGGCCCTGGCGCGCCCGTGCGGCCGAAGCCGTCCTGACCGGCGCACCGGCCGACGGCGCGACCTTCGCCGCCGCCGCGGACGCCGAACTGGCCGCCGCCAGGCCGCTGCCCGACAACGGATACAAGGTGACCCTCATGCGCAACCTCGTGGTCTCCGTCCTGACCGAACTCGCCGGGGAGGACGCCCGATGACGACCACCACCCCGGGCCCCTCCGCGCTCCGCGGAGCCGTCGGCGTCGCCCGCACCCGCGTCGAGGGCCGCGAGAAGGTCACCGGCGCGGCACGCTACGCGGGCGAGATCCCCTTCGCGGACCTGGCCCACGGCTGGCTCGTGCTGTCCACCGTCACCCGTGGCCGGATCCTTGACGTGGAGACCGCCCCGGTGCTCGACATGCCGGGCGTGCTCACCGTGCTGCACCACGGCAACGCCCCCCGCCTGAACATCGATTACGTCGGCATGCTCGGCACCCCGCCCGACCCGACCTGCGCCGTCTTCCAGGACGACCGGGTACCGTTCGCCGGCTGGCCGGTCGCGCTGGTCGTCGCCGAGACCCCCGAGGAGGCCAGGGAGGCGGCCGAGGCGCTCGTGGTGACGTACGACAGCGAACCGCACGACACCGTGCTCCACGCGGAGCACCCCGGCGCCTACCCCGCCGCGGGCCACATGCCCGCCGAGACGGAGAAGGGCGACCTGGAGGCACAACTGGCCGCCTCCGCCTTCGTGGTGGACGCCGAGTACAGCACCCCCGAGGAACAGCACAGCATGATGGAGCCGCACGCGGCGACCGCCCGGTGGGAGGGCGGCCGGCTGGAGGTCGTCGACTCCAACCAGGGCGCCGGGTGGGTCCAGAGCGAGCTGGCCACGATGTTCTCGCTCGACGCGTCCTCGGTGCGGGTGCGCTCCGAGCACATCGGCGGCGGCTTCGGCAGCAAGGGGCTCCGTGCCCACCAGGTGTCCGCCGTGATGGCCGCCACCGCACTCCAGCGTCCGGTCCGCGTGGTGCTGACCCGGCGTCAGACGTTCTCGCTGGGCGGCTACCGCAGTCCCACCGCCCAGCGGGTCCGGCTCGGCGCGGCCCCCGACGGCCGCCTGCTGGCCCTGGAGCACCGCTCGCTGAACCAGACCTCGACGGTGTACGAGTTCGTCGAGCCCAGCGCGGGCGTCGCCCGGGTGCTGTACGACGCCGACGCCCACCGCACCGCCAACCACGTCGTCCGCCTCGACGTGCCGTCCCCGACCTGGATGCGCGCACCGGGGGAGGCCCCGGGGTCCTTCGCGATCGAGGCGGCCCTCGACGAACTCGCCGAACGCGGCGGCATCGACCCGATCGAGCTGCGCCTGCGCAACGAGCCGGACGTCGGCCCCGTCTCGGGACTCCCGTTCGCCGGCAACAACCTCGCGGCCTGCTTCCGCGAGGGGGCCCGCCGGTTCGACTGGGCGGACCGCGACCCGCGCCCCGGCATCCGCCGCGAGGGGCGCTGGCTGCTGGGCACCGGCACGGCGGCGGCCTCCTTCGGCGCCGGGGCCGCCCCGTCCACCGCCCTGGTCACGGCGGAGGCGGACGGATCCTTCACCGTACGGATCACCGCGGCCGACATCGGCACCGGAGCCCGCACCGCGCTCACCCTGATCGCCGCCGACGCGCTGGAGACCGCACCCGAACAGGTCCGGGTCCGCATCGGCGACAGCGACTTCGGCCCCGCGATGATCGCCGGCGGATCCATGGGCACCCGCTCCTGGGCCTGGGCGGTCACGGCGGCCGCCGCCGAACTGCGGGAGCGGCTCGCGGTGGGCACATCCGTCCCCCCGGAGGGCATCACCGTACGGTCCGACACCACCGAGGCCCTCGGAGCCCTCGCGCAGAGGGAACGCCACTCCTTCGGCGCGCAGTTCGCCGAGGTCGCGGTGGACACCGCCACCGGCGAGATCCGGGTGCGCCGCATGCTGGGCGTCTTCGCGGCGGGCCGGATCGTCAACCCGCTCACCGCCCGCAACCAGCTCGTCGGCGGGATGACCTGGGGTATCTCCATGGCCCTCCACGAAGAGGCGGTCCGCGACCGCAACACCGGCGGCCACTACGCCCCCGACCTCGCCGGCTACCACGTGGCCACCCACGCCGACGTCCCCGACATCGAGGCGGACTGGGTGGACGACCACGACCCGGACGACCCGGTCGGCATCAAGGGCGTCGGGGAGATCGGCATCGTGGGCGCGGCGGCGGCCGTCGCCAACGCGGTCTGGCACGCCACCGGCGTACGCCACCGGGACCTGCCCATCCGCCCCGACCGGGTCCTCGCGGCCCCGGCGCCGGACGCCGCCGGGGGAGCGGTGGATGCTTGACATCGCCGGTGAGCTGCACCGATGGATGGCGGAGGGCCGGGAGTTCGCCGTCGGCACCGTCGTCTCCGTCGGCGGCAGCGCGCCGCGCGGGCCGGGGGCCGCCCTCGCCGTCGACAGCGAGGGCACGGCGATCGGCTCGGTCTCCGGCGGCTGCGTGGAGGGCGCGGTCTACGAACTGTGCGCGCAGGCACTCGGCGACGGCGAGACCGTCCGCGAACGGTTCGGCTACAGCGACGAGGACGCCTTCGCCGTCGGGCTGACCTGCGGCGGGGTCATCGACATCATGGTCACGCCGGTCCGTGCGGACTCGCCGGAGCGGGAGGTGCTGCGGGCCGCGCTGTCCGCCGCCCTCGCAGGAGAGGCGGCGGCCCTCGCCCGGGTGGTGAGCGGCCCGGCCGGGTTCCTGGGGCGGTCGCTGCTGGTCCGCGCCGACGGCTCCCACGAGGGCGGGCTCGGGGGCCACCTGGAGCTGGACCGTACGGCTGCGGCCGAGGCGTCGGCCCTGCTGGACACCGGCCGGACCGGCACCGTCACCCTCTCCGAGGACGGCTCGCACTGCCCCGGCGGACTCACCCTGCTCGTCGAGTCCAGCGTGCCACCGCCCCGCATGATCGTCTTCGGCGCGGTCGACTTCGCCGCCGCGCTGGTGCGGGCCGGGAAGTTCCTCGGCCATCACGTGACGGTCTGCGACGCCCGGCCCGTCTTCGCCACCCGGGCCCGGTTCCCCGAGGCCGACGAGGTCGTCGTCGACTGGCCCCACCGCTATCTGCGCAGCACCCGCACCGACGGCCGGACCGTGCTGTGCGTGCTCACGCACGAGGCCCGGTTCGACGTGCCGCTGCTCGCGGAGGCGCTGCGGATGCCCGCCGCGTTCGTCGGCGCGATGGGCTCGCGCCGGACCCACGAGGACCGGACACAACGTCTGCGCGAGGCGGGCCTGAGCGACCGTGAGCTGGACCGGCTGCGGTCGCCCATCGGCCTGGACCTCGGAGCCCGTACGCCGGAGGAGACGGCGCTGTCCATCGCCGCGGAGATCGTCGCGGCGCGGCGCGGCGGCACGGGCCTGCCGCTGACCGGGGGAGCGGACCCCATCCACCGCGAGACCCACCCGGACCTGCGGGTCGTCAGCCGGCGCTGAGGTCGCCCCGGACGTGAGGAGCACCGGACCACGCGTTTAGCGGGGCCGTTCGGGGTCACTCCAGTACAGCGGCGCGCGAGCCACCGGGAGCCGGACCGCCCCGGTGACGGACCCTGGGATGCGCGCCGAGGACGAGGAGACAGGAACCGTTCGACGGTGGGACTCATGCCGAGCGCACAGGAGGACACGATGCGTGACGTACGCAGGCTCGTGCGGGCCAAGGTCCTGAAGGCCCGCGGACGGGTCGAGGAACAGCAGTACCGGCCCGACGGGCGTCCCCGCCGTTGAGCGGGCGAGGGGTCCGGGTACCCGAGGGCGAGGACGACCCGGTGACGCGGCAGGCCCTGCCGGAGGCTTCCGGCACGGCCCCCCGGGCGGACGGGCCAGCGCCGAGGCCGGGCCGGGTCGTACGGCTCCCCGGCGTGTACCGCCCGCAGACCGACACGCTCCTGCTGGCCCTCGCCATACGCCGCGAGGGGATCGGCCCCGGTACGGACCTGCTGGACCTGTGCACCGGGAGCGGCGCGCTGGCCCTGCACGCCGCCCGGCTCGGCGCCCGCGTCACCGCCGTGGACATCAGTCGCCGGGCCGTGGCGTCCGCACGGCTGAACACCGCGCTCGCCCGCCTGCCCGTCACCGTACGCAGGGGCGACCTGCTCCGGGCCCTGCCCGGCCGCACGTTCGACGCCGTCGTCAGCAACCCCCCGTACGTTCCGGCCCCCGGCCTGTCGGCGCCACGGCACGGGCCCGGCCGCTCCTGGGACGCGGGCCCCGACGGACGGGTGATCCTCGACCGCATCTGCGACGACGCCTTCGCCGTCCTGCGCCCCGGCGGTCTGCTCCTGCTGGTCCAGTCGGGGCTGAGCCGCCCCGAGGAGACGGTCGGCCGGCTGTCCGCGGCCGGGCTGGACGTCTGTGTGACCGACCGCGTGACGATCCCGTTCGGACCGGTCACCCGCCGCCGGGCCGCCTGGCTGCGGGACCGGGGTCTGCTGCGGGACCGGCCGGACAGGGAGGAACTGGTGGTCATCCGTGGCCGGAAGGAATGAGACACCCCGCCGAGTGGTGGTGAACCGGGAAGGCCCGATCCTGGTGGAAGGGCCGGTAGAGGTCGTCGGCGACGACGGTACGACGACCCGGTCCGACCGTTTCGTCGTCGCGATCTGCACCTGCCGCCGCAGCCGCACCTACCCCTGGTGCGACACCAGCCATCGCCGCCGCAAGCCCGCCGGGCCCTCCGGGACCGGCCGGGGCGGCCGACCGCCCCAGGAGGGCGAGGAGGAGCGCCGACCGTGACGACCCCCGCCACCACCCCCCGTAAGGTCGCGTCCCGCGAAAGCGCCGCGGCGTCTCCCGGGCTTCCCCCGGCGCGCGGCCCTCTGAGCGAGAGCGTCCTCGCCGTGCTGGCGGGCGGCGGAACCCGTCTGCCCGAAGCCGGCGCGGTCCGCCGCTCCGACCCGTACGGGGACGACCTGCAACTGCTCCTGTACGTCCTGTACGAGCTCCACTACCGCGGGTTCGCCGGTGTGGACGAGCGCCTGGAATGGGACCCCGCCCTGCTCGGCGTGCGCGCGGTGGCCGAGGACGTCTTCCTGGACGCGCTGCGCCGTGACGGCGGCTCGGGCGGGAAGGACGTGGCGGAGGCGGTGGACGCGCTCCAGCTGGAACCCGTGGGGGACGACGGCCACAGCGTCAGCCACCACCTCCGGCGGGAGGGGGAACTGTGGCAGCTGCGCGAGTACGCCGCCGTGCGCTCCCTCTACCACCTCAAGGAAGCCGATCCGCACCTGTGGGTGGTGCCCAGGCTCCAGGGTCGGGCGAAGGCGGGCATGGTCGCCGTCGAGTTCGACGAGTTCGGGGCGGGGCGGGCGGAGAACGTCCACGCACGGCTCTTCGCCGACCTGATGACCGACCTCGGCCTCGACGCCCGCTACGGCCGCTACCTCCACGCGGCACCGGCCCAGGCCCTGGCCACGGTCAACATGATGTCGCTTTTCGGCCTGCACCGGCGGCTTCGCGGCGCGCTCGTCGGGCACTTCGCCACCGTGGAGATCACCTCGTCCCCCGGCTCGCGGAGGCTGGCCGAGGCCCTGCGCCGCGTGGGCGCCGGACCCGCCGCCCAGCGGTTCTACGACGAGCACGTGGAAGCCGACGCGGTCCACGAACAGGTGGTGCGCCACGAGGTGATCGGCGGTCTGCTGGAGGACGAGCCCGCGTTGGCGGCCGACGTCGTTTTCGGCATCGAGGCGACCGGACACCTGGAGGACCTCCTCGGGGACCACCTGCTGGCGGCGTGGCGTGAGGGCCGCTCGGCCCTGCGGACCCCACCGACGCCCTGAGGGCCCGGCCCGTCAGGCTGCTTCCTGGAGCACCCCGTCGCGCACGCGCTCGCAGGACTGGCTGAGCAGGCGCGACACGTGCATCTGCGAGATGCCGAGCTGTTCGGCGATCCGTACCTGCGTCATGTCCCGGAAGTAGCGGAGGTAGAGGATGGTCCGCTCCCGCTCCGGGAGCCCCCGCAGCCCCGGTTTGACGGCCTCGCGGTCGACGGCGACGTCCAGCGCCGTGTCACAGGACCCCAGCCGCTCGACCAGAGGCATGCCTCCCCCGGCGCCCGCGGGCTCGGCGTCCAGGGAGAGAGCGCTGTAGCTCTCCAGGGCCTCCATGCCCAGCAGCACGTCCTCCTCGCTGAGCCCGGTGGCGGACGCGACCTCGGCGCAGGTCGGGGCCCTGCCGCCGATCTCCTGCGCCAGGTCACGACGGGCCACCCGCACCCGGTTACGGAGATCCTGGACGCGCCGCGGCACATGCACGTCCCACGTGTGATCGCGGAAGTGCCGCTTGAGTTCGCCGGTGACCGTGGGTACGGCGTACGTTTCGAAGGCCTTGCCCCGCAGCGGGTCGAAGCGGTCCACCGCCTTGACGAGCCCCATCGCGGCCACCTGCCGCAGATCGTCCATGGATTCGCCGCGGTTGCGGAAGCGGGAGGCGATCCGGTGGGCCATCGGGAGCCACGCGCAGATCGTCTCGTCGCGCAGCGCGTCCCGCTCCGGCCCCGGAGGAAGCGCCCGCAGCCGCTGGAACGCCCGGTCGGGCGACCGGGGGTCCGCGGCGTGGTCGGTTTCGGGGGCGGCTCCTGCCTGCATGGTGGTCACTCCTGGTCGACGATGCGATCGGTCGCCGCGGGAGGATCACCGGGCCGGACAGAAGCCGCCCGGAATCCCACGGGCGCACCTCTTGTCCGAAGCACGGAAGGCCCCATACCCGCAGAAAAGGTGCCTAAACGTCGCCGGGCTGTCGCGCACAGCCGATGTCCGCGGTCCGCGCGTCAGCCGGGGCCCGGGCCGAAGACCGCCGCGCCTGGCGTGGTCAGCCGCTCCTCTCACCGCTCAGCCGGCCTCTCCTCGCCGTCAGGTGTCGCGGCCCCGGAAGGTGTCCGTCTCGTCCGTGACATGGACGGCCGCTTCCTCCGCCGACGCGGCGCCGCCGTCGATGCCCACGTCCTCGGCGAAGACGTCGTTGTTCCGTCCGGTCGCGTCGTCCGCCGCACTGAGCCGGCCTGCCCGGGGCTCGACGGTGGACCCTTCCTGGGGTTCCCCGTCGCCCTCGGCGAGGTCGCCGATGCCGTCGCCGTCGGGCGGCTCCACATCATCGACCTCCTGGGCGAGCCGCTGGTCCAGCGATTCGCCGCGGCGCACCTCCGCCCCCGTCGTGCCGAACTTGGTCACACCCAGAGGGCGTTCGGGAGGGGAGTAGCCCTCGTCCATCTGGTCGTCCAGATCCCGCTCGTCGAGCGTGTTCTCCAGGTCGAGCTCATCGTTCGGCGGGATCGAGCCGTCGTCGTCCTGCGGCTGGTACACATCGTCGCCGCGTGCGTCTGCGGGCATGTCCTGCTCCTTGGTCGTGCGGGCGGCCGTCCGGGCCCGGACGGTGACGGGCGTCAGCGTCCGAGGGCCTCGCGGAGCTGTTCCTTGTTCATGGAGGAACGCCCGTCGATGTTCTTCTTCCTGGCCTCCGCGTAGAGCTGGTCCTTCGTGGGACCCTGCGCCCCCTGGTGGGAGCGTTCGCCGCCGCGCTCGTAGGCGGACTTCCTGTCCCGCGTCGACGTTCTGCTCGCCGTCCTCGACTCGCCGGCCCGGGCGCGCTGCTTGTTGACGGTCCGGGCCGCGATCTCCTTCGCGCGACCCTGCGACGCGCCCTGTTCCTCCTGGCTCTCCTTGATGTGCTCGTACTGCCGCTCTCGCTTCTTGTTCGATCCAGCCGGCATGACGTGCTCCTCATCCGTCTCGGGGGACGCCCCTCGCATTTCCCGTACGGATCCCACTAAACAGCGCATGCCGGAACAACGCCCCTGGAGACGTGAGCAGGGAGTGACAGCCTGAATCCGGCGGACGGCGCCGACGGCTGCTTTCCCAACCGGTCGGCGCCTGAGCTCCGCGTACGCCGGATACCTGATGGCGGAGTAACCCTCGCGGCGGACGCCAAACATGCCGGGGGCGGCGTTCTGCCGCACCCCGCCGCCGTCAGGTCACGGACGCGGGCGCAGGCCGGGGCTCTCGGGCGCGGGGCCGCCCGAGACACTGCCGACCAACTGTGCGCAGAGGTCGCGGAGCTTCACGTTGCGGTGCTGAGAGGCGGTGCGCAGGGTCCGGAGCGCTTCCTCGGAGCTGCAGCGCCGCTGGTTCATGACGATGCCGGCCGCCTGGTCGATCACGGCGCGGGACTGGAGGGCGGCCTCCAGGTCGGCGGTGAAGGTCCGGGTGTCCGCGAGCCGCTGGGCGAGTTCGACGGCCCCCGTCGCCTGGGCGGCGAGGGCGCGCAGCCCGCTCAGATCGGCGTCCGCGAAACCGTTCTCCTTGGGCGAGTAGAGATTGAGTGCGCCCGCCGTGTCGGAGTGCGCCGCGACCGGCAGCGACAGCGACGACCGGGTCCCGGAGGAGACCGCGAAGGCGGGGTAGCCGTTCCACCGGTCCTCTTCACGCATGTCGCTCACGCTGACCTCGTGCCCCTCGCGCAGGGCTTCCAGGCAGGGGCCGTCGTCCTGCCCGTACTGGGCCTCGTCCAGCGGCGGTGCGCTGATGCCCGCGCTGGCCACGGTCAAGGGCCGGTTCCGACGCTCCAGCGTGACCCCGCAGCCATCGGCCGTGGGTGACATGAGCAGGGCGGTCTGGGCCAGCGCACGGAGAAAGTCGTCCAAGGTGTCGGTGTCCAGCAGGAGAGAGACGAGGTCGGGCGGCCCCGGCGTGAGCACTCCGTCGTCGGTCATGATCGCTCCCTTCCGGACCTGAACCCTGGGACCAGGATGGCACTGTACGGGGCGTCCCGCTCCCATCCTCCGGGCGTGGGCACCCCTCCGTGCCCTGCGCCGAGGACAGGTGTCGAGCGCCGCGAAGCGGGCATACGCGCCCTACGCAGGTCAGGAAGCGGCCGCGCTCTCAGTCCTGCTTCCTTGGAGTGCCCATGTTCCTGCTCAGCTATCACCTCGACGCCGCACATCTGGTGGTCGAACTGGGCGAGACGGTCGACCTCGACAACGAGTCGGCGATCGAGCGCGAGATCGTGCGCCTGCTGCCGTGCTGCGGCCCCCGGGCGGTCATCGTGGACATCCGCACCCCGCTGCTCACCCCCAGAGCCCTGGGACTCCTCCTGAGGGTGCGGGGCCAGGCCGAGGAGCGCGGAATCTCGATGGCGGTGGTGGCCGGGTACGACACGGCCCGCGAAACGCTGAGCGCCGCCGGCCTCCACCGCGTCCTGCGGATCGCCTCCACCCTGCGGGGCGCGGAGATGCGCAGCCGGGGATGCCGGCCGGAGCCGGAGGCGTCCCGGAACGCGAAGCAGGGCGACCGACGGAGCGCCCTGCCATCCACCGGAGCCTCGCATCGGCCGCTCGGCCCGTACGCCGACACCTCCCGACCCCGCTTTCCGGGGGAGCGCTGACGGGCGTCCGGGGGCGACGGGCTGACGAGGGCTCGGCTGCGCGACGCGGAGCCGAGCCCCCGGACGAGAGGGCATAATGAAGGGCTGGAGGTCAGGAAGCGGCCCTTGAGAATTCTTCCTGCCTCCGTGGAGTTTCCGTGAACCTCTGTCCTCGTCGCCGCGCCGTCCCCATGGCTCCGGCCGCCGCCCCCTTCGGCGCCCCGCACGCTCCCACGCGGGCGTCCCGCGGGCGGCCCCCCGCGACGAGGCCCGGCCCCGCCGGCAGCCCGGTGCCGACGGCCGGTGGCCCGCCCACCCCTGACTGGCCGTCCCGCAGCTACGCCTGACCCCCTCACCGCCCCACGCCCGGAGCCCGCTCGGCGCCGGTGCGCGGATGGCGGCTGTCCTTGTCCCTGCGGCCCGGACGCGCCGCTCAGCTCTGACCCGCCCCTCTCGACGGCTGGTCACCGCCCAGAACGAGATGATCATGACTGACAGGCCCGTGGCCGAGGCGCCGGACACGACCGCGCTGCTCCTGGAGACGGAGTCGCTGGACGAATTCCTGCACGCCCTCGCCCGCAGCGCCCTCGCCCTGGTGGAAGAGGCCGACGGCTGCGGCATCACGCTGGAGAGACTGGGGCGTCCCGTCACCGTGTCCAGCGTGGGGGCCAGCGCCACAAAGCTGGACGAAGCCCAGTACGGGCAGGACGACGGGCCGTGCCTCCAGGCGATGCGCACCGGCCGGGAGGTCAGCGTGCCCGACACCCTGCGGGAGAGCCGCTGGGCCGACTACCCGGCCTACGCCGCGGTCTGCGGCGCCCGCTCCTCGCTGTCCCTGCCGATCGCCCCGCACAGCCACACGTCCGGAGCCCTCAACCTCTACGCGCCCGTTCCGAACGCCTTCGACACGGCGGACCTGACGGCGCTGAGGCTGCTCACCGCGCAGGCCACCGGGGCCATAGCGCTGGCCCAGCGCATCGCGGACACCGAGGAGTTCGCCGCGGACCTGGAGGCCGCCCTGCGCTCGCGCACCGTCATCGACCAGGCGATCGGTGTGGTGGTCGGCCAGCAACGCTGCACCCCGGAGAAGGCTTTCGACGTCCTGCGCACGGCATCGCAGCACCGCAACATCAAACTGCGCGAACTGTGCGCCGAGTTGATCGCCAGCATCACGGGCGAGGTCCCGCCCGAGGGCCGCATCAGACCCCGGAGCTGACCCCCCGGCTCCGGGTGACTTCGTTTGAAAACACGCACACGGGTAGTCGGCCCACGTCCTGCCGGCCGAAACGAAAGAAGGACCCGTGTCCCGAGACCAGCGCAAGAACATCTTCATCATCGGACTGGACGAGGCGAACCTCCGAACGCTGGAGGCCGTCCCGGACGCCCGCCACCACCGCCTCCACCCCCTGCTCTCCATCAAGGAGCTGCAGGAGGACGCGACCACCGTCGACGAACTGCTGACCCGCGCACGCGCCGTGCTCGACGCGCACGAGGGCGGGATCGACGCGATCGTCGGCTACTGGGACTTCCCGGTGAGCACCCTCGTCCCCCTCCTGAGCAAGGAATACGGGACGACCAGCACCAGCCTCGAATCCGTCGTCAAGTGCGAGCACAAGTACTGGAGCCGGCTGGAACAGCGAAAGGTCATCGACGAACACCCCCGCTTCGGCATGGTGGACCTGGACAGCGACGATCCGCGGCCGCCGGAGGGGATGAGCTTCCCCATGTGGCTGAAGCCCGCGCTCGCCTACTCCTCCGAGCTGGCCTTCGGCGTCTCGGACATGGACGAGTTCCGTACGGCGGTCGCGGAGATACGCGAAGGCATAGCCCGGGTCGGAAAGCCCTTCGAGGCGATACTCGATCTTCTGGAACTCCCGCCGGAGATGGCGGGGGTCGGAGGCCAGGTCTGTCTGGCCGAAGAGGCGATGACGGGTATCCAGGTGGCTGTCGAGGGATACGTCCACCAGGGCGAGGTCACCGTCTACGGCGTGCTCGACTCGATCAACTACCCCGACTCCTCGTCCTTCCTGCGCCACCAGTATCCGAGCACCCTCCCGGCACCGGTGATCCAGCGGCTCCACGAGGTCAGCGAACGCACCATGCGGCAGATCGGCATGGACTCGGCGACCTTCAGCATCGAGTTCTTCTACGATCCGAAGACCGCCGACATCAGCCTGCTGGAGATCAACCCCCGGCACTCCCAGTCGCACGCGGAGATGTTCGACTTCGTCGACGGCGTGCCCAACCACCACCGGATGTTCCGGCTCGCCCTGGGCGGCGACCCGGCCCTGCCGCCGGGCGGCGGCCGCTACCGGGTGGCCGCCAAGTGGTACTACCGCTGGTTCGGCGAGGGACGCGTGCACCAGGTGCCGACCGCCGAGGACATCGCCGCCATCGAACGGGACATCCCGGGCGTCCGCATCGACATGGTCCCCTCCGAGGGCCAGCGGCTCTCCTCGGTCAAGGGCCAGGACAGCTACAGCTACGAACTCGCCCACATCTTCACCGGCGGGGACGACGAGGACGACCTGCGCCGCAAGTTCGACGCCTGCGTCGCCGCCCTCGGCCTGAGCTTCGACGAGACGGCACCGGGCGGGCGCAGCCGGAATTCTTCGTGACGCACCGGGTACCCGCCCCCATCGGACCCGACGTCAGGAAGGACCGAGCCACCCGTATGCGATTCGTCGAACACCTCCCGTACGAGACCCGGCAAGAGGACCACGTCACCATCACCATGGCGGACGGAGTGCGCCTGTCGGCCAGGATCTGGCGGCCCACCTCGTCCGACGGAGAACCGGTCCCCGCGGTCGTGGAGTGCATCCCCTACCGCAAGAACGACCTCACCTCGACCCGCGACGCCATCCACCACCCGTACATCGCCGGCCACGGCTACGCCTGCGTACGGGTGGACCTGCGGGGGACCGGGGAGTCCGAGGGCGTCCTCCTGGACGAGTACCTGGACCAGGAGCAGCGCGACGCCGAAGACGTGCTGGCCTGGGTCGCCGCGCAGCCCTGGTGCGACGGGAACACCGGCATGATGGGCATCTCCTGGGGCGGCTTCGCCGCGCTCCAGACGGCGGCCCGGCAGCCCGAGAGCCTCAAGGCCATCGTCATCGCCTCGTTCACCGACAACCGGTACGCGGACGACATGCACTACCTCGGAGGCGCCATGCTCTCCGACAACCTCGCCGAGGCCGGCACGATGTTCGCGTACGCCACCTGCCCGCCCGACCCCGAAGTGGTGGGGGAGCGGTGGCGCGACATGTGGCGGGAACGGCTGGAGGCCGCCCGGCCCTGGGTCCTGGAATGGCTCCGCCACCCGCACCGCGACGCCTACTGGCAGCACGCTTCGCTCAACGAGGACTACGCGCGGCTGCGTTGCCCCGTCCTCGCCTCCAGCGGCTGGGCGGACGGCTACTCCAACGCCGTCACCCGGCTCCTGGCCAACGTGAACGTACCCCGCAGGGGACTGATCGGCCCCTGGTCCCACAAGCTGCCGCACCTCGGCGAGCCCGGCCCGGCCATCGGCTACCTCCAGGAGGTCGTCAAGTGGTGGGACCACTGGCTCAAGGGCGTCGACAACGGGGTGATGGACGGGCCCATGCTCCGCACCTGGATGCAGGAGAGCGTTCCGCCGTCCACGTCCTACGAGGAGCGCCCCGGCCGCTGGGTCGCCGAACCCTCCTGGCCCTCGCCGCAGATCAAGGAAGTGGTGCACCCGCTGCGGGGCTCCGTCATCGTGACGTCGGACGACGAGGAGCCCGCTCCGCGCGCCCGTACCCGTACGGTCCGCTCACCGCTCTCCGTGGGCCAGTTCGCCGGCAAGTGGGCCTCGTACAACGCTCCGCCCGACCTGCCCTACGACCAGCGCGAGGAGGACGGCGGCTCCCTGGTCTTCGAGACCGAACCGCTCGCCGAGCGGCTGGAGATCCTCGGGTCGCCCTCCGTCGACCTGGAGGTGTCGGCCTCCGCCCCGGTCGCCCAGGTCACCGCCAGGATCTCCGACGTCGCACCGGACGGCCGCGCCACCCGGGTGACGTACGGCGTGCTGAACCTGACCCACCGGGAGAGCGACGAGCACCCGCGTCCGCTGGAGCCCGGTCGGCGCTGTCACGTGCGCGTCCCGCTGAACGGGGTCGCGCAGGCGTTCCCGCCCGGCCACCGCGTCCGGCTCTCCCTCTCGACCTCGTACTGGCCCCTGGTGTGGCCGGCTCCGGAACCCGTCCTGCTCACCGTCCACGAGGACGGCGGCGCGCTGACTCTGCCGGTACGCCCCACCGAGGAGCCGGACGGCATGCCCCAGGCGGACTTCGGGGAACCGGAGGGCTGCCGACCGCCGCCCGTCACCCGCCTGACCGAGCCCGAGCAGGCCTGGAACGTCTCCAGGAGCCTGGTGGACTACCACTCGGCCCTCGACATCGTGAAGGACCGGGGGACGCAGCGCTACGAGGAGAACGGCATCGAGGTGGGGCTGCGGGCCTGCGAGAAGTACACCTCCGTGGCCGACGACTTCTCGTCCCTGACCGGCCGGTCCGCGTGGACCATGCGGTTCTCCAGGCCCGGCTGGGACGTCCGGGTCGAGACGAGCACCGTACTGACGTCGAACGCGGACGCGTTCACCGTCGACGCCACGTTGGACGGTTACGAAGACGGCCGCCGGGTCTTCTCCCGGACCTGGAACGAGACCGTTCCCCGGGACCTGGCCTGATGACCCGGCAGGGAGGATGAGCCCGGACGTGCAGATCACCACCGAGGGTGCGGTGTACGGATGCCTCGGCATCGGAGCCTTCCTCGCCGCGGGTCTGCCCCGGCTGCTCTCCCGGCTGCCGGTGTCCGTGCCGATCGTCTTCCTCGCCGCCGGAGTGGTCCTCTACCTGACACCACTGCCGCTGCCGTCGTTCGACCCGGTCGCCGACCGCGTCTGGGTCCACCACCTCACCGAGCTCTGCGTGATCGTCTCGCTGATGGGAGCGGGCCTGGCCATCAACCGCCCCTTCGGGTGGCGCTCCTGGGCCGCGACCTGGCGGCTTCTCGGGCTGGCGATGCCGCTGACCATCGGGGCGACGGCGCTCGCCGCCTGGGCGCTGCTCGGCTGGCCGGTGTCCGTGGCGCTCCTGGTGGCCGCGGTGCTCGCGCCGACGGACCCCGTGCTCGCCTCCGAGGTGCGCGTGGGGGAGCCGTCCGCGGACAAGGAGGACGAGGACGAGGTCCGCTTCGCGCTGACGAGCGAGGCCGGACTCAACGACGGCCTCGCCTTCCCGTTCGTCCTCGCGGCCCTCGCCCTGGCCGCCGCCGGGGAGAGCTGGACCGGGGGCTGGCTGGCGCACTGGGCCTGGAGCGACGTGCTGGTCCGGATCACCGTGGGCGTGGCGGTGGGCCTCGCCGTCGGCCTCCTGCTGGGCCGGGTGCTCTTCCGGTCCCGCGCCAGGTCGCTGCGGCTCGCCGAACAGGGCGAGGGGTTCGTGGCTCTGGCGGCGACCTTCCTGTCCTACGGCGTCACCGAGGCCCTGCACGGCTACGGATTCCTCGCGGTCTTCGCCACCGCGTGCGCCCTGCGCAGGTCGGAGCACAGCCACGGCTACCACCGGGTGATGCACGCCTTCGTGGAGCAGATCGAACGCCTGCTGATGGCCCTGCTCCTCTTCGGCGTGGGCGCCTACCTGGCTTCCGGCGGCCTGGCCGCCCTCACCTGGAGGGGCGCGGCGGTCGGCGTGCTGCTGCACCTCCTGATACGCCCGGCCACCGGCTGGCTCGCCCTGCTGCGGGGCCCGGGCCGGCCGAACGAGCGCGCGGCCACCGCCTTCTTCGGGATCCGGGGCATCGGCTCGCTCTTCTATCTCGCCTACGCCTGCGGGGAGGGCGAATTCGGTGCGTACGAGCGGGAGATGTGGGCGGTCGTCGTCTTCGCCGTCCTGATCTCCGTGGTGGTCCACGGGGTCGCGGCGGCCCCGGTGACCTCCTACCTCGACCGACGCTCTGCGCGCAGGCGTCCTGACGCGGGCTCCCGTACGGAAACGGCCCCCGAGCCCGGGTGAGCCGTGTCTCACCGGGCCGCCACGACTTGTCTATGCAACGAGATGCATAGAAGGATCGCGGTATGGCCCTCGACCACGCGATCCTCGTCTCCCTGCTGGAGCGGCCCGGCTCCGGCTACGAGCTGGCCCGGCGGTTCGAGCGGTCCATCGGATACTTCTGGACCGCCACCCACCAGCAGATCTACCGCGTGCTGGGCCGCATGGTCACCGACGGCCTGCTCCTCGTCCGCGAGGTGGAGCAGCAGGGGCGGCCGGACAAGAAGGAGTACTCCGTCACCGGGCCCGGCCGCCTGGCCCTCGCCGAGTGGCTGCACAAGCCGATCGAGCCGGAGAGCCTGAGGCACGACCTCGCCGTGAAGATCCGGGGCGCGGCCTTCGACGACCCGGCCGCCCTGATCCGCGAGGTCGAGCGGCACCACCAGGTGCACCGGGACCGGCTCGCGCACTACCTCGCCGGGGAACTGCGCGACTTCACCGGGCCCGACGCCCCCGCGCCGCCGGACGCGGGCCAGGAGCTGCAGCACGTCGTCCTGCGCGGCGGCATCGCGTTCGAGCGCATGACGATCGCCTGGCTCGACGACGTACTCGCCACCCTCCACCGGCTCGAAGCGCCGGGCCCGGACGCCTGAACGGCACCCGGCGCCACCTCCGTACCACCGAAAACCCTCACCCTCCCGGAAGGCGATCACCATGGCTGAGTCCGCGTCCCTGCTCTTCAACCCGCGCACCTACGACCCCGCGCACTTCGACCCGGAGACCCGCAGGCTGCTGCGCGCCACCGTCGACTGGTTCGAGGAGCGCGGCAAGCGCCGGCTGATCGAGGACTACCGCTCCCGCGCCTGGCTGGCCGACTTCCTCGCCTTCTCCGCCAAGGAGGGCCTGTTCGCCACCTTCCTCACCCCCGCCTCCGCCGCCGAGAACGAGAACCAGCGGTGGGACACCGCCCGGATCGCCGCCCTCAACGAGATCTTCGGGTTCTACGGCCTCGACTACTGGTACGCCTGGCAGGTGACCATCCTCGGCCTCGGCCCCCTCTGGCAGAGCGACAACGCCGCCGCCCGCGACCGGGCGGCCGAACTCCTCTCCCAGGGCGAGGTGTTCGCTTTTGGCCTCTCCGAGAAGACGCACGGCGCGGACATCTACTCCACCGACATGCTGCTGACGCCGGAGGGCGACGGAGCGGGCAGCTTCCGGGCCTCCGGCTCCAAGTACTACATCGGCAACGGCAACGCCGCCGGTCTCGTCTCCGTCTTCGGGCGGCGCACCGACGTCGAGGGCCCCGACGGTTACGTCTTCTTCGCGGCCGACAGCCGCCACGAGGCGTACCACCTGGTGAAGAACGTTGTCGACTCCTCCAAGTACGTCAGCGAATTCCGCCTGGACGACTACCCCGTGGCCCCCGCCGACATCCTGCACACCGGCCGGGCCGCCTTCGACGCCGCGCTCAACACCGTCAACGTCGGCAAGTTCAACCTCTGCACCGCCTCGATCGGCATCTGCGAGCACGCGATGTACGAGGCCGTCACCCACGCGAGCAACCGCATCCTCTACGGGCGCCCCGTCACCGCCTTCCCGCACGTGCGGCGCGAGCTGACCGACGCCTACGTCCGGCTCGTCGGGATGAAGCTGTTCAGCGACCGCGCCGTCGACTACTTCCGCTCCGCCGGGCCCGACGACCGCCGCTACCTCCTCTTCAACCCGATGACGAAGATGAAGGTCACCACGGAGGGCGAGAAGGTCATCGACCTCATGTGGGACGTCATCGCCGCCAAGGGCTTCGAGAAGGACAACTACTTCGCCCAGGCCGCCGTCGAGATCCGGGGCCTGCCGAAGCTGGAGGGCACGGTCCACGTGAACCTCGCGCTGATCCTCAAGTTCCTGCGGAACCACCTGCTGAACCCGGTCGACCACCCGGCCGTCCCCACCCGCCTCGACGCGGCCGACGACACCTTCCTCTTCCAGCAGGGACCGGCCCGCGGCCTCGGCTCCGTACGCTTCCACGACTGGCGCCCCGCGTTCGACGCGTACGCCGAGGTGCCGAACGTCGCCCGCTTCCGCGAGCAGGCCGACGCCCTGTGCACCTTCGTCGAGACGGCCGCCCCGGACGAGGAGCAGAGCCGCGACCTCGACCTCCTCCTCGCCGTCGGCCAGCTCTTCGCCCTCGTCGTCCACGGCCAGCTCATCCTGGAGCAGGCCCGGCTGACCGGCCTGGACCAGGAGCTGCTGGACGAGCTCTTCGCCGTGCTCGTACGCGACTTCTCCGCGCACGCCGTCGAGCTGCACGGCAAGGACTCCGCCACCGCGGACCAGCAGAGCTGGGCGCTCGGCGCGGTACGCCGTCCCGTCGTCGACGCGGCCCGTTCGGCGCGGATCTGGGAGCGCGTCGAGGCGCTGTCGGGGGCGTACGAGATGGCGGAGTAGGCAGCCTCCGGACCGGGGCGGAGCCGGGGGCCGCTCCGTTTGCGGGGCGGTGGACATCGCGTTTGAGTGGGAGAGCCCCCTCGCCGCCCCTGGAGCTGACATGTCGATGGCGTTCGGTTCACCTTCCGGTCCGTCCGATCCGTTCAGTGACCTGTTGAACCGGTTCTTCGGCATGTCGCCCGCGTCGTCGCCCCCCGCGATGCAGCGCGTACCGATCGGGCGGCTGCTGACGGAGTCCTCCCACGAGCTGCTGGGCCGGGCCACCGGCAAAGCGGCCGAGGACGGCACGGCGGACCTCGACACCGAGCACCTGCTGTGGGCGGCGACCCAGGTCGAGCCCGCGCGCGGTCTCCTCTCCCGGGCCGGGGTCGACCCCGACGACCTCGCCGCACAGCTCGACGGAGTGCTGCCCCGGGAGTCCGGCGAACCGTCCGCCGAGCCCGGTCTCACCCCGGCGGCCAAGCGGACCCTCACCGCCGCCTACGCCCGCTCGCAGGCGGCGGGGGTGTCCTACATCGGTCCCGAGCACATCCTCGGCGCGCTCGTCGACGATGCCGACTCCGGCGCCGGCCGGTTCCTGGGGTCGGACGGCCTCGACCGGGGCCGACTGCGCGGCGCCACGGACCGGGCGGCGGGCGCGGAGGGGGCTCCCGGCGGGGCCAAGCAGCCTGCCACGACCCTGGACGAGTTCGGCCGGGACCTGACGGAGGAGGCGAAGGCCGGGAAGCTCGACCCCGTGGTCGGGCGGGCCGACGAGATCGAGCAGACCATCGAGATCCTGTCGCGGCGCTCCAAGAACAATCCCGTCCTCATCGGCGAGCCCGGCGTCGGCAAGACCGCCATCGTGGAGGGTCTGGCCCAGAGCATCGTCGCGGGCGAGGTGCCCGACACCCTCAAGGACAAGCGGGTCGTCTCCCTGGACCTGTCCGGCATGGTCGCCGGAGCCCAGTACCGCGGGCAGTTCGAGGAGCGGCTGAAGAAGGTCATCGAGGACGTGCAGAAGGCCGAAGGGGAGATCATCCTCTTCATCGACGAACTCCACACGGTCGTCGGCGCGGGCGCCACGGGCGAAGGCTCGATGGACGCGGGCAACATGCTCAAGCCGGCCCTCGCCCGCGGCGAACTCCACGTGGTGGGCGCCACGACGATCGACGAGTACCGCAAGCACATCGAGAAGGACGCCGCCCTGGAACGCCGCTTCCAGCCCGTCCTGATCCCGGAGCCCACCGTCGAGGAGACCGTACAGATCCTCGAAGGACTGCGGGACGCCTACGAGGCCCACCACCAGGTCCGCTTCGCCGACGGGGCCATCACGGCGGCGGCCGAGCTGTCCGACCGCTACATCAGCGACCGCTTCCTGCCCGACAAGGCCATCGACCTGATGGACCAGGCCGGGGCCCGCGTACGGCTGCGCAGCGCCAACCGCTCCACCGAGGTCGTCAGCCGCGAGGACCGCCTCGCGAAGCTGCGGCGCGAGAAGGACGAGGCCGTCTCCGGTGAGGAGTTCGAGAAGGCGTCCGGGCTGAAGCGGCAGATCGCCGAGGTGGAGGGCGAACTCGCCGGGATCGAGGAGCGGCGCGAGGGCGTCGTCTCGGTCACGGCCTCCGACATCGCCGACATCGTCTCCCGCCGCACCGGCATCCCGGTCTCCCGGCTCACGGCCGGCGAGAAGGAGAAGCTCCTCAAGCTGGAGGAGGAGATGCACGCCAGGATCGTCGGCCAGGACGAGGCGGTCACCGCGGTCTCCGAAGCCGTACGCCGCAACCGCGCGGGCATGGGCGACCCGAACCGGCCCGTCGGCTCCTTCCTCTTCCTCGGCCCCACCGGCGTCGGCAAGACGGAGCTGGCCAAGACGCTGGCCGAGCTGCTGTTCGGCGAGGACGACCGCATGATCCGCTTCGACATGAGCGAGTTCCAGGAGAAGCACACGGTCGCCCGGCTCGTCGGAGCACCTCCCGGATACGTCGGCTACGACGAGGCCGGCCAGCTCACCGAGAAGGTGCGGCGCAACCCCTACAGCGTCGTCCTCTTCGACGAGGTCGAGAAGGCGCACCCCGACGTCTTCAACACGCTGCTCCAGATCCTCGACGACGGCCGCCTCACGGACGGACAGGGCCGCACCGTCGACTTCCGCCACTGCGTCGTCATCATGACGTCCAACATCGGCGCCCACCGCATCCTCGCCCACCAGGGCGATGCCGCCGAGCTCAAGGACGAGCTGATGGAGGACCTGCGGGGGCGGTTCCTGCCCGAGTTCCTCAACCGCATCGACGACATCATCGTCTTCCACAGCCTCACCGAGGACGACCTCTCCGAGATCGTCGAGCACCTGCTGGACCGCAGCAAGCACCGGGTCCACGCCCAGGGCATGACCCTGGAGGTCACCGAGGCGGCGAAGAAGCTCCTGGTCGCCCACGGCTACCAGCCGGAGTTCGGGGCGCGTCCGCTGCGCCGCACGATCCAGACCGAACTGGACAACCGGGTCGCCTCGCTGCTGCTCGGCGGAGAAGCCGATCCCGGGGACACGATCGTCGCCGATGTGATCGACGATTCCCTGCACTGCACCATCCGCAAGGGCGACGACGCCGGCCGCACCCCCGCGGCGGCCGCCACCCCCGACGGCAAGGAGTGAGTGACTGATGTCCCATCACCACCACAAGTCGAACGAAGAGGTCGAGGGCGACCCCGACACCGGCCACAGCCGCGGAATGCCCCGCCGCCCGGACGAGAAGCGACTCGACGAACGCCTGGAGGAGGACCGCGAGGAGATGGGCCTTCCCCCGGACCAGGACAGGAAGTCCGACTAGGGAACGACGCGCGTGCAGGTCCACGGCCGCTCAGGCGGCCGGGACCACCGTGACCTTGACGTGCTTCATGATCGGCTGGTCGCTCTGCGTGCTGTAGTCGCCCAGCGCGCACAGCACGTTCATCTCCGGCATGTACCCGGCCGCACAGCCGCGCGGAATGTCGTACGGGATCGCCGTGTAGCCGTTCAGGAACCGCCGGCTGCCGTCCTTCGCGGTGCTCGTGATGTCGACGGGCCCCATGTCGGCGATCCCGCGCTCGCGCATGTCCGCCCGGTTCATGAAGACCAGCGTGCGCAGGTTCTTGACGCCGCGGTAGCGGTCGTTGTCGGAGTAGATGGTGGTGTTCCACTGGTCGTGCGACCGCATCGTGCCGAGCGCCAGGGTGCCGGGCTCGGGCACCACGTCGGGCAGCGGGGCGGAGGAGAACTCCGCGCGCCCGGACGGGGTCAGGAAGACCAGTTCGCGGGCGGGCTGCTTGATACGGAAGCCGAGCGGCAGCCGGACCCGGCGGTTGAAGTCCTCGAAGCCGTCCAGCGCCTCGGCCATCGTGTCCCGGATCCGGTCGTAGTCCTCGATGTACCAGTCCCAGGGCGTCTCGCTGTCCGGCAGGGCGGCGCGCGCCATCCCGGCGACGATGGCCGGCTCGGACAGCAGGTGCGGGGAGGCGGGGCGCTTCATCCCGACGGACATGTGGACCATGCTCATCGAGTCCTCGACCGAGGAGCTCTGGACGCCGCCCCGCTGGTGGTCCTTCTCGGTCCGCCCGAGGCACGGCAGGATGAGGGCCGCGCGGCCGTGGACGACATGGCTGCGGTTCAGCTTGGTGCTCACCTGGACCGTGAGATCGCACGAGCGCAGCGCCGCGTACGTGGCCGGGGTGTCGGGCGCGGCGAGGGCGAAGTTGCCGCCCATCCCGACGAACACCTTCACCTCGCCGTCGCGCATCGCCTGGATCGTACGGACGGTGTCCAGGCCGGGTTCGCGCGGCGGGTCGATCCCGCAGGCCTCGGCGAGCCGGTCCAGGAACGCGTCGGTGGGACGGTGGTCGATGCCACAGGTGCGGTTGCCCTGGACGTTGCTGTGCCCGCGCACGGGGGAGGGGCCCGCGCCCTCGCGGCCGAGATTGCCGCGCAGCAGCAGGAGGTTGACGATCTCGCGGACGGTGTCGACGCCGTGCTCGTGCTGGGTGAGGCCCAGGCACCAGCTCACGATGGAGCGGTCGGCCTCCCCGTACACCCGCGCCGCCCGGAGGATGTCGGCGCGGCTCAGCCCCGACTGGTGCTCCAACTCCTCCCAGGGCGTGGCCTCGCACAGCGAGCGGTACTCCTCGAAGCCGGTGGTGTGGCGGTCGATGAAGAGACGGTCCAGGGCCTTGGGGTCGCTCGCCGACTGCTCCAGGACCGCCTTGGCCATGCCGCGCAGCAGAGCCATGTCCCCGCCGATGCGCGGCTGGAGGTTGAGCGTGCTGGTGGCGGTGGTCTTGAACAGGGCCATGTCCGTGAAGTCGTGCGGAACGATGGTGCGGGTGGCCGCCGCCTCGACCAGCGGGTTGACGTGCACGATCTGCGCGCCGCGGCGGTCGGCCTCGGCGAGGGCGGTGAGCATCCGGGGCGCGTTCGACGCGGCGTTGACGCCCAGGATGAACAGGGCGTCCGCGGACTCCCAGTCCTTGAGGTCGACCGTCCCCTTCCCGGTGCCCAGGGAGGCCTGGAGGGCCCGCCCGCTGGCCTCGTGGCACATGTTGGAGCAGTCCGGGAGATTGTTCGTGCCCAGTTCGCGGGCCATCAGCTGGTAGAGGAAGGTGGCCTCGTTGCCGAGCCGGCCCGAGGTGTAGTAAGCCGCCCGGTGCGGGCTGTCGAGCCCGCGCAGCGCGGCCCCGACGACCTCGAACGCGTCCTTCCAGCTGACCGGGACGTAGTGGTCGGATTCGTGGTCGTACGCCATCGGTTCGGTGAGCCGGCCCTGGTTCTCCAGGTCGTAGTCGCTCCACCCGTACAGCTCGGTCACCGAGTGCGCGGCGAAGAACTCGCGCCCCACGCGCTTGGGCGTCATCTCCCAGGTGACGTGCTTGATGCCGTTCTCGCAGATGTCCAGGTGCAGGCCCTTGGTGTCGTCCGGCCACGCGCACCCGGGGCAGTCGAACCCGCCGTTCTCGTGGTTCATCCGCATGATGGCCCGCGGACCGTCCACCAGCGCGCGTTCCTCCACCAGGAAGCGGGTCACGCTCTTCGCCGCTCCCCAGCCCGCGGCGGGATGGCGGTAGGGCCGGAACTGCGGACCGCCCTCGGGGACGGGACCGACCCGGGGCTCCCGGGGTTCCTGCGCTTCGTCGGTGCTCACGGCACTTCCACCCTTTCACCTGCGGATACGGCGGGCACGGCGGGCTCGATGGACATAGTGGGGCGTAGCGGGTCCTTCCGGCAGGCTATGCCGGGCGTTTCCGGGCTGCCAGTCGGTTCGGGGGCCCGTTCCGGACTGCGGTCCGGAACACCCGCGCATACGCTGACATGGTCCGGCCCCGGCTGCGGGGGACACCCCGCGGAACAGGGGCTCAAGGCCCCTCGGGCAGCCTCGTGAGGCCCCTCATGAACACGTACCGCCGGTTCCTGCTCCCCGCCGTTCCCCGGCTCGCGGGCTCCGCGCTGGTCGGAGCCGCCGTCGGCGTGCTGGTCGGCTTCCTCCTCACCAACGCGCCGCTGGGCATCCTCGTCGGCATCGCCGTCGCCGAGACCGTCTTCGTCGTCACGGGGTGGCTCGTCCTGTGGCCGATGGACGCCGCCGCCACGCACGACAACGCCCGGCGCGAGGAGTTCCGGCCGCTCGCCGAGGAACTCGTCGTCGTCACGGCGGCCCTGTCCGGACTCGTCGGGATCGTGGTGCTGCTCCTGATCGGCGACACGGACCTGAGCCACGCGGCGGCCGCCCTGGCGCTCTGCGGCGTGTTCATGTCCTGGGCGGCGCTCCACCTGATGTACGCGGCCCGCTACGCGTACATCTACCACCAGCCACCCGGCGGCGGGATCGACTTCAACACGAAGGAACCGCCGCGCTACATCGACTTCCTGTACTTCAGTTACAACCTGGGCATGACCTACCAGGTCTCCGACACCAACGTCTCCACCTCCAGGATCCGCGCGGTCGCCCTCCGGCACTGCCTGCTGTCGTACGTCTTCGGCGCGAGCATCCTGGCCACCACGATCAACCTGGTCGCCGGCATCGTCACCGGCTGAGAGGCCGCCGGGGACGGGTCAGCACTCCGGGAGAGTCAGCCGCCGTGTGACGCGCCGCGCCGACTCCAGCAACCGCGCCTCGACCTCGGTGGTCCGGTACATCCGGTCCGACCGGAACGAGATGCCGATCGAACCGACCTGGTCACCGCTGTACACCGGCACCGCCGCGCAGGTCGTCCCCCGCGAGTACTCTCCCCGATCCAGCGAGAGCGGGCCCGCGGGGGCCGTGTCGAGGTGCCGCGTCAGCTCCTCCCGGCGCGTGATGGTGCGAGGGGTGAGGCCGGCCATGGAGTGCCGGGAGAGGTAGTTGGCGCGCGCCTCCCCGTCCAGCTCGCGCAGCACGCTCTTGCCGAGCGCCGTGGCGTGCCCGGCATCCTGGAAGCTCACCCAGATGTCCACCCGCGGGGCCCGCGGGCTGTCGACGATCTCCAGGACCCGGATCTCGCCCTCGTCGTACAGCGTCAGGTAGGCCGCGGCGGACAAGGTGTCGCGCAGTGCGGACAGCAGGGGACGGATGCTTTCCTGCAGCGCCTGGCCGTCGGCGGCGGGCAGCAGACCGGGGTCCCGCTCGCGCAGGCTGAACGCCCCGTCGTCGAGCTCGTCCAGATAGCCGTCACGGGCGAGTTCGTGCAGATGTTGCCGGGCGGTGAGCTCCGGCAGCCCGGCCGCCCGGGCCAGCTGCTGTACGGAGGCGCCGTCCGGGTGTGCCCCCGCGGCCTCCAGCAACCGGAGGTCCTGCCGGACGGACACCGTCGGCTCGGGGCCGGCCTGGTCACCCATGGCACCAGCATGGACCCGGTGCCGAAGTGCGGCAAGGCGCGTCCTCCGGGCCTGCCGGAAACGCCCGGCCCTCTGTGGGGGCCTCACGAGCATTCATGGATTGCGCAATAGTTAAACTGTTGTCATGGACAGGATGGGCAGGACGGACAGCGACGAGGCGTCACGCTGGGAGTCCGCGGTGCTCGACGGAGGCCCGGCCGACGGGCTGCGCACGAGGATCGCCGACCGGCCGCTCCTACTGTTCGGGTGTCGGCGCTGTACGTCTACCGCCGCGACCCCCGTACGGACCGCGCGCCCCTGCGGTACACCTTCGATGCGGCCAGCCCCTGACCCCGCCCCGTCATTCGGTACGCTCTCGTCTGATCTTCGGGGCGCGTGCGGGCTCCGGACTGCCGTGACCAGGGGGATGCTTCCTAATGAGCAGTGCACCTTCGAGCGATCCGTTCCAGCCACTCAAGGCTGACGACCCGGCCGTGGTGGGGGGTTACCGGCTGGCCGCCGTGCTGGGCGCGGGCGGGATGGGCAAGGTGTACCTGTCGTACACGCCTGGGGGCCGGCCTCTCGCGATCAAGGTGATCCGGGCGGAGTTCAGTGAGGATCCGGAGTTCCGGCGGCGTTTCCAGCAGGAGGTGCGGGCCGCGCAGCGGGTGCAGGGTCTGTACACGGCTCCGGTGATCGACTCGGACACCGAGGGTGCGCAGCCCTGGCTGGCGACGGCGTATGTGCCGGGTCCCTCGCTCGCGCACGCGGTGGCCCGGCACGGCGGACTGCCGTTGCGCAGTGTGCTGCTGCTGACGGTCGGGGTGGCCGAGGCGCTCGGGGTCATCCACGGTGCGGGCATCGTGCACCGCGATCTGAAGCCCGCCAATGTGCTGCTCGCCGCCGACGGGCCGCGCGTCATCGACTTCGGCATCGCCCGGGCCGCCGACACGACCGCCCTCACCGGTACGGGGGTCAGCGTGGGAACTCCGGCGTTCATGGCGCCGGAGCAGGCGGCGGCCGGCACCGTCACCCCGGCCACCGATGTCTTCGCCCTCGGCCAGATCGCCGCCTACGCCGCGATCGGCGCACCCGCGTTCGGCGACGGGCCCTCGCACGCGGTCCTCTACCGGATCGTCCACGAGGACCCCGACCTCAGCCGGCTGCCCGACGCACTCCGTCCCCTGGTGGCCCGCTGCCTCAGCCGCGACCCGGCCGACCGCCCGTCCCTGGCCGACATCATCCGCATGTGCCACGACATCTCGCCCGAACCCCTCCGCCAGGGCGAGGACTGGCTCCCGCAGGCGGTCGCCGGGTCGATCACCGAGCGGCTGCGGATGCCCGCCCCCGCACCCACCCCGCCCCCGCAGCCGAGCGTCGCGCCGACCCCCACCGAGGTCGCCCCGCCGACCCCGCCGCCGGGAGTGCACCACTACACCCCGACCGGTTACGCGGTGGCCGCCGCACCCACGCAGACCGGACCGGCCGCACCCGGAGCCCCGGGAACCGTGCCGCCCGGTCACTGGCCGCAGAACGCCCACCCCCAGGGCTACCCCACCCCGCCGCCCCAGCAGCGGTCAGGATTCGCCCAACCCGGCTTCCAGCAGTCCGGATTCCAGCAGCCGGGCTGGGGCTCGTCCGGATTCCAGCCCGCCGCGCCGCGCCGTAAGCGGCCCGGGCTGATCGTCGCCGCTTCGGTCTTCGGCGCGCTGATCGTCCTCGGGGTCATCGGCAGCCTGCTGCCGGACGACCCCGACAGGTCGGGCAAGGGCGACCGGGCCACGTCGTCCTCCAACGGCGGTTCGAGCGGCAGCGGCTCCGGGGACAGCGCCCGGGAGAAGCCGGTCGACCCCAGGCCGGTCTCGTACAAGGGCATCGATGTGACGGCCAACTACGCCCTGAAGCTCGCCGACCACCCGCCCCGGCCGGTGGAGGACGACGGCACCGGTCTCAGTTACGGCACCGGGGACTTCTACTACGACTGGGACACCCTCTTCGGCGACGAGAAGGTGGGCAGCGCCAACGGGAAGCTGGTGGTGCTGAAGAACTCGCAGAAGGGGTCGCTGGAGACCTGCCGCCAGGAGACCCGCTTCACCGAGAGTATCGAGCTGGAACAGCTCACGTCCGGGTCGCAGATCTGTGTGCTCAGCAAGGCCGGACACATCGCCGTGGTGACCTACCGCGGCAAGTCGGGCGCGGACGACCCCAGCCGCTACATCACCATCGACCTGACGATCTGGCGCAACGCCGAGGAAGCACAACAGAGCTGACGAGCAGTCAGTTTGCTCCCGGTCGGCAGGTGGTGTCGGGGCGGACGGGCTCCAGGTCGACGAGATAGGCGTCGACCCGCTCCGTGACACAGGCGTCGCCGCGCCCGTACGCGGTGTGCCCCATCCCCTCGTACGTGAGCAGCATCCCGCCAGGGAACTGCTCCGCGAGGCTCACCGCCTCCTCGTACGGGGTGGACGGGTCGCCGGTGGTGCCCACGACCAGCACCGGCGCCACCCCGTCGGCGTCGACCCGATGCGGCTTCCGGTCGCCGGACGGCAGGCCGCGACAGGTGAGTTCGGCGGTCACCCCCGCGGTGCCATAGACCCCGGCGGCCTTCTCCGCGCGCGGCAGGGCGTCCCAGTAGGCCTCGGTGTCGCGCGGGTGCGGGACGTCCAGGCAGTTGACGGCGGTCAGCGCGGCGTCCTCGTTGTCGGCGGGGGTGGTGTCCTCCTCGGCGGGGCTCTCCACCCCGCTGTCCTCCTCGGCGAAATCGTCGGTGTCCTCCTCGGCCGGGGCCGGCTCCTCCTCGTCCAGCGCGCCCAGCTCGGTCGCGTCGCCCGCGTCCGCCGCGGCCAACGCCCAGGACAGCGGCTCCCATTGGTCCTCCGGCGTGTACATCGCCATCGACACCGCGTCGAGAACGGCCGTCGCGTCCATCCCGCCGTACTCCGCGTACGCGCTGTCCTGAGAGACCGGCAGCGGCTCGCGTCCGGCGCGGGTGTAGAGCCGTTCGATCAGCGCGCGTATGCCGTCCGGGCTGCCGGCCGGGCAGCTGTCACCCGCCACCTCCGCGCAGTGGTCGGCGTAGTCGTCCACGCTCCGCCGGAAGCCGGCCGACTGGCTCAGCACCCGCTGCGACCAGTCCAACGACGGGTCCATCGCCCCGTCCAGCACCATCGCGCGGACCCGGCGGGGGAACTGCTCGGCGTACGCGGTGCCCAGGCTCGTCCCGTACGACCAGCCCAGGTAGGTCAGTTCGCGCTCACCCAGGGCGGCGCGGAGCACGTCCAGGTCGCGGGCCGCGTCGTCGGTGCCGACGTGCCGCAGGAGGTCGCCGCTGTGCCGCTCGCAGTCCTCCGCGACGGCCCGCGCCCCCTCGGCGGCGGCAGCGCGGTCCCTCTCCGTACGGGGGTGGAGCGGCGCGACGCCCTCCGCCGCGGGCGGCTCCGGCGCGTCCTTTCCGGCCTCGTCGTCGCTCGCCGTGCAGGTCAGGGCGGGGACGCTCGCCCCGACCCCGCGCGGGTCGAGGGCGACGATGTCGAAGCGGTCGCGGGCCGCCGGGCCGAACGCCTCGTCCATGCCCTCTTCGAGGGACTGGACCCCGGCCGCCCCCGGGCCGCCCGGGTTGTAGACGAGCGAGCCGATGCGCCGTTCCGGCTTCCCGGCCGTCGCCCGCGCCACCGGCAGGACGAAGGTCTCGCCGTTCCCCGGCTCGTCGTAGTCCCGGGGGACGGTCAGCCGCGCACACGCGTACCCCTCCGTGTCGCAGTCCGTCCACCGCAGCCGCTGGCCGTAGAACGGCTTGAGGTCCGGCCGGGACGCGGGGTCGGCCGACGCCGGGGCGGCTCCGGCCCGCCCCGGTCCGGCGGCCGGGCCGGCCGTGCAGGAGGCGAGCGCGACCGAGCAGGCGAAGGCCAGTGCGGTGACGAGGGCGGGGCGGCGGCGGGCAGGGTGGTTCAACGGACTGCTCCCAGGGATCGGGCCGGGCGGTTCACCGGCAGCATCCCTGGTCGATGCTGAGGATTTGCTGAGGCGGTCCGGCGGCAGTCCCCCTCGCCCGGACGGCCCGCAGTCCCACGGCCCCGGCAGTCCCACGGCCCGCAGTCCCACGGCCTGGCGGTCCCACGGCCTGGCGGCCCTGCGGCCCTGCGGCCCGGAGTCCCACGGCCCCAGAAGTCCCCATGGCCTGGCATCCCGTCGGCCCGACAGCCCGACAGCCCGACAGCCCGACAGCCCGGCACCCCGACGGCCCTGCGGCCCGACGTCAGCCGTCCGCCGGCGGCCGGTCGCCGCTCGGCAGGCGCAGCACGAACCTGGCCCCGCCGTGCCGCCCGGGCCCGGCCGTGAGGCTGCCGCCGTGGGCGTGCGCGACCCACGAGGCGATGGACAGCCCGAGCCCCGTCGACCGCGACCCGCTCCGGAACCGGTCGAACAGCGCCCCCGCCACCTCGGGCGGCAGCCCCGGCCCGGCGTCCTCCACCGTCACGGTCGTCGACGCCCCTTCGTCGGCGACGACGACCACCACCTCGGCCGGGGCCCCGGGCGCGTGGCCGTGGACGAGCGCGTTGCCGACGAGATTGGCCACGGCACGCCGTACGAGGTCGGGGTCGGCGACCACGACCGCCTCCCGTGCCTCCACCGACACCCGGTGGCCCTCCGCCGGCGCGTCCTGGACCAGCGCCTCCACCAACTGGTCCAGCCGCAGCGGCTCCACCGCGAGCACGGCCGTCCCCGACATCAGCCGGGCCCGGGTGAGCAGCCCGTCGGCCAGCGCGCCCATCCCCTCGGCGAGCCGCAGCGTGCGCCGGTGCACGTCGGTGCTGTCGGTGTCCCCGCGCAGCGCGGTCTCGGCGAGGGTCCGCAGCGAGGCCGCGGGCGTCCGCAGGTCGTGCGCGGCGTCCGCGAGGAAGGACTCCTGCCGGTCCAGGGCCTCCAGGGCGGGCCGGACGGCCCGGCCCGACAGCAGATGCCCGACCAGGGCCGACAGGCCGACCAGGAGGGCGCAGCCGCCGGTCACCCGCCAGGCGAGCCGCCGGTGGTCCGCCTGCTGCGCGGCGGTGCCCGCCACGGTGACCAGGGCCCCCTGCGGCCGGGCGTCCTCCTCGGCCTCTGGCGCATAGAACGGCAGGGCGAACAGGCGTACCGCTTCACCCGTGGTCGTACGGCCGTCGAGGGACCGTTCCTCGTCGGCGTTCACGGCCGCGGCTGCCGCCCGGCGTACGGCAGGGCCGTCGACCGTGAGGCAAGGGGTGCGGGGCGCGTGCTCCACGGCCAGGTCCGCCGGGGCGATGCGGCGCGCGTCCCGCGCGGCGTCCGGCGGGACGGACAGCAGGTGGAGGGGCGGGCAGGCGGTCCCGGCCGTGTCGAGCAGCACCCCGGCGTCCAGCCGTCCGTCCTCGTCGGTCTCCAGCAGTCCGAGCGCCCAGTTGGTGTCCGCGCTCATCGTCCGGTCCAGCTGATCGCGCCAGCGCACATCGTCGCCGCGCACCGCCCAGGCGGCCATCGCCACCAGCCCCACCGCACTGGTCAGGGCGAACAACAGGGTGATCCGGCGGCGGAGCCGGCGGACCCGGGCGGTCGGGGTGAGGGGGCGGGAGCGCCGGAACCGGCCGCGTACGGCTCCGGTCACGAGGCCGGGCCCTCCTCCACGGCCAGGCGGTAGCCGGTGCCGCGTACGGTGTGGAGCAGCGGGGGAGCGCCGAGCTTGCGGCGCAGCTGCGAGACCAGCACCTCCAGCACATTGGACCGGTGCTCGGCCATCTCGTCCCAGCAGCGCTCGGCCAGCTCCGCCCGGCCGACCGCCTGATCGGCCCGGCCGGCCAGCACCTCCAGCACCGCGAACTCCCGGCTGGTCAGCGTCAGCAGCACCCCGCCCCGCCGCACCCGCCGCCGCGCGGTGTCGATCTCCAGGTCTCCGACCCGCAGCACCGGCGGGGTGAGCGCCGGGGCCCGGCGGCACAGGCTGCGCACCCGGGCGACCAGCTCCGGGACGGCGAACGGCTTGACCAGATAGTCGTCGCCGCCCCGGGCGAAGCCCTCCACCCGGTCGGCGACGGTGTCCCGGGCCGTCAGGAACAGCACCGGCACCGCCCGCCCGGAGCGCCGCAGCTCCTCCACGTACTCCGCGGCGTCCCCGGCGGGCAGCATCCGGTCGAGGACGACGCAGTCGTACGCGGTGACGAACAGCGCCTCGTCGGCCTGCGGCAGGTCGACCGCCTCGTCCACGGCGAGCCCGGCGGCGCGCAGGGCAGCGGCCACGCCGAAGCGGAGGTTGGCGTCGTCCTCGACCAGCAGCACTCTCACGCCGTCACCCTAACCGCGCCGGGCGGCGGCGGTTACGCAGGTCAGTGGCCGACCAGCTCCCCGTCCCGGGCGACGATCCGGCCGCCGCGCACCACCATGTCGCGCCGCGGCAGGTCCACCACCACCTGCGGCAGGCACTCGCCGCGCACCAGCAGGAAGTCGGCCGGCGACCCGGGCTTCAGGTCCGCCTCGGGCAGCCCCAGGAGCCGCGCCCCGCCGTCGGCCCCCGAGCGGAAGGCCGCCTCCAGCTCCTCGTCCAGCCGGGCGTCCTGCACCCAGGCCAGCAGGTGCGAGCGGTGCAGCATGTCCGCGTTGCCGAAAGGGCTCCACGCGTCCCGTACGCCGTCGGAGCCGAGGCCCACCTCGACCCCGTGCTCCCGCAGCCGGTCGATCGGCAGCACCAGGTCCGAGGAGGGCGCGACCGTCGTCAGCGAGATCCCGGCTTCCGCCAAATCGGCCGCCAGCCGGTCGAGTTCACGCTCGGGAAGCCCCGGCACGCAGAACACATGGCTGACCGTCACCTTGCCCTGGAGCGACAGCGCCTCGGTGCGGGCGATGATCGCGCGCAGCGACTCCATCCCCGTCGCGGCCCGCTCGTGCAGATGGATGTCGACGCCCACCCCGTGCCGGTCCGCGATGCCGAAGACCACGTCGAGGTGCTCCTCCAGCGCCTCGTCGAACCCGATCGGGTCGATGCCGCCGACCCGGTCGATCGCCCCGGTGCGCGCGGCCTCCTCCAGCAGCTCCTTGGTTCCCGGGGTACGGATCACCCCGTGCTGCGGGAACCCGACGATCTCCACGTCGAGCGCGTGCCGCAGGGCCCTGCGGGCGGACCCGACGCCCTCGACGCCCACCAGGTCGTAGGCGGGCGCGACGTCGACATGGGCCCGCATCGCCCGGGTGCCCTGGGCGACTGCATGGCCCATCAGGCGTTCCGCCCGCTTCTTCAGCGGCGTACGCAGAGCGTGGTACAGCTTCACGTCCTCGGCGGTGTACTCCGCGATGGAGCTCGCCGGGTTCCGCGTCACCCAGGGCTCGCCCCAGGCCGTCTTGTCGGGGTGGATGTGCGCGTCGACCAGGGTCGGCAGCGCGATCCGACCCTTGCCGTCGACGATCTTCGCACCGCGCGGGGCGGGGTCGCCGCTGATGATCCCGTCGACGACGGTGAGGTCGACGGGGTGCTCCGCCCCGTACGGCCGCACGTTCTTGAAGACCGTGGCGCGCGCGTGATCGCCCGTGCGGTCCGGCTGCTCGGTGATCCGGTCGGCGGTGGAGGGCGCGGGGGCCGTCCCGGCGGGTCGTGGCTCGGCGGCCGCGGCCCCCGAAGCGCTGAGCGTCGCCGCGGTGCCCGCGACGGCGGCGGCCCCGGCCAGCATCGAGCGCCGGGAGAGACCGACGGTGGCGGCGGTGGACTCGTCGTGCATCAGGAACTCCTTCGAGGAGAGGGAACAGCAGGAGGAGAGGGGGAGGAGGTGAGGCGGCGTCAGGCGCTCGGCACCACGAACCCTGCCCGCACCACGCGCGCGGGCCGGCTCAGCACGCCGACGTCCGCCAGCGGGTCGCCGTCCACCACCAGGACGTCACCCGCGAAGCCCCGCGCCAGGCGGCCGACCGTGGCGTCGAACCCGAGGAGCTTCGCGGCCCCCGTGGTCGCCGTGCGGATCGCGTCCAGGGCGGAGAGCCCGGCCGCGCGCATCAGCTCCACCTCGCGGCCGATCGGGTCGACCGTTCCGCCCGAGGAGTCCGTGCCCGCCGCGAGGGGGACGCCCAGCTCGTGGGCGGCCAGCACCGCCTGCTTCAGGACCGGGAGGTAGGTGCGGCCGCGCTCGGCCAGGACCGGGTCCGAGGACTCCGCGAGCCCGGCGATCGCGGTGAGCGTCGGCGTGAAGTACGTACCCCTGCGACGCATTTCGTGCAGCGTGCGCTCACCGACGAACGCCCCGTGCTCCAGCGAGCGGACGCCGGCCGTGACCGCGTCGTGGCAGCCCTTCTCGCTGTAGCTGTGGCAGAGCACCCCCTTTCCGCCGCGCCGGGCCGCCGCCACGATCGCGGACAACTGCTCGTGGTCGTAGACCTGGACGAGCGGGTCCTGCTCGGGCAGCCCGGCCCGCTCGTTCACCCGGGTCTTGATGGTGTCGGCCCCGCGCGCGAGGTTCACCTCGACCACCCGGCGCAGCGCCTCGGGCGAGCGCACCCCGTCGCGCAGCCGGGCCAGCGGGGCCAGCTCCGGATCGGCGAGGATCGTGTCGCCGAGGTCCGGGGTGACGAAGATGCCCGCCGCCCGCAGCCGGGGCGCCCGCTCCGGCGCCTGCCGGGCCAACTCCCGTACGGCGATGTCCTGGTAGAAGTTGGTCGAGCCGCTGCGCGCGCTGGTCGCGCCCTTGAGGACCGCGTCGCGTGCCTCGGCCGCCGTGTTGAGGTGGATGTGGGCGTCCACCAGGCCGGGCAGGATCCACTGGCCATGGGCCCGCAGCACCGGTACCCCGCCGGGGACCCGGCCCACCCGCCCCCGGGACCCGGCCGCCCGGACGACACCCCCGGCGATCACCACGACCGCGTCCTCGGTGACCTCGCCCGTCGCCGGGTCGAGCAGCCTGCCGCCCTCGACGACGAGATCGCCGCCCCGGCCCGGCGAACCGTGCCGGGCGCCGGACGAAGCGGACGCGGCGGTGGCCGCCTGGGCCGGCACGGCCGCGGTGCCGGCCAGGGCCGCGGCACCGGCGAGCACACCCCGCCTGGTCAGTCGGTTGGAGGGAGGCGGGGTGTTCTCGACGCACATGGGAGGGCTCCTTGGGTCGCGGAAGCGAGCGGGAGCACTTTGTATACCAGGATGGCCGCGATTCTGGGAAGGAGTGATTCCGCTCCTCGCGCGTGCAGGAAAAGTGCAGGAAATGCGCTCTGCCCCTCGGAGGCCCCCGAGGGGCAGAGCGCATTGGTATACAAAAGATCAGGCGTCGTGGAACAACGATCGAAGGGCCACGGCCCGGCTGTCCCGCACGTGCAGCAGCGTGCTCGCCGCGGCCGAATCCTCGTCGCCCGACGCGATGTACCGGAACATGACCGCGTGCTGGGCCCGCATGTGCTCCGGCTCCTCCCGCATCCCGAACAGCAGCCGGAGCTGACCGCTCAGCTGCTCCATGGTGCGGGCCAGCATCGGGTTGCCGCTCAGCGCCACGATGTCCTCGTGGAAGGCGGTGTGGGCCGCGACCTCACGCGTCCCCTCGTCGTCGGACGCCGCCTGCTCCGCCCGGTCGAGGGAGGTCCGCAGCGCGGTCACGCCCGCCGGCTCCACCGGGGCGGACCGCGCCACCCGCCGCGCCGCCAGCCGGGAGGCCTGGACCGCGAGTGGCTCCCACACCTCGTACAGGTGCTCCACGTCGGCCCGCTCCAGCCGCCGCACCCGGACCCCGCTGTGCGGCAGCAGCTCCAGGAGCCCCTCGCCCACCAGGGCACGCAACGCCTCGCGGACCGGGACGCGGGACATCCGCAGCTCCTCGGCGACCTCGCGCTCCACGAGCCGGGCGCCCTGCGCATAGCGGCGGTCGACGATCCGCTGCCGGACCGCGTCCTGGGCGCGGGCGCTCAGCGACGTACGCTCCGGGGCGCCCGCCTGCTCGCTCCCGGGACCGTCCGCCCGCGTTCGGTCCCGCCCCGCGCTGCTGCCCGCCACGTGACCCATCCTCCGCTCGGCCGGACTTCCCGGCCTCCGGCCGAGGATACGCGGGGCGCTCAGGCCCCACCCGGCGCCCGGCCCTCCGGCAGGAACAGCACCGAGTTGACGTACCGCTCCCGGCGCGGCGCGAACGCCCGGTGCAGCAGCCCCCGGTGCACCAGGTGCTCGGTCCGCTTCTGGTGGGCCACCAGGTCGAACCCGGCGAGCGGGACCCAGTCGCGGTCCGGGAGGACCCAGCCCGCGTACCCCTGACCGGTCAGCGTGGCGATGACCGGGGTGATCGGGCCGAGCCGGCTCTCCAGCTCGATCAGCAGCGCCGGGCGGTCCCGGCGCAGCAGTTCCGCCGCGCCGAACAGCGCGGCCGCCTCCCCGCCGTCCACGTCCATCTTCACGAAGCCGACCCCGCTCAGCCCGAGGCCGTCGACGGTGATCGAGGGGACCTCCACGCTGTGGGCGTGGATATCGCGGCGGGCCAGTGAGGACACCCCCCGGTCGCCTTGGTCGCCCTCTGGGAACCAGAGCCGGGCCGTGCCCTCCCGGTCGGTCGCCGCGCCCTGGACCACCCGGACGTTCGACGGCAGCGTCCGCCGCAGATGCGCGGCCAGATGCGGCACGGGCTCCACGGTCACCACCCGCTCGCAGCGCGCGGCGAGCCGCCGCGACCAGGGGCCGTACCAGCCCCCGATGTCGAGGGCGACTCCGCCCCGCGGGCAGAAGTCGGCGAGCCGCCGCAGCTCCGGCTCGAAGCGCGGATACAGGGCGACGGCGGCGGAGCCGACCACCCGTCCGGGCAGCCTGGCCGCGACCGCCGCGGCGAGCGTGGTCACGTGGCCGATGCCTTCAGCGAGGTGAGGAACCGCTCGTGGTCGACGGAGTCGACCTTTCTGCCCGAGGAGGGCAGAAGCTGCGGTATCCCGTCCACGATCGGGTAACTCAGGTGCAGCCGCGGGTTGTAGAGCGCGTCCTCTTCCGGAAGCAGGGACAGCGGCCCCTTGTCGAGCGGGCAGGCCAGGATGGCCAGCAGCGGGTCGTCAGGACGCATCAGGGGCTCCTCGTGTGTCATCGGCGAAACAGCGGAAGGGACGTCGGTGGGTCAGGACGCCGCGGCGGGCTGCGGATCATGGCGCGGCATGGCCAGCAGGACGGACAGGGCGAGCGCCGTGCCGCCCACCCGCAGGGCCAGCAGCAGCGGATCGTCGGGCAGGCTCTCGCCGAAGGCGAGCGTCCCGAGGACCGCGGTGAACAGACAGGTCACCGTGGTGCACACCGGCACGATGAGGGACGCCCGGCAGCGCTGGAGCGCCGCCTGCGACATGACGAGACCGGCCCCCGCGGTGAACAGCAGCAGATACGGATACGGGGACCCCAGCAGCGACAGCGCCGCCTCACCCAGATCAGTGCTGGTCAGGCGGCTGGACGTGCCCTTGATCGCCAGTGAGCTGACCCCGTAGAGCAGGCCAACCGCCACCCCGTAGCCGATCCCGCTGGTCGGCACCCGGTGCCGTTTGGCCGCCCGGCTCTCGACGCGTGCGTAGAGCCAGACGCCCGCCGCCAGCGCCGGCAGACAGACCAGGAGCACCAGCGCCCACGGGGCCCCGCCGCTCACCACGTCCTCGCCCTCGCGCACCGAGGCCACCACCATCAGCAGGGCGACCAGGACCCCGCCCAGGGCATAGCGCTCGCGGCCCGTCGACTCCTCGCCCAGCACCGCCGACGACAGGAGCAGGAGCAGCACGAGGCCGGAGACGAAGATGCCCTGCGCCGCCGCGATCGGCAGCGCGCGGTAGACGATCAGCTGGGCCCCGAACCCGGCCGCCAGCGCCAGCGCGCCGACGATCCACAGCGGGCTGGTGGCCAGCACCCGGACCACGTGCAGCGGCCGGCCCGCCGAGAGCGCGGGCAGCGAGCCCAGAGCGCGCTTCTCCACCACGAACCCCACGCTGTAAAGCGCGTTGGCGACCAGAGCCGCGCCGACACCCCACCACATCGCGCTACCCCCGCCGCGCGTGGGCCAGCAGGATGGAGGCCGCCCCCGGCGCCGCGCACGCCGCCCGGTCCAGCAGGCGCAACGGACGCGGCACCCCGTGGAAGGGGGCGCCCTTGATCGTCACGTCGGTGAAGCCGGACGCCGTCAGGAACGAGCGCAGCGCACGGGCCGTGTACAGCCGCAGATGCCCCACCACCTCCGAGCCGGGGCGGCCGTGGATCCCGCGCAGACTGACCTCCGAGAACACCGGCTGCACCCCGGCGAGCAGCAGCGCCCGGTTGTACCAGGCCGCCAGGTTCGGGGTCGACAGCATCAGATGGCCGCCGGGCCGCAGGACCCGCCGCAGCTCGTCCAACGCCTGGTCCGGATCGACCAGATGCTCCAGGATCTCGCTGAACAGCACCGCGTCCGCGCACCCGTCGGCCAGCGGCAGCCCGCCGTGCTCCAGCTCGCCGCGCACCACATGGCCCATCCGGGGCCTGGCCCTGCGCAGCGCGTCCTGCGACCAGTCGACCCCGATCAGCCGGTGCCCGGCGAGGATCGGGGCCGCGGTGGCCGCCGCCGTACCGTCACCGCACCCGATGTCCAGGATCACCTGACCCGGCGCGTCGAGCGCGTCGGCCAGCAGCCGGGCCTGCCGGAGGGTGCGCCCGTCGCCCGAGGCGACGGGAACGGCCGGGTTCTCGTAGAAGTCCCGCAGCCCGGGCGGGGGAGTGGTGGTGCCGGTCATACGGTCTCCGAGGACGTCGAGGCCAGGTGTCGGGTGAACATCTCGCGCAGCCGTACGCCGTCCTCGTCGCCCAGCAGGGTGCGCGACCAGCGGAGCGCCAGATGCAGCCGGCCGCCCGTGGACGCCGTGGTGAAGGTCAGCCCCCGGGGCATCCGGGCGGGCGCGGAGAACCACACGGCCGTCGCCCGGCCCGCATCCCCGAAGTCCAGCGGGTAGGGCACCCGGCCGATGTTGCTCAGCAGGGTCGTCGAGGTCCACGGCCCCGCCAGCACCCGCAGCCCCCGGGTGACCGCCGCACGGGCCGCCACCGGCAGCAGCGGCGCGGTCAGCAGCCCCACCCCGTGCCCCAGCTGCGGGCGCGGGGCGGCCTTGAGCGCCCGGGTCCGCTCCGCGGTCGTCCGCAGCAGCGCCGCCACGTCCGTCCCCGGCGCCAGCTCGGCCGCGGTGAACCCGACCTCCACCAGCCGGGTGCCGTTGCCGATCGGCATCTCGGGGCCCCGGGTACGGTCGTCGACCGGCATGGTGATCCGCAGCGGCCGCCGGTCCGCCCCCGGCCCGCCCTGCGCCCGGTTCCAGTCGGCCACCGTCAGTGCGGTGGCGACCATCAGCTGATCGTTCACCGTGTACGGCGCCCCGGACTCCCTTCGCGGGACCGCAAGTTCGGCCAGCAGCATCGCGTTGCCCGGCACCGGGGCGTCCCCCGGCGAGCCCGGGGCCACCTGGGCGGGCCGGGCCAGCACGGGGGTCCGGGCCTGTCGGGGCAGCGGGGCCGCGGCCGGGCGGGCCGGGGCGGGCGACGGCGGTGTGGGACACACGCCGTAGATCTCGGCGGTCGTCGCCGCCAGCCGCATGCACGCCGGGCCGTCGAGGGCGGTGTGATGAAGGGTGAACACCAGCACACAGCCCTCCCGGTCCGGTTCCCGGACCACTTCGAGCCGCAGCGGCGGCGAGGCGGTGAGCGCCGGGGCGCGGTCCAGCGCCCCGGCCCGCGCCCGGGCCAGCGCCCCGGGCGCGGACGGCGGGAAGGAGACCGGGTCCGTGTCCGGGCCCTCGGTCAGCTCCCACTCGTACCGCCGGGCGAACGGCCCCCGGGGACGCTCCCGCATCAGCGCCCGGGGGTGCCGGGCCAGCGCGGCGGCGAACGCGGCGCGCAGCCGGTCCTCGTCGACCCGGCCCGGCAGGTGGATCTCGATGTGCACCGTGCTCGGCTCGGCGTCCTGCGCGCAGTGCCGGGCCACCTCGTCGACGACTGGGAACGGCACCCGGACGGGCCGCCCGGGCGACTGGCCGCCGCCCGGGGCCCGCTGGTGCTGCGTGGTCGCCATCAGGCGTCCTGTCCCTTCGTCGGGTGCCTGCCGTCGGCGGACAGCGTCCGGCCCGAGGGCGGCGCGGGCTGCGCCGGGAGCTGGACCGTCGGACGGTCGCCGCCCGCCGGGACCGGCTCGGCCGTGCCCTGGCCGCCGCGGACCGCCCGACTTCCGAGCGGTTCCCGGCCCACCGTGACCAGTGCGGCGAACAACCCGATCAGAGCGAGGAGTTGAGCCGTGGCGCCGAAGGCTCCCTCGCCCGTCGTCGTACTCTCCCCGGTGCCCACCGCGGCGACAACCCCCGCGGCGGCCATCGCCGTGAACGCGACCGGAACGAGCAGGCGCGGCCAGAAGTGGGCCACGACGGCGAGCAGCGGAACGGCCACCGCGACCGGGCCCGCGATCACCACGCCCACCAGGGTGAGGGCGACCGTGCCCAGGATCAGACCCGGACCCGGCGGCGCCGGCTGCTCCTCGGCCACTGCCTCGGCCTCGTCCCGGCCGGAGCCCCTGCGGCCCACGAGGGCGAGCACCACGAGCGCCAGGAACAGCACGCCCGCACCGATCAGACCCCACTGGTAGATCTTGGCCGGCTCGTACTCCAGGGTGACCGTGCCGCCCTCGCCCTCGGGCACCAGCCAGGCCTGCTGCCACCCGTCGATCCGCAGCGGCGTCAGTTCCTTGCCGTCCAGGGTGGCCTTCCAGCCCTTGTTGTGGTTCTCGTGGATCTGGAGGTACGAGGCCTCGCCGGCCCCGACCTCGACGGTCCGCCGGTCGCCCTCGCCCTGCTCGACGTCCACCGTGCGCGGCGTCGCAGCGGCGGCCTCGGTGGCGCCGTTGCTCAGCGTGACGTCGGTGACGGCCAGCGGACCCTCGTCCCCCGCCTGCACGGTGGTGGACGACGCGGCCAGCTCGACCTTGCTGTCGTCGGTGCACAGCGAGACCTCGATGGGCCTGCGCTGGGTCAGATCCCGCACCCGCCCCTCGGCCTTGGTCTCCATGAAGGTTCCGCCGACGGAGAGGACCGGGCCCTTGCCGCACGGCAGGCTGAACTTCTGGTCCGGCTTCGGCTGCGGAGAACGGAACTCCTCCAGCGCCGGGATGTAGACCTCGCTCAGCCCGACCGGCAGCTGCAACTGGCCGTCGGCCACCGGGTTGTGCACGGTCAGCGGCGCCGTCTTGGAGATGGTGATGTCCAGCCGGTCGGTGTTGATGGGCGAGAAGCGGGCCATGCCGTTCTCGTCCACCGATGCCACCGCCGTACCGTCCGGCGAACTGATCTGGACCTGCTCGGCCCGGGCCGACAGACCCCCGGCCGCCGCGAACACGATCTCGCCGACCGGACGCTTCTCGGGCCAGGTCAGCCGCAGTACGGGACGCTCGCCCGCGATCCACGCCGTGGTCAGGTCACCGTCGGTCAGGTTGCGGGGGCTGAGGTTGGTGCCCAGGCGCGCCGTGGAGTCGGCGGTCACCTCGATCTTGTCCCGCTCGCCCGTCAGCTCGAACAGCAGCTTGTCGAGCGGCTCGCCGGGCACCGGCAGCGCGGTCGCCGAGACGGTGTAGTCGCCCGCCTCCGGCGCGGTGAACTGCCGGCCGAGACCGACCTCGGCGGCCACGGACGACAGACCGCCCGGGTCGCTGCCCCGCCGCAGCGAGAACATCGTCGCGTCGGCGCCCTCACGCGGCGCGTCGTTCGGCAGCTCCAGCATCCGGGTCACCTGCACCCCGGGGACGGCGATGTCGGTGAACCCGGCCCCGGTGAGTCCCGGGCGCCCCTGCTGGGACTCCAGGATCGTCACCTTCAGCCAGGCGGCCTGCCCGGCGGGCGCGGCCACCTGCTGGGCCGAACCGTCGGTCCGCAGCGGGCTGTCCTTGGAGCCCTGGTCGGTCTCCACCCGGATCACGGTGGCGGCGGCCCGCACATTGCCGCTGGGCAGCGGCGTCACCTGGATCGAGCTGGGGATGTCGGTGGGGGCGGAGAAGTCGACCCGCACCCACTCGTCCTCGGGCGCGCCGGGAGAGCCTTCCGCCCAGCCGGTCGCCGGGTTGCCGTCGAACGCGTTGACCGGGTCGTACTGCGGCAGATGGAACAGCCAGTTGCCCACCGAGGACGCGCTGACCGACTTCGCCCCGCGGATCACCGCCGTCGTCTGGTGCTTCGCCCCCGACGTCGGCAGGATCTGGCGCGGCTCGCGCCCCGGGTCCTGCGCCGCGTCCTCGGCGTTGCGCTCGTCCGCGGTGTACGTGTACGAGGTGTTGGAGTTGACCAGGCCGAACCGGGTGTCGGCGCGGCGCAGTCCGTCGCCCGCCGCGTACAGCGACGGCCGTCCCAGACCCGGGTGCGCGTCACCGGCCAGCACGGTCGGCCGCCCCTCGATGGCGCCGCTCGCCGAAAGCGGCAGCAGCGACTCCGGGCCACCGCTCACCACGGCCGTCGAGGCGACCGGGGTGGCCTCCGCCCGCCCGGGGCGCTCGGTCCCCTTGGGCGGTTCGTAGATCTCCACCGCCCGCTGGCGCGGATACAGGCCCTCGACCTGCACGGGGGTGTCCGCCGCGATCCGGCCGGCGGTCATCACCGGCCCGTAGTCCTTGACGCGGGTGTAGCCGGACGCCTCCAGGGTGCGCTTCACCGTGGTGGAGGGGACATAGCCCAGCTGGTCCGGGTCCAGGTCGTTGCGGACCACCACATAGTGCAGCCCGGCCCGGTTCAGGTACTCGCTGAGCCCGGGGACCTCGCCGCCGGACGTCAGCGCCTGCTCGACGGCGTCCATCGCCCGCCGGTTGCCGGGCGTGCCGAAGGGAACGTAATCACGTTGCGCGTAGGGCGAGTCGGCCAGCACGTCCAGCGGCTGGTCGATGGGGGAGCCCCAGGTGTAGATGCCGTGCGCGGTCGCCGGGACGACCAGGGCGCGGTCGTCCGGCGAGTTGTTCTTGAGCCAACTCCCGGTGCTCTCCCAGTAGTCGGGGACCTTCTGGAACGAACCCGACTGAAGGATCGAGCCGTTGAGGTACGGCCAGGCCAGACCGGGCAGCACGATCGCGGCGGCGACGACCGGCGCGAGCCGGCGCATCCGGGCCGGGTTCGGACCCCGCCGGGAGGCGGCCACCGCGGCGACGCCGACGATGTGCGCCAGCCCCAGGGCCAGCGCCAGCGCCAGACCCGTCTGGAACTTGTAGATGTTCCGGAACGGCACCAGCCAGGTGTCCAGCCAGTCCTGCATGGTGCCGTGGAACAGACCGCCCAGCGCACCGCCGTACCCGGCGAGCGTGACGAGCGCGACGGACAGGACGGTCAGCACCAGCCAGCGGCGCTCGGGCAGATCACGCCGCGCCAGACCCGCCAGACCCAGTGCGGCGGCGAGCGCCGAGCCCAGGATGGTGACGGTCGCGGTCGCGACGGTCCACCCGGCCGGCAGCCAGGCCTCGCCGAAGTTCAGGTAGCCCACCCAGTTGCCGGCGCCGCGCAGCACCTCGGTCGCCGACATGGTGGTCGTGGTGGTGTACGAGGACTCCACGTACGGCATGAAGTTCTCGCCGAACGTCCCCAGCAGCAGCAGCGGAACGATCCACCAGGCGGTGGCCATGACCACGCCGGGTATCCACCACAGGAGCAGCCCGCGCTTGCGCGGACCGCCCGGACGGGACAGCAGATACAGCCCGACCGGCAGCAGCGAGGCCAGCGTGGAGGCGGCGTTGACCCCGCCCATCAGCGGGATCAGCAGCGCGGACCGGACCGCCGCGATCCTCGGGGTGAGGCGCGGGTTCGTCAGCGGCAGCAGCACCCACGGCAGCAGGGCGCCCGGCAGCGCGGCGGCCGACGTCGAACCCACCACGATGGTGTAGGTCGGCCACAGCGCGTAGACGACCGCGCCGAGCAGCCGGGTGGCCGGTGAGCCCACCCGCAGCCGTTCCGCCAGCCGCAGCGCGCCCCAGAAGGCGGTCGCCACGATGATGGACAGCCACAGCCGCTCCGCGAGCCAGGTGGGCACCCGCAGCAGTTCGGCGGCGCCGTAGTACGGCAGCATCGGCACGAGATAGCCGATGTACTGGTCGGCGATCCCGCCGAACCCGGACCGGCTGTGCCACAGCTCGCCCAGGTCACCGAGGAACCGGCCGGGGGCCGTGACGACACCCAGCTTGGTGTCGAAGGTCATCCGACCCGGCGACACCGCCAGGAACGCCACGAAGGCGGCGGCCCAGAACCCCAGGAGCCAGCGCCGGGAGCGCGCCTGCGGCGGGCCGTCGGCGGGGACGGTGGGCTCGGGACCCGGGCCGTCCGGGGCCGCGGGCCTAGGTGGGTGGACAGCGCTGGTCATGAACACCGCCGGAGAATGAGGAGGAGGTTCCAGGTGGCGCATTCCCGCAGTACGGGAATGCGCGGCACGAGCTGGGGAAGGACGGGCCAGTAACGGGAGCGTGCGGACACGACGGTCACGTCACTACGGCTCCGGACGTGGCGCAGCGTCTCGCCGACGCCGATCCGGAAGAGGTTGTCGCCGAGGCGGTGCTTGGCCGGGCGGCCGGTGCGGCGCTCGTAGCGGCTCCGGGCGCGCTCGGCGCCCAGATAGTGCCACGGAGCCCACTCGTGGCCGCCCCAGGGCGAGTACCAGTTGGTGAAGGAGACGTAGATCAGGCCGCCCGGGCGGGTCACCCGGGCCATCTCGCTGAGAAAGGTGTGCGGATCGGCGACGTGCTCCAGCACATTGGAGGAGAAGCAGACGTCCGCGGCACCGTCGGCCAGCGGCAGCAGATAGCCGTCGGCGACGACGGTGTCCGCGCGCTCGCCGGGAGTGAGCTCGGCCGTGTCCGGTTCGAAGAGGTAGCCGTGCGCACCGCGCCGGCGGAACTCACGGGTGAAGTACCCGTCGCCGCCGCCGATGTCCACGACGACCTTGCCCCGGACCGGACCGTACCGCTCCACCTGGTCCGCGGCGTCGCGGGCCAGCAGGGTGTACGCCGTCGCCGGGTCGCCCTGCTCCCGCATGAACGCGCGGAACAGGGCGGCCGAGCGCCGGAAGGAAGGGTCTTTCACGCGCTCGCACCGATCGCCGGGGCGCTCACGCCGCTGGTCGCCTCGGCCGCGACCGCCATGAACTGCCGGACACTGCTGGTCCACCGGAACGCGGCGGCGCGCTCGCGGGCGGCCTTGCCCATCGCCTCGCGCCGCTCGTCGTCCAGGGCGAGCGAGCACCAGGCCGCGGCGAAGGAGGACGCGCCCTGGGCGAGGATGCCCGTGACACCGTCCTCGACGGAGTCGCGCAGCCCCGGTACGTCGAAACCCAGGGTCGGGGTGGAGCGTGCGCCGGCCTCCGTGACGACCAGCCCCCACCCCTCCACGGCCGCCGGATGCAGCAGCATCCACGACGCGCAGAGCAGCCGGTGCTTCTCCGCCTCGGTCACATGACCGGCGAACTCCACGCCGGGACCGGCGAGCCGCTCCAGGCGGGCCCGCTCGGGGCCGTCTCCGACGATGACGAGGCGGCCGCCGGTGACCGGCCGGACCCGCTCCCACAGCTGGAGCAGCAGATCGATGCGCTTGTAGTCGACGAGCCGGCCCAGCGCCAGGAACAGCGGGGTCTCGGACCGGTCGCCCTGCGGGCTCGGCTCCTCGACGCCGTTGTGCACCACCCTGATCCGGTGGTCGGGCACGCCCAGGTCCCGCAGCGCGCCCGCCGTGGACGGGGACACCGCGATCATCAGGTGGTCGCGGTAGGCCCGGGACAGGGCCCAGTGCTCCAGCCGCCGTCCGGCCCGCGCCACCGGCATGGGGAAGCGCATGTCCCACAGGTCGGTGTGCACATGGTTGACGAGGCACACGGTGGGCCCGCGATGCCACAGGGGGGCGAGATACGGCATGCCGTTGCAGACCTCGACCAGCAGGTCGCAGTCGCCGACCTGCCGGGCGAAGGCGGACCGGGCACCGAGGTAGTGACCCAGGTTGCCGCCCGCCGAGACGACTCGGTAGGGCCTGCGGGCGGCCCGGCCGCCGCACAGGAGGGTGACGTCGTGGCCCTGCTCGGTGAGGCCCGAGGCGAGCCGGTCGATCAGCAGCTCGGAGCCGCCTGCGGCCGGGTTGCCCAGGTCGCGGTGGGCGAGGAAGACGATGCGTCGCGGGGCCGCGGGGACCCTGGAGGACGCCGGGCCCTGACCCTGGCGCGTGACTGCATCGAGCAGTGGGGGAGGTACGTGCTGGGGCATGGGCGCTCCAACTCGGCTCGGGGTGCGGGGACTCGGGATGAGCGGAAAGAGGGGGGAGGGTATCCGCGGACGGTGGAGAAAGGAGTAAGCAGAAAGGACGGAGGGGCGGAACGGGGCGGGGCGGGGATCGCGCGTGATGGGACGGAAAAGGGAGACCGGGGGGCCGTGCTCTGGTGGGGATAGACAGTTTTCGGCACGGGTTACCGCCCGGCTACTCACCGGCGCAACAACTTGCGGGTAACTCAGGTGTGCGTACTCGTCATCATGTGAGTGTTTTGGGTCTCCGGCGTCTCTCGGCGCCCCCGGACCACGAGGACGACCCCCACGACGGTGAGTACGAGCCCCAGCCCGGCCGCTCCGATCGGCGCGGTCTCGCCGAGCATCGCCAGCCGGTCGCTGTCCGCCGACGCCAGCTCGACCTGCTTCTTCTGGGTCGCCTCGGTGAACTCCACCCGCTTGCTCTCCAGCAGCACCACGGCGTCCTTCTTCGAGCCGGGCGCGCGCAGCGTCTTCTTCGGGCCGATCGCCGCGTTGATGATGCGGCCGGTGCGCTTGTCCACGACCAGCTCGATGCCGCTGTTGGAATACCACTCCTCGGCCAGCACCTGGGGCGTCTTCTTCCGGTCCACGAGGACACCGGGCACCTGACGCACCCCGGTCCTGGTGGGCTCGACCTCGCCCTTGAAGAGGTAGCCGGCGTAGCCCTGGATCTCCTTCTCACCCTCGAACGAGAGCCGCACCACACCGCCCAGCGTGCTGTCCCACCAGCGGTAGGCGCGCTTCTCGACGTCGAAGGGGAACTTGAGGTAGGCCTCCCCGTCGAAGGTCGGGGACTCCTCGCAGCAGTGCACCGGCTCGTTGGTGGTGCGGTCGGTCACCCAGCGCTCCAGCGTCCACTGGAGGGCGTCGCGGGGATCGGAGGCGGGCAGCGTCTTGTCGTGGTCGACGGACGTGGACACGTCCCAGACGGCGTTGCCGCTCTTCTCGCTGTCGGCCACGTCCCCGCGCACCTGCCGGGTGATCGTGATCGTCTCGTCGTCGACCGTCTCCACCTCACCGGTGTCGAAATAGCTGCCGGTCCCGGTGAACACGGTGGTGGTGTCGGTGTCGATGGGGGTGCGCTTGGCATGCGGCTGGACATACCAGACGAGCAGTGGCGCGAGGACGAGCAGAAAGACCCCCGCCCCCAGCAGAACGAGCGAGAGGGGTGAAGCATTGCGGCGCATCCGGGCACTCCTGGGTCGAAATCTCTTCGCGGAGGTGCACGGGCCCCGGGCCGGTCAGCCCTTGATTGGCGTGAACAGTAGGCAAGGCCTTGACGAGATGTCAATGACCTGTCGACACTGTGTGCCAGCCGGAGGGGCCCGGCTCACGGGGTGGGGATCGCCTCCAGCAAGGAGCTGACCCGACTATGCGCAGATTCATCGCCGCTCTCGCCACCGCACTGGTGGCCGCGGCGCTCGCCACAGGTGCGGCGGTCGGTGTCGTGGCACTGCTCGACGCCACTCCCGACCAGCCCAATACGCCACTGATCAGCTACGACACCGCACCGGCGGCTCCATGACGCGCACGGCCTGGCAGGAGGTGCCCCGGTCCCAACTGGACCGGTTCGCCACCATCGCCCTGTCCGAGGCCCCGGAGCTCGCCCAGACGATCCTGAAGGCGATCCGTCGGGACTACCCCTACCTCCACCTGGTCGAGGACGAGTCCGGTGAGCCGCTGGCCCTGGTCGGCATCCGCCGCGCCATCGAGGGGTTCGTCGACAACCTCACCTCCGGCGCGCACCCCCGGGTGCCGCCGGAGATGTTCCAGGAGTTCGGACGGGGTGAAGGCCTGGAGGGCCGCAGCCTCGACTCGCTCCAGGCCATCTACCGCTTCGGCGTCCGGCTCACCTGGCGCAGGCTCGCCGAGATCGGCCAGCAGATCGACATCCCGGCGCCCGCCATGTACGAGCTGGCCGAATCGGGATTCGAGTATCTGGACGGACTCGTGGAACAGTCGGTACGGGGCTACGCCGAGGCGGCCGCCCGGCGCGCCAGCGAACGCCTCCGCCTTCAGCGCCAGCTGATCGAGATGCTGCTCATGGAGCACCGCGTCGAATCGACCCGGACCCTGGCCGAGCGGGCCGCCCGCATCGGCTGGGAGCTCCCCGAGACGATCGCGGTGGGCGTCCTCATCCGCCCCGCCCGGGAGGCGGTGGCCCCGGCGGTCGGCCAGGGCATCCTGCTGGAGATGGAGAGCGAGCAGCCGCGCATCGTCATCCCGGATCCCGACACGGCCGGGCGCGCGGAGACCCTGCGCCGGGCCACGGCGGGCTGGTCCGGAGCGATCGGTCCGGCCGTGCCGCTGGCGGCCGCGGCGACCTCGCTGCGCTGGGCGGAGACCGCGGTCCAGCTGATCAAGAAGGATCTGCTGCCGCAGGGCGAGGTGCTGCACTGCACCGAGCGGACGGAGGAGCTGGTGCTGCTGCCGGCCCAGGAGCTGATCGACGCCTCCGCCCGCCGCTGCCTTGCCCCGCTGGACGGCCTCAGCCCGACCCAGTCGCGGCGGCTGGCCGAGACCCTGCTCGCCTGGATCGAGACCCCCGGCGGAGCCCCCGAGGTGGCGGCCCGCCTCGGCGTCCACCCCCAGACGGCCCGCTACCGGCTGCGGCAGATCCGCGAGCTGTGGGGCGACGCCATCGACGAACCGGACCAGCGTTTCGAGATGCTCCTCGTGCTCCGCGCCCAGCGGCTGAGGGGCGAGCTGGCCCCGGCCCGGGACTGAGACCGGACCCGCGACGGCCCGCACATCCCCCGGATGCGCGGGCCGCGACGGGTCTGCCGGGATCAGACCGGGGTGACGTACGCCCCGGCGATCCCGCCGTCGACCAGGAAGTCCGTGGCGTTCACGAACGAGGAGTCGTCGCTCGCCAGGAACGCCACGGCGGCGGCGATCTCCGTCGGCTCGGCGAACCGTCCGACCGGGATGTGGATCAGCCGCCGCGCGGCCCGCTCCGGGTCCTTGGCGAACAGTTCCTGGAGCAGCGGGGTGTTGACCGGCCCGGGGCACAGGGCGTTGACCCGGATCCCGTCGCGCGCGAACTGCACCCCCAGCTCGCGCGACATCGCCAGCACCCCGCCCTTGGACGCGGTGTACGAGATCTGCGAGGTGGCCGCGCCCATCCGGGCCACGAAGGACGCTGTGTTGATGATGGAGCCCCTGCCCTGCGCGCGCATGTAGGGGATGGCCGCCTTGCAGCAGAGGAAGACCGAGGTGAGGTTGACCTCCTGCACCCGCTTCCAGGCCTCCAGGCCGGTGTCCAGGATGGAGTCGTCGTCCGGCGGCGAGATCCCCGCGTTGTTGAACGCGATGTCGACCGAGCCGTAGGCGTCGAACGCGGCCTTGAAGAGGGCGTCGACCTGCTCGGCGTCGGTGACGTCGGTACGGACGAAGAGCCCGGCGGCCTCCTCGGCGGCGGCCTTCCCGCGCTCCTCGTCCACATCGGCGCAGACGACATGGGCGCCCTCGGCGGCCAGCCGCCGCACGGTGGCCAGGCCGATGCCGCTGCCGGCTCCGGTGACGACGGCGGTGCGGCCGACCAGGCGGCGGCAGACGGAAGAAGTGTCGGTCATGGTGCTCAGGCCTCCGTGCTGATGAAGACGTTCTTGGTTTCGGTGAAGGCGGCCAGCGCGTCCGGGCCGAGCTCGCGGCCCAGACCCGACTGCTTGTAGCCGCCGAAGGGGGTCGAATAGCGCACGCTGGAATGCGAGTTGACGGAGAGGTTGCCCGCCCGCAGTCCCTGGCTCACGCGCAGCGCGCGGCCGACGTCCCGGGTCCAGACCGAGCCGGCGAGCCCGTAGTCGGTGGCGTTGGCCAGCCGCAGCGCGTCCGCCTCGTCCTCGAACGGCAGCACCACGGCCACCGGGCCGAAGACCTCCTCGACGGCCACCGGCGCATCGGGCGAGACCCCGGCGAGAACGGTCGGCGGATACCAGAAACCGGGCCCCTCGGGGGCTTTGCCGAGCATTGCCCGTACGCCGCCGGCCTCCCGGCCGACGTCGACGAGCCCGCGCACCCGGTCCCGCTGGACGGCCGAGATGAGTGGCCCCATCTGCGTCCTCTCGTCGGCCGGGTCGCCCACCACCACGGCGGACACGGCCGGGACGAGAGAAGCGAGGAAGCGGTCGTACACCGACCGCTCGACCAGGATCCGGGTACGGGCGCAGCAGTCCTGACCGGCGTTGTCCAGGAAGGACATCGGGGCGGCGGCCGCCGCGGCCTCCACATCGGCGTCGGCGAAGACGACGTTGGGGCTCTTGCCGCCCAGCTCCAGGGTGAGCCGCTTCACGCGCTCGGCGCAGCGGGTCATGATGTGCTTGCCCGTCCGGGTGGAGCCGGTGAACACGATCTTCGCGACGCCCGGGTGCTCGACCAGAGCGCTCCCGGCCACCGGGCCCTCGCCGGGCAGCACCTGGAACAGCCCCTCGGGAAGGCCTGCCTCCAGGGCGAGTTCGGCCAGCCGGAGCGCGGTCAGGGGGGTCGTCTCGGCGGGCTTGAGGAGGACGGCGTTGCCCGCCGCGAGGGCCGGGGCGAGGCCCCAGGCGGCGATCGGCATCGGGAAGTTCCACGGGGCGATGACCCCGACGACCCCCAGCGGCTCCAGCACGGTGAAGTCGAGGCCGCCCGCCACCGGGATCTGCCGGCCCAGCAGCCGTTCGGCCCCGCCCGCGCTGTAGTCGAGCAGATCGCGGACGTTGCCCGCCTCCCAGCGGGCGTTGCCGATGGTGTGGCCGGCCTCGCGGACCTCCAACTGCGCCAGTTCCTCGCTGTGTTCGTCGACGACGACGGCGAAGCGGCGCAGCAGGCGGGCCCGGTCGGCGGGCGCGGCGGCGGCCCAGGAGCGCTGAGCGGCGGCCGCGCGGACGACGGCGGCGTCCACATCGGCGGTGGTGGCGGCCGGGACGGTGGCGATGACCTCGGCGGTCGCCGGGTTCAGGACGTCGAGGGTGGGTTGTGACACGTACGGACCCCGATCAGGGAAGCGGGTGGTGGTCAGAGGTGTGCTGCCGTCAGAGGCGTTCGAAGGAGCGGCGCAGCTCCCAGTCGGTCACCGCGGAGTCGTACGCGGTCAGTTCGACCCGGGCCATGTTCAGGTAGTGCGCGACGACCTCCTCGCCGAACGCCTCCTTGGCGATGGGGCTGGCCTCCCACAGCTCGGCAGCCTCGCGCAGGGTCGTCGGCACCTGGTCGTAGTCCGCGGTGTACGCGTTGCCCGTACAGGCCTCGGGCAGCGGCAGCCGGTGCTCGACCCCGTACAGTCCGGCGGCGACCAGTCCCGCGACGGCCAGGTGCGGGTTGACGTCGCCGCCGGGCAGCCGGTTCTCGAAGCGCATCGAGCGCCCGTGGCCGACGACCCGCAGGGCGCAGGTGCGGTTGTCGACGCCCCAGGCGACGGCGGTCGGGGCGAAGGACCCGGGCTGGAAGCGCTTGTAGGAGTTGATGTTGGGCGCGTAGAGGAGGGAGAAGTCCCGCAGGGCGGCGAGCTGGCCGGCCAGGAAGTGGCGCATCAGCTCGGACATGCCGCCCTCGCCGTCGCCCGCCATCATGTTCTCGCCGTCCGCGTCGGTGAGCGAGAGGTGGATGTGGCAGGAGTTGCCCTCGCGCTCGTCGTACTTGGCCATGAAGGTCAGCGAGACGCCCTCCTGGGCCGCGATCTCCTTGGCGCCCGTCTTATACACGGCGTGCTGGTCGCAGGTGGTGAGCGCCTCGTCGTAACGGAAGACGATCTCGTGCTGGCCGGGATTGCACTCGCCCTTGGCGGACTCGACGGTCAGCCCCGCCTGCTGCATCTCGTTGCGGATCCGGCGCAGCAGCGGCTCGATGCGGCCGGTCCCGAGGATCGAGTAGTCGATGTTGTACTGGTTGGCCGGGGTCAGCCCGCGGTAGTCGCGGTCCCAGGCCTCCTCGTAACTGTCCCGGAAGACGATGAACTCCAGCTCCGTGCCCACCTGCGCCGTACAGCCCAGCTCCGCCAGCCGGTCGAGCTGGCGGCGCAGGATCTGCCGCGGGGCGGCCACCACCGGACTGCCGTCGTGCCAGGCGAGATCCGCGATCAGCAGGGCGGTCCCCTCGTGCCAGGGGACGGGGCGCAGGGTGGCGCGGTCGGGGACCATGCCGAAGTCGCCGTAGCCGTTCTCCCACGAGGACATCGCGTAACCGTCGACGGTCCGCATCTCGGTGTCCACGGCCAGGAGATAGTTGCAGCCCTCGGTCCCGTGCTCCAGCACCTCGTCCAGGAAGAACCCGGCCGCGAACCGCTTCCCCTGGAGCCGGCCCTGCATGTCGGGGAAGGCCAGCACCACGGTGTCTATCGACCCGTCCGCGACCCGTGAGCGGAGCTCGTCGACGCCGAGCGGGGGTGTGCGGTCTGCCACGGGATGCCTCCTTGGGTGAACCGGGAGGCACGAGACCGACCGGCAATTGGGGGGTGGGAGAAGGAGCGGGGCTGGGTGCGTGCAGCTGCAAGGCGGAGGATTGAGGCATGGCGGAGCCATGGTGATTGACGACAACGCCGCAGATGTGCGTGCCCAGCACCGCGACGCCGCCCCCCAATTGCCGGTCGGTCTAAGGTATGACAGAGAACCATTGCTTGGGAAGGGGATCCGCCAGTGGTCACGAGCTCGGGAGTGGACGACACCCGTCCGGCGGCAGCGGCGGCACCGCCGGCCGGCGCGGACGGGGCGGCCGGGGGCGGACACGACGCCGCGACCGGCCGGCCGGCCTCCGTGCTGCGCCCGGTCCGCGCGGGCAACGGCTTCGAGGAGGCGCTGGAGCAGGTCCTCCAGCTGCTGCGCCTCGGCCTGGTCCCGCCCGGCGAACGGCTCCCCTCCGAACGTGAGTTGTCCCAGCACCTGCGGATCAGCCGGGTGACGCTGCGCGAGGTCCTCAAGGTCCTCCAGGACCAGAACCTGGTCGAGAGCCGCCGCGGACGCTACGGAGGAACGTTCGTCCTGCCGCGTACCGCCACCCCCGACGGCAGTGACGAACTGCGCCGCCGCATCGCCGCCGTCGACGTGGAGGACACCCTGCGCTTCCGTGAGGTGCTGGAGGCCGGAGCGGCGGGCCTGTGCGCCGAGGGGCTCGCGGCCGACGGCGAGCTGCGGCTGCGGGGAGCGCTCGACGCCACACAGGGCGCCCGGCTGGAGGACTACCGACGCCAGGACACCCTGCTCCACCTCACGCTCACCGAGCTCTCCGGCTCCCGCACGCTCGCCGCGCAGTACGCCGGCGTCCGGGCCACCCTCAACGAGCTGCTCGACTGCATCCCGCTGCTGGTGCGCAACCTGGAGCACTCCCAGCAGCAGCACACGGCCGTCGTCGAGGCGGTGCTCGACCGGGACGCGGACGCGGCGCGCGAGATGATGCGCGAGCACTGCGGCGGCACGGCCGCCCTGCTGCGCGGCTTCCTCGCCTGAGCCGCCGCGAAGGCGCCCCGGAGAGGCGATCCGTAACCACTCTTTAACGCACGCCCCTTGCCATTCCCCCAGCCGTTCCACAAAGGTGTGCCGACGAACCTTTGATCGAAGCAGTTCCATCGATGAAGTCGACACACACATCTGGAGCGCCTCATGGCTCAGGGAACCGAAACACCCGCCGGACCACCCGGTGACGCGAGCCCGGGGGAGTCCGGCACGGACGCGTACCTCCACCGCCGGACCCTGCGCCGGGGCAGCGCCGGCTGGCTCCTGCTGACCGGCCTCGGCGTCGCCTACGTCGTCTCCGGCGACTTCTCCGGCTGGAACATCGGCCTGTCCAAGGGCGGCTTCGGCGGACTCGCCGTGGCCATGGTCCTGATGGGCGTCATGTACGCGTGTCTGGTCTTCGCGCTGGCCGAACTCTCCGCCATCCTCCCCACCGCGGGCGGCGGTTACGGCTTCGCCCGGCGGGCGCTCGGCACCTGGGGCGGCTTCCTGACCGGCACGGCCATCCTCATCGAGTACATCCTCGCCCCAGCCGCCATCTCCCTGTTCATCGGCGACTACGTCGAATCGCTCGGCCTGTTCGGCCTCACCTCCGGCTGGCCCGTCTACCTCGCCTGCTTCGCGATCTTCATCGGCATCCACCTCTGGGGCGTCGGCGAGGCGCTCCGCTTCAGCCTGGTGGTGACCGCGATCGCGGTGGCCGCGCTGCTGATCTTCGCCGTCGGCGCGTTCACCGAGTTCGACGCGGGCCGCCTGAACGACATTCCGGCCGACGCCTCAGCCTTCGGCTCCTCGTCCTGGCTGCCGTACGGGCTCCTCGGGATCTGGGCCGCCTTCCCCTTCGGCATGTGGTTCTTCCTCGGCGTGGAGGGCGTGCCGCTCGCCGCCGAGGAGGCCAAGGACCCGGTCCGCTCGATGCCCAAGGCCCTGGCCATCTCGCTGGCCGTACTGGTCTTCCTGGCCCTCATCACCTTCGTCTCCGCCACCGGCGCCCAGGGCGCCGACGCCATCAAGGAAGCCGGGAACCCGCTCGTGGTGGCCCTCCAGGGCGACGGCGAGCCGACCGCCCTGAGCCGCTTCGTGAACTACGCGGGGCTCGCGGGGCTCGTCGCCTCCTTCTTCTCCCTGATCTTCGCCGGATCCCGCCAGTTGTTCGCCCTCTCCCGGGCCGGCTACCTGCCCCGCTTCCTCTCCCTCACCAACCGCCGCAAGTCCCCCTACCTGGGCCTGCTGATCCCCGGCGTCATCGGGTTCGCGCTCGCCGCCTGGAGCGGCAACGGCGGCCGGATGCTGAACGTCGCCGTCTTCGGCGCCACCATCAGCTACGCGCTCATGGCGCTCTCCCACCTGGTGCTGCGCCGCCGGGAACCGGAGCTGCCGCGTCCTTACCGCACCCCCGGCGGCGCGCTCACCTCGTCCGTCGCCCTGGTTCTGGCATGCTCGGCCCTGGTGGCGACCTTCCTGGTGGACCGCGACGCGGCGTTCATCGCGCTCGGTGTGTACGCGGTGGCGCTGGCCTACTTCGCCTTCTACAGCCGCCACCACCTGGTCGCGGGGGCCCCGGAGGAGGAGTTCGCCGCGCTGGCGGCGGCCGAGGCCGAACTGGCCCGCGACTGAGCCCGCCGGCGCCCCCGCCGTCGACGCGATCATCCCGACCCGAAGGAGTACGTTCCATGTCCCGGCCCGTCATCGGCATCAGCACCTACCAGGACCCGGCCCGCTGGGGTGTGTGGGAGATGCCCGCGGTGCTGCTGCCCGCCGGCTATCCGCGCCTCGTCCGGGCGGCGGGCGGACTCGCGGTGCTGCTGCCGCCCGACGACGCCGAGGGCGCGGCCCGGGACACCGTCGCCGCCCTGGACGGCCTGGTGATCGCCGGGGGAGCGGACGTCGAGCCGGCCCGGTACGGGGCGGTCGCCGACCCCCGTACCGGGCCCCCGGCCCGCGAACGCGACGCCTGGGAGCTGGCGTTGATCCGGGCGGCGATCGACCAGCAGGTCCCCCTGCTGGGCATCTGCCGGGGCATGCAGCTGCTGAACGTCGCCCTCGGCGGCACACTGATCCAGCACCTGGAGGACCACACCGGCGGCCTCGGCGTCTTCGGCAGCCACCCGGTGACCCCCGTGCCCGGCACCGGGTACGCGGACGCCGTACCGGAGACCGTCATGGTGCCCGCCTACCACCACCAGGCGGTCGACCGACTCGGCGGCGGTCTGGTGGCCTCGGCCCACGCCCCGGACGGGACGGTGGAGGCCGTGGAACTCCCCGGGCACGGGAGCCTGGTGCTCGGCGTGCAGTGGCACCCGGAGATGGGCGAGGACACCCGGGTCATGGCCGCCCTGGTCCGGGCGGCCGGGGAGCGGGCGGCGCCGACCCCTCGAACCCCGGACCGGAGAAGTCGGGCCCCGCGAACGCCGGTGAGCTGAAGCGGGAGCCGCGGCCCTCGCCCGTACCCGGCGCGGACCCCGCCGCCTCGGCCAGCTCCTGGAGGAGGAACGGCCGGATCCCCCGGTCGCGCAGCGCCACGAGCCACGCCTCACGGGCGTCCGCGAGGGCGGGGGAGAGGGACGCGGAGGAGGCCGGGCCGGGCGCGGCCACCGGGTCCGCCGCCGACTGCCTCGCCGCCGTGAGGTAGACGGCGACCACGCTGATCAGGGCCGTGACCGCCGCGACCAGCAGACTGAGCCGGCCGACGCCGACGAGGGTGCCCGCCAGGGCGGGCAGGGCATCGGCGAGCCGCAGGCCGTACCCGAGGAGCAGGAACGTCGCCGCGGCCACGGCGGCGAGCACCGGCGTCAGCACCCCCAGGACGGCCAGCACCCCGGCCCCCGGCCGCTCCTGATCGCCCGGCCCGGAGAGCGGCGACGCCCCGGCGCCCCCTCGCCCGCCCCGCGCCCGGAGCCGCAGGGCCGCGTACCGCCGGTACTCCGCCTCGGCGGCGGGAGCCGTGCGCCCCACGGCCGCCAGGCCCCGGACCCGCAGCCGGTCGCCGGGGACTCCCGAGCGCTCCAGCAGGCGTCGGATCTCCGGGGAGGCGATCACCTCGTCGAGCGCGCTCGCGTAGTCGGATCTGTCCTCGTCCCCGAGCCGGGAAGGTCTGCCCATGCTGTCCCTCGGTCGATACGTGTGCGGTGGGTGGTCGTGCAGGTGGCGCGGGGGTGCGCACGTGCGGCGTGCGCACCCCCGCGGTGCTGCCGGGTGGGGCGGGGCCTAGAGGTGCTGCACGACCGCGGGCATGAGGTCCTGGAAGGTCCGCCCGTCCGCCGGTGCGCCGATCGCGGTCATCTGCCAGCCCGAGCCGGACCGCTGGACCTTGGCCATGATCTGGGCCGTGTGCCGCCCGCCGCCGGTCAGCGTGTACCGGGCCAGCTCCTGGCCGTTGCTCTCGTCGACCAGCCGGCAGAAGGCCGCCTCGACCTCCTCGAAGGTCTGGCCGGTGAACGAGTTCACCGTGAAGACGATCTGGTCCACATGGGCCGGTACACGCCGCAGGTCGACGACGATGGACTCGTCGTCGCCGCCCTGGCCCGCCCCGCCGACCCGGTTGTCCCCGGTGTGCTGGACCGAGCCGTCGTCGCTGGTCAGGTGCTGGAAGAAGACCACGTCCTGCGGGGCCTGGCCCGCGAAGAGCACCGCCGAGGCGTCCAGGTCGATCTCGCGGGCGGTCAGCCGCGCCAGGAAACCCTTACGGGGAGCGGACTTCCAGCCCAGCCCCATCCGTACGACGCCGAGCTCGCCGCCGCCGGACTTGGTGAGGCTGACCTGCTGGCCCTTGGTGAGGTTGATCGTCATCGTTCCGCCTTCTGTGATCGGATCCGTGCGGCTCAGAGACTGACGCCGAAGTCGGCGACGATGCCGCTCAAGCCGGATGCGTAACCCTGCCCGACCGCACGGAACTTCCACTCCGCGCCGTGCCGGTACAGCTCGCCGAAGACCATCGCCGTCTCGGTGGAGGCGTCCTCGCTGAGGTCGTAGCGGGCGATCTCCGCGCCGCCCGCCTGGTTCACCACCCGGATGTAGGCGTTGCGGACCTGGCCGAAGCTCTGGCCCCGGCCCTCCGCCTCGTGGATCGAGACCGGGAACACGATCTTCGCGACGGTCGCGGGCACCGAGGCGAGGTCGACCTTGACGATCTCGTCGTCGCCCTCGCCCTCACCGGTGAGGTTGTCGCCGGTGTGCTCGACCGAACCGTCGGGGCTCTTCAGGTTGTTGTAGAAGATGAAGTGCTCGTTGGACAGCACCTTGCCCGCCTCGTCGCAGAGCAGCGCGCTCGCGTCCAGGTCGTAGTCGGTGCCGGTGGTGGTGCGGACGTCCCAGCCGAGACCGACGAGGATCGCGGTCAGCCCCGGAGCCTCCTTGCTCAGCGAGACGTTTCCGCCCTTGGCGAGGCTCACGCCCATGATGTTCTCCCTTGTGCGGTGACGGATGTTCACGTGGTGGCGGCCACGCCAGGGGTGACGGCGCGGGCACGCTGCGGTCCTGGGAAAAATCTACAGCACTGTAGATTTCCGGGGCCAGGAGGCGGGCGGCGGGGCACGCGTGGTCCCGCGCCGGCCGGTGGCCGCTCCCTCCGCCACTGGATACGATTCCCCGATGCCCGGCGGGTGCGACGCCACGGCCGGGCGGCCGAACGGAGAGAGCCGGGCGGCGAGAGCGAGAAAGGGGCCGTGCCGTGGACGCCGAAGGAGCCGGGGGCGAGCGCGAGACGCCCGCCCGCAGGCGCGGCCAGGGCGAGCTGGAGGCCCAGGTGCTGTCGGTGCTGGGCGAGGCGAGCGAACCGGTGACCGCCGGCTGGGTGCTGGAGCGGCTCGGCGCCGGTCTCTCGTACAGCACCGTGATCACGATCCTGACGCGGCTGCACGCCAAACAGGCGGTGTCCCGCACCGGGCGGGGGCGTCCCGTCCTGTGGGAGCCCGTGGCGAACGAGGCGGGGCTCGCCGCCCTGCGGATGCGCCGGCTCCTCGACAAGCAGAGCGACCGCGACGCGGTGCTCTCCAGCTTCGTCTCCGTCCTCTCCTCCCACGACGAGGACCTGCTGAGGGCCCTGCTCGCCGAGAGCGGCCCCGACGTCACCGGAGCGCCCTCGGACCGGCCGGAGCGCTGACGATGGGCGTCTTCGTCTACCTGCCCCTCGTGCTGCCTCTGACGGCGTTGCCGATCGCGCGCCTGGCCGAACAGCACCTGCACCCCCGCAGGGCCGCCCGGCTGCTGACCACCGTCGCCGTGATCCTCGCCTCCTGCAGCCTGGTGTGCCTCGGGCTGCTGGTGGTCGTGGGCACCGCCCAGCTGCCCGGCAACCCGCTGCCCGACGGCTGGTCCGACGACGAGGTCCGCGAGGCCGTGCCGCACGACGCGTTCGCGGGCAAGGCGTCCATCCTGGCGCTCGTCGTCGTGACGGCGGCCTGCGGACTCACCGTCCACCGCCACTACCGCTTCCGGGTGCGGGCCCACCGAGCGCTCGCCGGTCTGCGAGGGGACGACGACGTGGCCGTGCTGCCCGACGACGCCCCGTACGCCTACGCGCTCCCCGGTTCCCCGGGGCGGGTGATGGTCTCCACGGCCATGCTCGCCTGCCTCGAACCGGCCGAGCGCCGGGCGCTGTTCGCCCATGAGCGGGCCCATCTGGCGGGACGCCACCACCGCCTCCTGCTCGCGACCCGGCTGGCCGGCTGCGTCAACCCCCTGCTGTGGCCGCTGCTCGGGGCGCTGGTCTACAGCACGGAGCGCTGGGCGGACGAGGAGGCGGCCCGGGTCACCGGCGACCGCCGGCTGACCGCACGCGCGGTCGGCAAGGCGGCGCTCGTCTCCCGTCCGGTCCCCGGCGGCGCGGCCTTCGCCGCCTTCGCCGCCGCGGGGCCGGTGCCGCGCCGGGTGGCAGCGCTCCTGGGCCCGGTGCCGCCGGACCGTGGCTGGCCCCCCGCCCTCACCCCGGCCGGCGTCGCCGCGCTCGTCGCCGCCGCCGGGACGACCGTCTCCGCGCTCTCCGCGCTGAACGCGGCCGTCGCCCTGTTCCTCGTCCTGGAGGCGGCGACCCCGCTGTAGGGCGTGCCCCGCTCCGGGCGGGACGCCCGATCCCGGGCCCACCGGAACCACACCCGCACCCTCCCATCTACACCCCTGTAGAGTTCATCAACCGCACAGTGCGGGGCCCGTCGGACACCGAGGGGCCGGGGCGGGAACGCGGAGGGCAGTGTGGACACGGATGGCCAAGGGCGGCGGGGCGCCGCGGCGCGGCGAGGAAGCCGCCACGGCCGGCGGGCCGGAGGCGGGACCCGGCTGACCCGGCGCGGGCGGATCCTCCTGTGGTCGGCCGGTGTGCTGGCGCTGGTGATCGTGGGCGCGGCCGGAACGGGCGCCTGGGTCTACCGGCAGCTGGACGGCAACATCCACGCCGCCGACGTCGACGGGAAGATCGGCGGCGACCGCCCCGAGAACCTGAGCCCGGGCTCCAAGAACATCCTGGTCGTCGGGTCGGACAGCAGGGACGGCGACAACGCCGCGTACGGCAAGGGGCTGACGACCATGCAGTCGGACACCCTGATGGTCATGCACCTGGCCGCCGACCGGAAATGGGCCACCGTGGTCTCCCTGCCACGCGACTCCTGGGTCCGCATACCCGCCTGCGACCGGGGGGACGGGAACACCTCGGATCCGCACCGCTTCAAGATCAACGAATCGTTCGCCATCGGAGGGTCCTCCGGCGATGTCGCGGACGCCGCGGCCTGCACGATCAAGACGGTCGAGCAGGGCACCGGACTGCGCATCGACCACTTCGTCTCCGTCGACTTCCAGGGATTCAAGGGCATGGTGAACGCCCTGGACGGCATCGAGGTCTGCCCCGAGACGCCGATCGACGACCCCAAGGCCCACCTCGACCTCGAAGCCGGCTGCCAGACCGTCAGGGACGAGGACGCCCTCGGCTACGTCCGTACCCGCTACAGCGTCGGCGACGGCTCCGACCTCGGACGCATCGGACGCCAGCAGGAGTTCATGGAGGCGCTCGCGGCCAAGGCGCGAAAGACCCTGACCAGCCCCGCCGACCTCTACGGATTCCTCGACTCCGCCACCCGCTCGATCACCACCGACCGGGCGCTGGCCGGCGTCAAGCCGCTGGCCTCGCTCGCCGCCGAGGTCCAGGACCTGCCGAGCGACCGGCTGACCTTCGTCACCGTGCCCAACTACGCCCGCGAGGCCGACGTGCCGACGGACAAGGCCAACGTCGTCTGGCAGTACCCGCAGGCGGGTGACCTCTTCGGGTCGCTCGCGGCGGACCGCGAGATCGACGGGAAGGCCCTGGAGAAGGCCGCGGCGAACCCGGTCTACGCCCGTTCCGTCCAGGTCAGGGTGCTCAACGGCACCGGCGTCTCCGGCCGCGCCGCCCAGGTCGCCGAGGAACTGCGCGCGCTGGGGTTCACCGTCGTCGGCACCGGAAACGCACCGCGACAGGCGGAGCGGACGGCGGTACTCCACCCGCCGGGCATGGAGAATCATGCCCGGGTGCTCACCTCCCGGCTGCACGGGGCGAAGGCGGACCAGGACGCGCGGAGCGCGGACCGGGCCCTCACCCTGATCGTCGGGCAGGACTACGACGGCGTCACCTGACGCCGCCCGGCGCCACCGGCGGGAGGCCGTCACCACTGGGGCCGTCACCACCGGGCGGTGGGTCACCACCGCCCGCCCGGAGTGCGTCCCACACGATTCCATGGCTGGAGAATCCAGCCGGACAGGAGCCACGCGTTGTCCGCCAGTCCGGGCCCCTCAGGGCCTGACCCCCACCGTCACCGAACCGCGGCCCCGGCCCCGGGCAGGGCCGCCGGCCGCCTCCCGCGCGGGGCGGGTGAGCGATGACCTCCGCCCTGCTCGGCCTCCTGGCCGTGTTCGTCCTCACCGCCGGGACCGGCTACTTCGTGGCCCAGGAGTTCGCGTACGTCTCCGCGGACCGGCTGACCCTCGCCCGGGAAGCCGCGGCCGGGGACAAGCGGGCCGCGCGCGCGGTGAACGTGCTGGAGCGCCTGTCGTTCATGCTGTCCGGCGCGCAGCTCGGCATCACCGTCACGGGACTCGTCGTCGGCTTCCTCGCCGAACCGTCCGTCTCCGCCCTCCTGCGGCCCGTCCTGAACGGCATGGGCCTCCCCGACGGCCTGGTCTCGGGCATCTCCGTGGTGCTCTCCTTCGTGGTGGCGACCGTTATCCAGATGGTCCTCGGCGAACTCGCCCCCAAGAACCTCGCCCTCGCCGTACCCGAGCCCATGGCGAAGTCCCTCGCCGCCTCCACCTTGATCTACCTGCGGATCGTCGGCCCCGTGATCCACGTCTTCGACAGCGCCGCCAACCGGCTGCTGCGCCGGATCGGCATCGAACCGGTCGAGGAGCTCCACCACGGCGCGACCCTGGAGGAGCTGGGACACCTCATCGGCGAATCCCACGAACAGGGCGAACTCCCGGCCGCCACGGCGGAGCTCATGGACCACGCCCTGGAGTTCTCCGAGCGGACCCTGGGCGAGGTGATGATCCCGCGCGCCGACGTGGCGTTCGTCCGCCGGGACGCCCTCGCCACCGAGGCCGTCGAGCTGATCGCCCGGCACGGGCACTCCAACTACCCGGTGCTCGGGGACCACCCGGACGACCCGGCCGGAGTCCTGGGCGTACGGGAGCTGATGCGGCTGCCCGCCGCCGACGTCGGGCGCACCGCTGTCGGCTCCCTGGCCCGCCGCCCCCTCCTGCTGCCCGAGCTGCTCAGGCTCCCGGCGGCGGTCGCGCAGATGCGTGAGCGCGACGACGAGTTCGCCGTGGTGCTGGACGAGCACGGCTCTCTCGCCGGGATCGTCACCTACGAGGACATCGCCGAGGAACTCGTCGGGGACATCGCCGACGAGTCCGACACCGTCGTGGAACTCGCGGTCCCCGACGGCTCCGGCTGGATCGTGGACGCGGGCCGCCGCCTCGACGAGATCGAGGAGGCCACCGGCGTCGAACTGCCCCAGGAGAGCGAGGACTACGACACCCTGGCCGGACTGATCATCGACCGGCTCGGCCGGTTCCCCACCGTCGGCGACCGGCTCACCGACGGCGCGGTCCGGATCGAGGTGCGCTCCCTCGACCGGCACGTCGCGGAGTACGTCCGCATCGAGCACGAAGACCGTACGCAGCAGGCGGACCCCATCGAACACGCGGACCGCACCGATCGCACCGATGGCGCAGATCGCACCGATGGCGCAGATCGCACCGACGGCGCTGACCGCACCGGACAGGAGCCCCAGGCATGAGCTTCCCCATGGCGCTCTTCGTGACCGTCCTGCTCCTGATCGGCAGCGGCTTCTTCGTCGCCGCCGAGTTCGCCCTGGTCGCTGCCAAGCGGCATCGCATGGAACAGGCCGTCGCCCGTGGGCAGCGCGGGGCCAAGGCGGCGCTCGCCGGGATGCGTGAGCTGTCGCTGATGCTCGCCGGAGCGCAACTCGGCATCACCATCTGCACCCTGGGCCTGGGCTCCGTGTCCAAGCCCGCTATCTCGCACGAGCTGGACCCGCTGCTGGAGCGGCTCGGGCTGCCCGCGGCCCTCAGCTACGGCATCGCCTTCGCGCTGGCGATGATCGTCGTCGTCTTCCTGCACATGGTGGTCGGCGAGATGGCCCCGAAATCCTGGGCGATCGCCCACCCGGAGCGCTCCGCGATGCTGCTGAGCCCGGCCTTCCGGGCCGTCGTGGGCGCTGTACGCCCGCTGATCCGGCTGCTGAACGCGGTCAGCAACGCCCTCGTCCGGCTGTGCCGGGTCACCCCGCGCGACGAACTCACCTCCGTGCACAACCGTGACCAGCTCACCCATCTGATCGAGGAGTCCGAGCGCCTCGGGCTGATCAGCAAGGGCGACTCCGGACTGATGACGCGGTCCCTGACCGAGCCGGCGACCCCGGTCTCCGAACTCCGGATTCCGGTGGAGCGGATCGCGACCGTTCCGGCGGACGCCGGAATCGACCGCATCCTGGCCACCGCGGCCGAGGCCGACCGCACCCGCCTGTTGGTGCGGGACGGGGAGGAGGTCCTCGGATCGGTACACGCCAGGGACGCCCTCGTGGCCCGCGCCGGAGGCCGGGACGTCCTCGCCCGCGCCCTGGCCCGCCCGGTCCCCGAGCTGGCTCCGGACGCGACCGCGGCACACGCCGTGGAGCAGTTGCGCGACCGGCGGGCCACGATCGCCGTCGTACGGGACGGGGAGGGCAGGATCACCGGGCTCGTCAGCCTGGACGACCTGCTCGCCAGGCTGCTGCACCCGGCGACGCCCCCCGAGGCCACCGCCTGAGACATGGCGGAGACCACCGCCTGAGACACAGCGAGGCCGCCCCCTAGGCGTCCCGCTCGGCCGTCTCCCCGCGGATCACCCGGGAAGACGGCCGGTGCGGGTCGCCGGCGCCGTCCTCGTCCTTGAGCGCCCGCTTCTCGCTCTTGAGGATGCGCGCGGCCTTCCCGGCCGACCGCATGAGGTCGGGCAGCCGCTTCACGGCCAGCACCGCCACGATCACCAGGAGAAGGAGAGTGAGCTCGCCGATCCCGAACATGGTTGCTGCTTTCTCTGGGGCGGATTTCTCCGGGGCGGAGCGGACACGGAGCCGGCCGGATCCCTGACGGGACGGCAGACCGTAATCTACAGGCCTGTAGAGCACCCGTGCCCGGAATCACGGATCGGGGGTCCGCCCTCAACCGCCGGGCAGCAGCCGCACGGTGGCGCCCGGGAGCCGGCTCCACCAGTGGCCGTAGCGCCGGTACACCTCCGGCTCCCGGCCGGCGAGGAACCCCACCAGCGACCGGGCCTCGACGGCGAGCCCCTCCCAGACCTCGTCGGGCAGCGGGTGGAACGCGCTCGCCTCGACGCCCCCGGCGACCGGCCGCCACACCCCGGCCACGTACCCGTCGACCAGCAGCGTCGGCAGCACGTCCCCGTTCGCACGGATCACGACCCTGCGGTACGCGGCCGGGAGGACCCGGCTCCGGTCCGCGTACGCCAGCAGGACGCTGTCCCACATCGCCATCAGCCGGGGCGGCGCAGGCGTCGTCGCGTCCGGCCGCGGAGCACCCGGCAGATCGAACAGCTCCTCGCCCTCCGGCCCCTCCAGCCGGTCCAGCTCCCCGGCGAGCTCCGCGAGCGCCGCCCGCGCCCTGGTCCGCGCGACCATCGCGAACTGCGCCACGTCCGCGACCGACGCGGGCCCGAACCCCGAGAGGTAGCGCAGGACCAGCGTCCGCAGCGAAGCGGCCGATGCCTCCGGATCCGTTCGCGGGGGGCCGGTGCGCGGTGCGATGTACGAGGGCCGGTGACCGAAGGACCACGGCGGCGCGGTGGGCGCGTGGAGCAGCGGGGTGTACTGCCGCAGCCCCCACCAGGCGCCCGGCTTCGGCGGCGCAGCCAGCCGGTCGCCCAGCCAGGCCTCGCACTCGGCGGTGGTCCGGGGCCGCTCGGTGAACTCCAGCAGCCGGGGGACGAGTTCGTCGGCGTCCTCGGCCGTCAGCCCGGAGTCGGTGAAGCGGGGCCCCAGCCGGGACGCGCGCACCACCGGATGCATGGCCTCCCGGAAGGCCGGGTGGTCCTCGGCGTGCACGGCATGGAGGGTGAGCCGCATCAGCGTCGCCTTGACGACGGTGTGATCCGTGAACGCCGCGTCGAGACCGGCCGGATCGAAGTCCGTGAGCCGGTTCCAGAGGGCGAGGTAGGGCGAGGCCGGCTGCTGGGCCTGGAGCGCCACCACGCGCCGCACCCCCCGGGCGGCGTCCAGCGGCTCACGCCGCAGCAGCAACTGCCGGGCGAGCGTGGCGCGGTTGAGTTCGCGTGCGGTGATGGTCATGCCGTCTTCCTCGGGTCCCTTCCTCCGGTGGGGCGTCGCCCGTCAGCGCGTTCTGCCCCGAGTCCCGCCGCGCCGACCCGGACCGAGGGCCGGGGCCGGGACGAGGCGGAACGCCGTGTTGAGGACATGGTCGGCCACGTCGCGCGAGGGCTTGTCCGTGAGGTCGGTGAGCAGCCGGGCCAGCAGGTCGAGGAGGAACGGCGAGCCCATGACGTACCGGTTGAGCACCGGCTGGAAGCCCGAGCGGCTGAAGATCAGGTCGGCGGCGGTGTTGCCCAGCCGGTAGTAGCGCCCCCAGCGGCGGTTCATCTCGATCGGATAGCCGTGCAACACCTGTTCGCGGCGGGGCCCTTGAGGGTGGGCGAGGGCGAGGGCCGCGCTCTCGGCGGCGACCTCGCCCGCCTCCATCGCCTGGGCGATGCCTTCGCCGTTCCAGGGGCTGACCATCCCGCCGGAGTCGCCCACCAGCAGAAGCCCCCGGGCGTACAACGGGTGGCGGTTGAAACCGAGAGGCAGGGCGGCGCTGCGGACCGGGCCCTCCGCGTTCTCCTCGCGCAGCCCCCACTCCTCGGGGGTCCGGGCCAGCCACTGGTCCAGGGTGGCGCGCAGGTCCGCCTTGCCGTGCCGCCGGTGGGGGAGCGCCCCGAGCCCGACGTTGACCCGGCCGTCGCCCATCGGGAAGATCCAGCCGTAGCCGGGGAGGTACGGGCCCCGGTCGGGGAAGCGGAGGTCGGCCCACAGCTCCAGGTACTCCTCCCGGGAGAGTTCGGGGCTGCGGTAGTAGCGCCGGGCGGCGGTCGCGATCTGCCGTCGGGGGTCCCGTTCCAGGCCCAGCGCCAGGGCGAGGCGGGCGGACGCCCCGTCGGCGGCGATCACGATCGGCGCGCGGAAGTCCACCGGCCCCGGGACGTCCGGGGAGTCCGAGGACGCGGCGACCCCCATGACCCGGCCCGCCCGGTCCGTCAGCGGCCGCTCCGCCTTCCAGCCGCTGTACAGCCGCGCCCCCGCCGTCACGGCGTGCCGGGCGAGGATGTCGTCGAAGTCGTGCCGGCTGCGGGAGAGGCCGAAGTCCGGGTAGCGGCCCAGCGCCGGCCACTCGATGTGCACCCGGTGCCTCCCGGCCACCCAGCGCATCCCGCGGACACGTGTCCAGCCCGGTGCCGTGATGTCGACGCCCATCCGGATGAGCTGGTGCACCGCCCGCGGGGTGAGACCGTCGCCGCACACCTTCTCGCGGGGGAAGCGGGCCTTCTCCAGGAGGATCACGTCCACGCCGGCCCGTGCCAGGTGGTACGCGGCCGAGGAGCCGGCCGGACCCGCGCCCACCACGATCACCTGGGCGTCCGCTCCCGTTCGGGACACCTCGCCCGCGTCCGTCGTCGCCGGGTCCGGTGGCAGTTCCCGCATCACAACCCCTTCGTCCAACGGCCGTTGCTCCTGCCGGGGCGGCGGCCCCGGGCAACATCATCGATCAGGACGGGCCGGGGCGGTACCCGGCGTCCGGATAACCGGGGGCGACAGGGCCGACCGGACGTCTACCATCCGTCGGTGACCACCCGACCGGACGAACAGATCAGCGACGCCCTCGACCGAGCCGACGCCGGTCTCCTCGCCCGGCGCCTCGACGCCCGCACCTGCCCGCCGGACCTGCTCGGCCGGATGGTCCGGCATCCCGCACCCCGGATACGGCACCTCGGCCTCACCCTCCTCGCCGAACGCACGGATACGCCGGACGCCCCGGACATCTCAGATGCCCCGGACACTGCGGACGCCGGTGGCAGGGGAGAGGACGGGGCCGGACATCTGGCCCTGCCGAAGCGTCTGTTGCCCGATTCGCCGGGGGAGTCGCCCGAGGAATCCCTCCTGCTCGCCGGAGTCCACGCCCGGCTCGGGGCGCGGAAGCCGCGCCGGCGGCTGCCCGACTGGCGGGCGGCCGCGCTGCCCGTCCGGGTACGGATCGCCTGGCTGCGGACCGAACTCCTCGGCGACCCCACGGTCCTGCGCACGGAACCGGCGGGCGAACTCCTCTACCGGGCCGTCCGCGAGAGCGACGCGGCCGATGCGCACCGCCCCGACCACCTCGTGGCCGAACTCGTCGGCACCGGGGACCCGGTCCTCCAGGCCGAGGCGCTGCGGCTGGCCCGCGACGGACTGCACGCCGGGCTGCTTGCACCGGCGTTCACGCGCGGTCTGCTGGTCCGACTGCTCGACGCGCCCGACCACGGCGTCGTGACCGGTGCGCTGCGCGAACTCGCCGAACCCTGGGCGGCGGCGACCCCCGTGGCCTCCTCGCTGCTGACCCGGTCGGCGGGTACCCGGGACGGTGGGGGCACCGATCGCGGCGGGCCTGCGGCGCTTGCGGCCGCCGCACTCGTCGCCGGAGCCCGGCACGGTCACCAGACGGTGCTGTGGAGCACGGCCGAAGATCCGTCCGGGGCACCGGACCTGCGCCGCCGGGCCGTGGAACTCCTGGGCGAACGGGCGGAACGCACCGACATCGGCCGCCTGGTGGCCCTGGCCGCCACGGACCCCCTCCTGCTCGCCGGGCCGGTGCTGACCTGTCTGCGCGGGCTGCACCGGCGCGGCCACTTCCCGGCGGATCAGGACGCCGGGCCGCTCCTCGACCTGGCCCTGGCCGACCGCACCCTTCCGGCGGAGGACATCGCCACGGTCCTCTACACCTGCCGCCGCCCGCTGTTCGACGCCCTCACCGACGCCCCGCCCACCGCGCCGGACTGGCCGCGCCGACTGGAGCTGCTGGTCGCCCTGGAGCGGCAGGGGGCTGCCGACGTCCCCATCGGCGAGGCCGTCGCCGGGCTGCTCCCGGCCGCCCGCGCCCCGCGCCCGTTTCTCGCCGCGATCCGCGTCCTGCGCCCCCCGAACGCCGAGGAGGCCGTACTCGCCCTGCTGCCCACGGCTCCGGCCGCCGCGCTGGTCGCCCTGGAGGCCATCGGCGGGGACCGTACGCGATCGACGCTGGCCCGAGCGTTCGGTGTCGCCGGCGCGGCAGACGGCCCGGCCCCGGCCCCGGACAGCCCGCACGAGGGCACGGGCGGCTCGCGTCCGGCGGGGGACGGACCGGCCCCGGCCCCGGGCGGCTCATCCCGTCCCCCGGTCGCACCCGAACTGCGCTCCGTACGCGACCGGGCGCTGGCCCTCCTGTGGCACCTCACCCACGATCCCGGGCAGCGGCGGGACCTGCTCGCCCAGCTGGACCCCCAGCACCTCCCGCGCGACGTCGAGGCCGACCTCGGCGCCCCCGACGAGCGGGAACTCGCCGTTCTCCGCGCCCGCGTTGACGTGGACGCCCCCGTGGCGGCGCTCCGCCGGATCGCGGCGTACGCCGGTACGGGGACCTTGCCCCTGGTGTCCGACCTGCTCCTGCGCATCGTGCGCGATCTCGCCGCGCCCCGCGGTCCTGGCACCGGCCCGCCCCGGCCGGTGCCGGACACCCCGTATCCCGGCCTCGTACCCGCCGGCCGGGCCCGGCCGGACGGCGAACCGGAGCTGCCGCCCGAGGCGTTGGAAGCGGTGCGCGCCCTCGGGAGCCGACTGCGGAAGCGGCGGTGGATCAGGCCCGTCTGTCTGCTCGACGCCCCCGACGACACCGGCGCGGGCCACGCGTTCCTCACCGCGACGCTGCTCCGCCTGCTGGAGCGCCCCGGGCTCACCGGCGGCGAGCAGGCCGTGCTGCTCAAGGCGTTGCTCCAGGTCCCCGCGACCGCGTCCACCCGGGCCCGGGTGCACCGCCTGCTGCGCGCCCGCGACCCGCACGTGCGCAAGCACGTCATCGCGCTCCTGGCCCACGACTCCTCGGGCGAGGACGCGCGGGCCCTGTCCGCGACGCTCGTCCCGCTGACCTCCGACCCGGACATCCGGACGGTGCGGGCGGCTCTGCTGGCCCTGGGCGCGGCACGGGCCCGCTGGGCGGGCGAGGCGGTCGCCGCCTGCCTCCACCACCCGAACATGAACATCAGGAAGACCGCGGCGGCCGCCCTGCTTCACACGGGTGCGCCCGCCTCCGTCCCGCATCTCCTGCGGGCGCTCGGCCGCGACGACAACCCGGGGCTGCGGACCGCGCTGACCCGGGCGCTGCGGGCTGTCGTGGACGACGCCTACGTGGCGACCCTCCTCGCCGCCGCCGAAGCGGCCGGGGACGAACGCGCCCGCCGGCTTCAGCTGAGCGCCCTCGACCGCGAGGTGACCGCCCGGGCCGTGCTCGCCCTCGACGCGGGGGACTCACCGGCCGTCCCCGCCCTGCTGGCGCTCGTCGCCGACGGCGGTGTGCGGCTCGCCGTCGGCACCGTGGCGGACCTGGCGGAACCGCTGGCCCGGCACGGAGTGCCGATGCCGCCGAACGCCCCGGGCGGGGCCCCGGCCGGGGCGGACCCGGACGTGGCGGCCCTGCTGCGGGCCGGCTGGGACCCGGCGCTCGCCCTGCGCATCGCCCGTCGGCCCGCACCCCCGGCCACCGTCGGCGCCCGTGAACCGGCCGCGGCACGAGCCCTGTTGGGCCACTGGCTCGGCCTGGCCGACAGCGTCGGTCAGGCCGGTCTCCGCAGCCGCCTCGTGCGGTGCGCCCTGCGCCTGTGCCCGGGACCGTGGTCCGGCGACGAGGCGGCGGTGCTCGCCCGGCACGCCGGTACGCTGACCGCCGCGTTCGACGTCGCCACGGGCGTGGGAGAGGCGACCGGTTGGGCCGCGCGCTGGGGAGAGTCGGCCGACCCGGACCCGGAGCCGGAGCCGGAGTTGGAGGCGGCGCGGTTCGCCGGGGAGCTGATCGACGTTCTGCACGCCGTCGCACCCCACCTGTCCGTCGTCCAGCGCTTCGCCGCCGTCGAGGCGCTCCGCGCCCTGCCGCCCGCAGGCCCCGGCGGCCCACCCGGGCCCGGGACGGCCGCCTCCACGTTCACGGTGCTCCGGCGGCTCGGCGCGGTACTCGTCCGCGCCGATCTCGACCGGGCGCTGGCCGCCGCCCACCTCGGCGCCGACCCCTGGCGAGCCGCGCCCGCCGTGCTCCGTGAGGCGTTCGGCGTACCCGCGAACGGGGTGGGGGCCGACGAAACGGCTCTGTGGGTAAAGGAGTTGACCGAGTCGGTACGGACGCCCGAAGGGCTGGCGGAGTTCCGGGAGCGTGGCGCCACCGCCGGGGCCGCAGCCTCGTGTGGCCCCGGTGCGGAAGGGGCCGGGCGCCCGCCCGCCGTGCCCGGGTCCCGGGACCTGCTGGTGGCGCTCGTCGAGGCGTACCCGGGGGCCACGCCTACGGTACGGGCGCGACTCGTCGACTGGATGACCGAACTCCAGCCGCTCGACGCGCCCGAGTGGACCATCGCCGAGACCTGGGCGGCGAGCGCGGCCGCCGGGGCACCGTCGCGTCCGGTGCGAGCGGACGATCTCGACCAGCCCCGATCGGCTGCCCAGCGGGCCCGGCTGCTGGCCATGCTCGACGCCGCAAGCCCGGAGCGCCGGACCGCCGCTGCGCTGGCCCTGCGGGGCTGGCCCGAGCCGGAGGTGTCGCGTGCCGTGCTGCGGGCGTATCTGCACGGCCGGGTCGACGTGCTCCCCGAGGTCACTTCCCCGGATCTGCTCGCCCACCTGGAGGCGCACGGCCCGCAGGCGCCCCGCCCGGAGCCGTCCCGCCCGGAGCCGTCCCGCCCGGAGGCGCGCCTCTCCGAGAGCTGCCGCGAGGAACTGACCGCTCCCGGGGTGCTGCCCGAGCGGGCGTTGCGCTGGGTGACTCAGCTGCCCGAGGACGACCTGCCCCCGCTCGTCCCACTGATCGTCGGGTGGTGGGAACACGGTCCGCCCGCTGTGCACGAGGCCGCCCGCACCGCGCTGTACCGCGTTCCCGCCGACGCCCTTGCCCACCTCCTGGCGCCCCGCGTCGAAGCGGGCGACCTCGGGCTGCTCGACCTGCTGGCCGGCCGGCGCCTGCTCCGGACGCCCACGCTGACCCGGGCCGAGCGCCTCCTGCGTACCGAAGGCCGCGAGGCCCTGGCGGACGCGCTCGTCTTCGTCGACGGCCCCCTGCGCACCCCCGGGGCCGCACACGAGGACGCCGCCGCACTCGCCTCCCTGCGCACCCCGTCCCGGGCCCCGGCGGCCCCGGCAGATCCCCCGTCGCTGCCGGAACTGCTCGGCCTCGCCCGCACGGGCACGCCCGGGCAGACCCGCGAGGTGCTCACCCGCCTGGTCGAGGAGCACGCACCCCCGCCCGGCACCCGTCCGGACCCGGAACTGCACGCACTGGTCGAGGAGTTGCTTCGCCACCCGGTTGCCGGGGTGCGCCTACACGCACACCGGACCTCGCGCGCCCTGTTCGACCGGGACACCCACGCCCGGCTCACCGCGCTCCTGCTGTCCGACCCGCTGCCGGACGTGGTGCGCATGGCGGTCCGGACACTGGGCCGCGCCGCTTGGGAGCCCGCGCTGCCCGACCTCGTCCGGCTCCTCGATCACGCGAAGCCGGTGGTCCGGCGGGCCGCCCGGGACGCGCTCATCGGCTTCGGCGGGGCCGCGGTTCCGGTCCTGCGCAGGGCCGAGGCCCACGCCCGGCCAGACCGGCGGTCGCTCTACACCGACGCGCTCGCCAGGATCGCGGGCGGAGGAGCTGTCGCGGGCGGAGGAGCCTGAGAGGGCCGCACTCCGCTCGGCGCGCGTCAGTCGCCGCGGCCCCGGGCCGCCGCCGCGACCTGGTGCAGCGTCCGTCCCGTACGAGCGGACCGGGCGTGGTACGGGTCGGGCGAACCGGGCCTGCCGCGTACGGCGAGGCGGTCGTTGGCCTTGATCAGCAGCCACGCCTCATGGCCGCCGCTGTCCGGCTCGTCGCCCTTCTTGATGCGGGTGAGCGCGAACTCGCCGTGCAGTTTCGCCCCGTACAGCCAGAACGTCGCGTGGCCCATCCCCAGGGACTCGGCGAAGGGGACGGAGTCGCCCTGCCCGTCGTGCCCGAGCGGCCGGTAGGTGCCCTGGTCCCAGACGATGACCGTGCCGCTGCCGGACTCGCCCCGGGGAATGACCCCTTCGAACTCGCGGTACTCCAGAGCGTGATCCTCCGTCGGCACGGCGAGCCGGCGGTCGCTGGGGTTCTCCGAAGGACCGCGGGGCACCGCCCAGGACTTCAGAACGCCGTCGACCTCCAGCCGGAAGTCGAAGTGCAGGCGTCGCGCGTCATGGATCTGCACGACGAAGTGGGGCCGCGGTGTGCCGTCGTTCTCCACGTCGTGCTCCCTTCGCGCGATCCGTACCTCCACTCTGCCGCCGCCCGGAGGGAACCGCACGATGGACCCGCTGTCTTCAGTCGCATATGCCTTCGGGGCATGCCGTTCCTTCTCCGGTCTGGACCAGGTTATTGACGGCTCCTGCGGCACTCCCTTAAATCAAGAATTGAAATATGCGTCCGAGGTGATCGCCCCAACCGTTCACCTCTCGGCGTTGACCTGTCATGCGCATGCCCCCCACGCGAAGTGATGTGATGACCGTGCACCCCACGCACTCCACGGCGCGCAGCGTCACCCGGCGCCGTCGTGTCGCCCTCTACGCGGCCTCGCTGCTCTGCTGCTCCGCCATCCTCACCGCACTCCCCGGCGGAGCGTCCGCCGCACCCGCCGCCGACTCCCCGGCCCCCGGACCGGGCACCCGGGCCGTCGCCTTCGAGGACCAGTTCGACGGTCCGGCCGGCGCCGCCGTGGACGGCGGCAAGTGGCAGACCGAGACCGGCGACAACGTCAACAACCACGAGCGGCAGTACTACACGCCGGGCAACGACAACGCCGCACTCGACGGCCAGGGCAACCTCGTGATCACCGCCCGCAAGGAGAACCCGGGCAACTACCAGTGCTGGTACGGGGCGTGCGAGTACACCTCGTCCCGACTCAACACCTCCGGCAAGTTCGCCGCCGCCTACGGTCACGTCGAGGCCCGCATCAAGATCCCGCGCGGCCAGGGCATCTGGCCCGCGTTCTGGATGCTGGGCGACGACATCGGCAACGTCGGCTGGCCGAACAGCGGCGAGATCGACATCATGGAGAACGTCGGCTTCGAGCCCGGCACGGTCCACGGCACCCTGCACGGCCCCGGGTACTCCGGCGCGGGCGGCATCGGCGCCGCGTACACCCTGCCGAACGGTCAGGCGTTCGCCGACGACTTCCACACCTTCGCCGTCGACTGGGCGCCCGACTCCATCACCTGGTCCGTCGACGGCAACGTCTTCCAGCGGCGCACCCCGGCCGACGTGGGCGGCAACCAGTGGGTCTTCAACAAGCCCTTCTTCCTCATCCTGAACCTCGCGGTCGGGGGCTACTGGCCCGGCGACCCCGACGGCTCCACCCAGTTCCCGCAGCAGATGGTCATCGACTACGTCCGTGTGACGACAGGCGACTGACCGACGGCCGCGGTCCTGCGTCCGCGGTCCGGCGGCTTTCGAAACGTGGACGGTGGCAGAGGTGCTCCTGCCGCCGTCCACCCCGCCCGCCCCTGTCGGCGCGAGAAGCGGAATAGCATGATCCCCATGGAACAGCGCACACTCGGCAGGACCGGCCGTGACGTCTCGGTCGTCGGACAGGGCACCTGGCAACTCGGCGGTGACTGGGGTGAGGTCGCGGAGGACGACGCGTTCGGCGTCCTCGACGCGGCCGTCGAATCCGGCGTCACCTTCTTCGACACCGCGGACGTGTACGGGGACGGCCGCAGCGAACAGCTCATCGGCCGCTACCTCAAGAACCGCCCCGACGCGGACGTCCTCGTCGCCACCAAGATGGGCCGCCGCGCCGATCAGGTGCCGGAGAGCTACGTCCTGGACAACTTCCGCACCTGGAACGACCGTTCCCGGGCCAACCTCGGCGCCGACACGCTCGACCTCGTGCAACTGCACTGCCCGCCCAGCAGCGTCTACTCCTCCGACGCCGTCTACGACGCCCTGGACACCCTGGTCGCCGAGCAGCGGATCGCCGCCTACGCGGTGAGTGTCGAGACCTGCGCCGAGGCGCTGACCGCCATCGCGCGCCCCGGCGTCGCGAGCGTGCAGATCATCCTCAACCCGTTCCGCCTCAAGCCGCTCGACGAGGTCCTCCCGGCGGCCGTCGCCGCGGGCGTCGGCATCATCGCCCGGGTCCCGCTCGCCTCCGGCCTGCTCTCCGGCACATACACGAAGGACACGGTCTTCGGCCCCGAGGACCACCGGACGTACAACCGGCACGGTGAGGCGTTCGACCAGGGCGAGACGTTCTCCGGCATCGATTACGCCACCGGCGTCGCCGCGGCGGCCGAGTTCGCCGAGCTGGCCCCCGAGGGTGCCACCCCCGCACAGACCGCGCTGCGCTGGATCATCCAGCAGCCGGGCGTGACCAGCGTGATTCCCGGCGCGCGCTCGGTGGAACAGACCCGCGCCAACGCTGCCGCCGCCGCCCTGCCGCCGTTGCCGCAGAGCACGCTGGACGCCGTGCGGGAGCTGTACGACCGGTCGATCCGTGCGGAGGTCCACGACCGCTGGTGACGGCGGGCGGGGGAGCGACGGCCGGGACTCAGTCGTCCCGCTCGTCCTCCCCGCCCCAGTCCCCATCCCCGTCATCCCGGCCCTGGCCGCGGTCGCCCTGGCCCTGGTTCTGGCCCTGGTCCTCGCTCTGCTGATCCCTGCCCTGCTGATCCCCGCCCGACTGTGGATCTCCCTGCTGATCCTCGCCCGGCTGTGGATCTCCCTGCTGCCGGCCGCCGTCGCCGGCGTCCTGCGAGGGCACCGAGGACGGGCTCTGATCCGGCGTGCCGGCGGAGCTGGAGTCCGGGGAGAACAGGATCATCCCCAGATACACGGCGGCCAGGAACGTCGCCGTGCCCGCGATGGCGCTGGCCACCCTGGGGCGCCGTCGGATCGCCTCACGGGTAGTGCGACGGCGGGCCGGAGCCGAGCGGGTGGGCGCCTGCCGTCTTCGCCCCGTCGGGCCCGGGAGCCGGTACGTCGTCGGGCCGACCGGCGCGGACGGCGCGGCGGGTGAGGGTTTCGGGGCCATGGGGGCGGACGCCCGGTGGGAGGTGGGCGCCTGCAGGGGGAGGGGCTCCGGCCGGCCGCGCCAGGCGTCGGTGCGGAACCAGTCGGACACCTGCTGCGCGGTGGGCCGCTCCTCCGGCTGTTTGGCCAGCAGCCCGAGCAGATACGAGTCGAAGGCGGCGGAGATCTCCACACCGCGCTGCCGCAGCGGGACCGGCGGGGTGTCGACATGCTGGTACAGCGTCGCGGTCGCCGTGTCCGAGCGGAACGGGGGCTGTCCGAGCAGCAGTTGATAGACGACGCAGCCCAGGGAGTACATGTCGGACGCGGAGTCGGCGGTGCGCCCCAGTGCGCGCTCGGGGGCCAGGTAGAGGCTCGTGCCGACGATGTGCCCCGCCGTCGTCAGCGCGGTCGAGGGATCGTCGACGAACTGGGCGATCCCGAAGTCGCCGATCTTCACCGAACCGTCCGCGTCCAGCATCAGGTTGCCCGGCTTGATGTCGCGGTGGACGATGCCCTGGCGGTGCGCGGCGGCCAGCCCGGCGGCCGCCTGACCCGCGATCAGGGCGACCTGTTCGGGATGGACGCGCTCCTGGGCGGCCAGCAGATCTCCGAGGCTCTGCCCCTCGACCAGCTCCATCACCAGGAAGAACCGGTCCTCCCACGCCCCGAAGTCGAACACCGCCACCAGATGCGGGTGACTCAACCGGGCGGCGGTCTGGGCCTCCAGCCGGAAGCGGGCGGTCGACGAGGCGTCCGCCTGGTCCCCCAGCAGCAGCTTCACGGCCACGGCACGCCCCAGCACCTCGTCCGTCGCGCGCCACACCTCGCCCATGCCGCCACGACCGATGGGGGATACCAATCGGTACCGACCAGCTACCAGCACCTGTACACCTATCTCGAATGGTGGCCCGCTCCGGCTGTCGGACCCCCCGCGGCCCCCGGTCTCCGGCGGAGTCCTGGGCGTGCGGCGAACGACATGATCAGGATATCGGTCCGGCGGGGCCCGGATGCCCCGAAGGCCGCTTCACCAAGCTCGCCTGACGGCCCGGCACACCTCCCGGCCCGTCTCGCGAACCGGAGCGCCCACCGCCCCCGGGGCAGTCGAACAGCCGTCGGCCGCCCGCCCTCGGGGCAGCCGAACAGCCGTCGGCCGCCCGCTCCCGGGTCAGCGGAACAGCCGACGGTACGCGGCCTCGGCCGTGAACGCGGACTGCCCGCCCTCGAACAGCAGGTCGGCGGCCTTGAACGCCGGATCGGACGCGGTTTCCGGTACGTAGGGGACGGCGATGCACCGCATGCCCGCCGCGTGCGCGGCCGCCGCTCCGGCCGGGGCGTCCTCCAGCACCACGCAGTCCGCCGGCTCCGCCCCCAGCCGCCGGGCCGTCTCCAGGAACACGTCCGGCTCGGGCTTGCCGTGCGGGACCTCGTCGGCGGAGACGTACAGCGGGATGCAGGCGTCGAGCCCGGTGACCGCGAGCACCGCCTCGATCGCGGCCCGGGACGAGCCGGAGGCCACCGCCATCGGCACCCCGGCCGCGTGCAGGCGCTCCACGAGCAACCGCATCTGCGGGAAGACCACCGTCGACGCCCCGGCGAGCTCCAGATACAGGGCGTTCTTCCCGGCGAGCAGTTCCTGGAGCGGGGCGTCGATCCCGTACTCCGCGCGCAGGGCGGTCAGCGTCTCCAGGGTGCTGATGCCGATGAACCGGGTGTGGACCTCCCAGCCGAAGTCCCGCACCCCGTACCGGGCGAGCAGTCGGCGCCCCGCCTCGTAGTAGTTCGGCTCACTGTCCACCAGCGTCCCGTCGAGGTCGAAGATCACGTGGAGGCCGGACGCGGTCACGGGGTGAGAGGTCATGGTCACAGCATGCCGCAGCCCGGACCGGCCGGTCTGGTCACCCCTGACCGGTCCCGGGGCCCGGCCGGTCCCGGTCGCCGGCGGCCCGCCCCACGGCCTCCACCAGCGGCAGCACCCGGTGCGCCACCCGCTCGCGCAGCGCCACATCGGTCCGCGTCCTGACGACCCCCGGCAGCTGGATCAGCCGCTGGATCACGTCTTCCAGGTGTCCGTTGTCCCGGGCGACCACACGGGTGAGCAGATCGCCGCCGCCCGTCGTCGAGAACGCCTCGATGATCTCGGGCACGGCCGCCAGGGCGTCGCCCACCTCCACCAGATGTCCCTGGGTGACCTCCAGGTGGACGAAGGCGAGCACGGGATGACCGAGCGCGGCGGGGGAGAGGGCCGGTCCGGTGCCGGTGATCACACCGTCGCGCTCCAGCCGGTCGAGCCGGGCCTGCAACGTGCCGCGGGCCACGCCGAGGATGCGCGCGTACTCGCGGACGCTGGTGCGCGGCTGCTCGATCAGCAGGCGCAGGATCCGGGTGTCGAGAGCGTCCACCGCCATGATCCGCGGATCTCCTTCCGAGTCTCTGGTCCGTTGGCATGCTGGTGGCCGAAATTTCGGCCGCTGTGCTGGTCCATTGGTACAGCATATTCCTGCTGGTTTGATCCACGGGCCCGATAGGTGCTGCAATGGTGATGTCGATGGCGCTGCGGACTTCCGCGGCGCCTTTTTCATGCGAGTCCCGCGGTGACGCAGAAGGGGGGGAAGTGTGCTGAAGAGGCTGCTCGTAGCACCGGATCCGGGTCGGCTGCGCTTGCGGAGTGCCGCGCGTTCCGTCGTGGGGGTCGGCGGTGCGGTGGCCGCGTGCGCGGTGGCCGGGCACTCGCTGGTCGCCGCCATCACGGGCGGCCTGGCCGCTCTGCTGGCCCTGTTCACCGTCACGGACGCGGACGTACGCGCTCAGGTCCGGACCACCGCCCTGCTGCCGGTGATCGGATTCCCCGTACTCGCGCTCGCGAGCGCCTTGCATGATGTCCCCCTGGTCCGGGACCTGGCTTTCCTGGCAGTGATCGGCGCGGGAGTCTTCGCGCGACGATGGGGTCCGCGCGGGAACGCGCTCGGGATCTTCGCTTTCATGATGTTCTTCGTCGCCCAGTTCCTGCACGCGACTCTCGCCCAGTTGCCCGAGCTTCTCGTCGCTGTCGTCCTGGCCCTCCTGGTCTCCTCGTCGGTCCGTTTCGGTCTCTGGTGTTTCGAGCGCCGCTATCCGCCGGCGGTTGTTCCCGCTCCGGCGGGAGGGCGGGGTCTGGAACGGGTGACGACCCGCCAGGCGATACAGGCGACTGTGGCGTGCGCGTTCGCTCTGGGGGTGGGGCAGGTGCTGTCACAGGACCGCTGGTACTGGGCGGTGGGCACGGCCTGGTGGATTTTCGTGAACACGGCGTCGCGCGGTGAGACCCTGGTGCGCGGTTTCCGCCGGGTTCTGGGCACCGTCCTGGGAATTCCCGCCGGACTGCTCATCGCGATTCCCCTCCACGGCAACCTCACGGGCACGATGATCCTGGTGGCGGTGTGCGTCTTCGGGATCTTCTACACGGCGGCGGTGTCGTACTCCTGGATGATCTTCTCCGTCACCTTGATGGTCTCCCTCCTCTACGGACTGCTCGGAGTCCTGAACCCCGGACTGCTTGTGCTGCGGCTGACGGAGACCGGGGTCGGGGCGCTCGGGGCCGCCCTCGCGGTGCTGGTGGTGCTTCCCGTCACCACGCACGCGACGACCCATTCCTGGATCCAGCGCGCACTGGCCTGTGTCCACGCGTGCACCGCCCAGGCCGCCGCGCGTCTCGCCGGCGCCCCGGGCGCCGACCCCGAGCCCCACATCGCCGAGCTCGAACTCCTGCTGGGGCGGGTACGGCTCTCCCTCGCGCCCCTGATTCACCCGCTCAACCCCCTTCGTGCCCGGAAGGCTCGCGCCCGCAAGGTCGTGGCCCTGCTCGACGACTGCGCCCGTGAGGTCCGCAGCCTTGCTCTTGTCGCCGCCGATCCCGACGCCTCGCACGACGCCCGCCTCGCGGCTGCCTGCTGGCGGGTCCAGTCCGCGGTCGAGATCCTCACCGCGCCCCGGCCCGGCGCGACCCCGGCAGCGCCTGCCCCCGCGCACCGTGCCACCGCGGCAGAGCCCGCCCTGGCCCACCTCCACGACCTGGAACGCGCCCTCGCCGAACTGGTCAGCCCCCTGAGCCACGCTCCTTACGCGGCGTCGACGAACGCCTGAAGTTCGAAGTCGCGGGGGTGAAGAGCACTTCGGCGAGCGAGCGGCATGCCGATGCCGTTGCCGTGCCCTGGTCTCCGTTTCCTCCACGCCTCTCACCCCATCGGTGCTCCGGCCGCCGCCTGAACCGAAGGCCGTACGACGGTGCCGACGAGACCTCGTGGCCTGTGTGCGAGCTTCGTCGACGGCGCGGTGGGCCTGTCCCCGCCGGGCGGGAATATCGATCGGCTACCCATGCGGGTGCGGGCTGGATGGTCCAGCTCGAAGGGCGGCTCAGGTGCGCACGTGTTCTCGTCGCTCTTGACGCCCGATGGTCGGGAGTCGCACCTCGTAGGAGACACAGATGCGCAAAGCAGTTCTCGTCGCGGCCCTGACCGCAGCGGT